>CAMCRV010000012.1 GCA_945877365.1 uncultured Clostridia bacterium | reverse complement strand
AAATCCCCCAAACAAAAGCGTTTAGAATTAAGTTTCATTTTGCGAGTGGGAATAAGTTAAATGTTTTTGGGAAATCTCGGCATCCTCTAACCGCCCGCAAAAGGCAACTTCTCGCATCCTGAGACCTCCCAAGAAAACCTAAGAATTTAAGACCTTGTGCAGTACATTTCGGTGTGCTGCATAAGGTCTTTTTTCTTCTTATTTTGTCCTTGCAAATCACTCAGCCACCCCTGCTTTCCTCCCCTTCGGGACATGAGCAGACCCAGAAAGAAACGTCATATATCCCTGGGCAAACCCCAATTTTCCCCCATCATATTATCGTTTCAACGCAAAGAAACGGGCGGGAAATCCCCGTATTTTTCTCTTCGAGATTCCAACGGGAAAAGATAGGGTCAAGAATAGGCCCTGCAACCGTGTCATTCATGAATATCTGGAAAGGCTGGGCGTTATTGACCCAGCCGAACCCAGCCTACAAGAGATCGCCCGGCAGATGGAGGAAAACTATGGACTTTAAGAAACGGCTTGCAGAATTGGAGCGTAACAGCCCTTCTGTGGTAAGGGTGCTATATCCGGATGGCAGCACAAAGACAGTTAATGCTCTGGCGGCGTTTGGTATTGCCGCACAGGATGCCTCTGTGTCCTTTTCTGTGAAGGATAACCCGGCAATGGAAACATTACTGCACGCTGTCCAGACGGCAACCGCTGACGAAAGGGGCTGAAGCTATGGCAGGAATATCCAAAAGGAAGCTGGCACAGCTTGAAAAGGTCGCACAGGAAACCCAGGCATTCGCTCTGGTGGCGGCTGCTATGCGGTATGGTAAGCGATATTCTGATTTGACGGAAGATCAGCAAGATATGTATGCCCGGTTTATGGGCTATGGTAGCGGCAAGATGTTTGCTTCCCTGCTGATGCAGTTAGCGGAAATCGGTGTGGGTGACGGTCTGGACGAACCCTTGCGGAAGCCTTCACAATTTAGGACAGAAGCAGAACGAGCTGAACATATCCAGAAGGTAGCAGCCGAAATCCAGCATATTCTGGACGGTGATGCCGATGGCTGATAAGCTGACAGAGGAAGAAGCCAGCCGTAGGGATGCCGCTATTTGTTTGATGTGCACGAAACCGGAATGCACCGGAGCTGCTGCCTGTTACCAGCAACGCAAAAAGAACCAACAGCGAATATATCAAGCTGACCGGAGATCGGCAGAGCGTGCCTTGAATGCGTTTTATAATGCAATGTGGGAACAGGAACGGCGTGAACAGCTGAACGCAGCACACAGGGCTTTCCACGAACAGAGAGCCAAAAAAGAGCACATTCGGTGCAGAGTTTCTCCTTTAGGGAAGCCGTCCGGCAATCGCTGGGCGGTTTTCTCTTGCCCAAATTAACGAAAAAAGGCGGCTTTCCGTGATGGAAAACCGTCTTTTTCTGTGATGGTATTATAGCCAAACCGTTACAGCAAAGCCACCTTTGAAGAAATAAGGTTTGTTTAATACCCTTGTGGTGGAGCCGAACCGCTGCCGATTTCGGAGGCGTGGGGGCATATTGCGGATGAATCCGATCCCAGCAGCAAACTGGAGGAGGGGGTCGAGCATACCAATCTTCGGAAGCTGCCGCTTTGTCAGGTGATTGTAAAAAATCCGCTTGGGCAGCTCTGGCTGGTTGGAAAGGATATTCTGCAAGGGCCGAGGAATGGAAGGTGAAAATCCATACTCCAAAAGTATGCTGCACATTTGAAAGGGAACGATAAGTGTTTATAATGGAATCATAGAAACAACAAGAAGGGGGATTATCCCATGATGAAGAAAAGACACTACCTGTATCTGAGTGAGAGTGAACACAGAGTTCTGATCAGAAGCCTTGTCCAGATGAAGAACAAACTGATTCAGCAGGGACGCTTCACGGACTGCGTGGATAACCTGATTCTGAAAGTCCTTTCTGTCCCAGTTAAAAGAATCTAATACATACCGAACCGCTTACTTGATTGTTTCGAGTAAGCGGTTTCTTGTTGTCAGTACATAGCCGTCTGCTTCGTTTGAAGGAATGGCCTATGAACAGGGCACGTTGGTACCGTGCCCTGCATTGGGAATTACAAGTCCTGGAGATCTGCAAACGGAATGCCGTTTTCCAGATTATCCCTCGCCAGATCTGTATCAATGATTCCGTGAGCCTTGGATATGGGCTTTTCGTGCCACACCTTCTGGTTTGCGCCGGTGGTTCCTGCGATGATAGGATTTGCTTTTTCCTTACCGCTTTTGGCCTTGCCCTGAATCTGGGGGACAGGGGAAGTCTCATTTCTCGGCCCACGGGTCACATCGGGATGGGTCATACCTTTCTTTGCCATAATCATCACCTCTGTGCTAGTATTCCACATTGTGGATGGAGCATTCCTGAACGATATCAGATGCAATGGCGCAAATGCTAACAGCATTTTAAAAATATCGCAAATGTGGCTGGAATAGGAGGGGTGTGCGTGATTGTTTTTTTGGATGAAAACTATATCTGCCATGCAGAAAATGGCGGTAATCTGGCGGCAGTGGATGTTGATCACTTTGATGGTAAATGCCCTACCTATATCAACGGCTATCGCTACATCCCGGATGGACATTCGTGGACAGCACCGGATGGCACGGTATACCGTGGTGAAATGCTGTCTCCGTGGAAGCCGTGGGATTCGCTGGATGCTGCCCAGAGGGAGTACGAGCTGCAACAGTTGGCGGATATGGAGGCGGAGCTTGCGGATGCAAAGGCTGCGCTGGAGATGCTGGGGGTGAGCGCGGATGAATAAGTGGACAAAGGCGGCAAAGGTGCGGCTGGTGGAGATTCAGGCGGACGAAAGCGCGGCGGCAGATATGCGCGCCATGGCAGAAGCCTTTGCCAAGCTGCCATCCGGCCAGCTGAAAAAGGTGCTGACGGAGGATTTCATTGCTATCCTTGCGAAATACGGGGTTACTTTATGATTGGCATTGAGTTGAAAATCAACGCAATTGCGCAGCTTTTGCTGGCACAGAATGAAAAACAGATGGAGGAAGCACGGAAACGGCTCTGGGATCTCATGGAGGGAGAGTATATCGCGGAATGCGAAGGATATGTGTATGAAGATCCGGAAGCGTTAATTCGGCAGGTGCTGCTGGATCTGGGTGCGCCGGATCATCTGAACGGTTTTGCATATGCGGTTCGGGGCATCATGCTTGTGATCAGCGACTACAAGATGATGGGCAACCTTACATTAGGGCTTTACCCCAGATTGGGGGCGGAATTCAACACCACGGCTGGACGGGTGGAGCGAAGTATCCGAAATCTTATTGAGATTACATGGCAGCGCGGTGACCAGAGCGCGCAGATGAAGTATTTTGGAAACACTGTGCGCGAAAACACGGGAAATCCAACCAATGGACAGTTTATTGCCAGGATGGCCAATGTGGTAAAGCAGCGGATGAAAACCGGGAAATAAACCGGATCAGAAGCCATTCGCAGAATCTCGGGAGGTGATGCTGTGTTTCCGGTCGATGAATACAAGCGGTCTGCGAAAATGCTGCGTGAACGGCTGCGGATGCTCAGGGCTGAGTTGGCGACGGAGACATCTCCGGAGAAAGCATTCTGGCTTAAACGGCGAATTAGAGATCTCGAACCGATGCTTACGCAAACAAATGACCTTATTTTCCTGATGGAGAATTATTATACTATCGGGAACGCAGACAAAGCGGAACGGTATGGATTTAACGATAAGCAGAAGATGAAAAAGGTGAAAAAGGCTGCTGCACAGCAGCATTTAAGGAGGACATAGTGTGGCATCCATAAAGCAGCGACAAAACCTGCTGGCGTATCTGGGTTATTACTCCGGGAACATAGACGGCATCTATGGGCAGCAGACCAAAGCGGCTGTTGAGCGGTTTCAGGAGGACTTCGGCGGCATCGTGGTGGACGGGCTGGCAGGGCAGGAAACGGATAAGGCACTACGCCACGCTGTGGCCTACGGTATGCCGGAGGAAGCTGTTAAGGAAAACTTAACAGCTGCATCTGATGATGCTGCCAAATACCTGCAATCCGATGGCTGCTATCACATTCCCCGGGGGGTGGATGTGCAGCTGTCCAAAAATCTTTGGGCGCATGAAATCCACTGTCAGGGAAATGGGTGCTGCCGGGAATCCATCATCAGCAAGCAGATGGTGGAGATGTTCCAGCTTATTCGGGATGACTACGGGGAACCAATCCAAATCGCACAGGCTGGAGGCTCCGGGTACCGGTGCAGCATCCACAACTCCGAAGTCGGCGGCGCATATGCAAGCCTGCACATGACCGGAAACGCACTGGATCTGCACTGCCGGGACAAGGAGAAGCTGCTGGCCGTTGTCAGCCGGCATATCACAGACGGCGAAATCGGCGTGTACAGCTGGGGCATCCATGCAGGCATGTGGAACCGTGGGTTTGTGAACCGGTTTACATATGGATAAGAAATCAATTTTACTTAGGAGGATTATTTTATGAAACAGTACATTGGAACCAAGATCATTCAGGCGGAGCCTAAGATGCGAAAGGTTCCCGCAGAAAACTGCCTTGCTGACCGTGGGTTTGAGGACGGCTACAAGGTCATCTACCCTGACGGCTATGAGAGCTGGTCTCCCAAGGATGTGTTCGAGGCAGCCTACCGGGAGACTTCCGGCATGAACTTCGGTCTGGCCATTGAGGCGGCGAAGATGGGAAAGAAGATTGCCCGGGCAGGCTGGAATGGGAAGAATCAATATGTCGAGCTGGGACACGATTTTTCCTATACTGCTCCCGGCGACATTCCGGTTCGGCCTGTGCAGCACCTTGACATTGACAGTCAGGCTCTGGTGTTTGTTGGCACACGCGGCAGACAGGTTGGCTGGCTGGCTTCTCAGGCGGATATGCTGGCAGATGACTGGATGATCGTGGAGTAAAGGAGGAGAATCAAATGAAGGAAACAATGTTGGCATGGAAAGCGGCGTTGGTGGTGTTCTTCACAGCGCTGGGGGAGCTGCTGGGCTGGAAGGGCATTATGATGGTGGCATGGGTCATCGCCATGGCTCTTGACTACATCTCCGGCACCATGGCGGCCTGCAAGGAGGGCAAGTGGAGCAGCGCGGTAGCCCGGCAGGGGCTGTGGCACAAGGGCGGCATGATCCTTGTGGTGGCAGTATCCGGCATGGCGGACATTATTATGCTGATTATCTGCGAAAACATTCCGGCGGTGACGATTCAGTGGCCGGGTGTGATCCTGCCGCTGGTACTGGCGTGGTACATCATTACGGAGCTGGGCAGTATTTTGGAGAATGCCGTGAAGATGGGTGCCAGCGTCCCCGGGTGGCTGGTGAAGCTGCTGGAAGCCGGGGCGAAGGCCGTGGAGGCTATGGGAGAGAAGCAGCAGGAATAAGGACGGATTGCCACACCAGTGTGATCACTGGTTCGCAATGACAGGGGAATACAGCGTGGGGCTGGCGGATAGCCAGCCCCTTTTTGCAAGGAGGAACATATGGCGAGCAACTGGCTGAGCATCGACAACAATATGCCTACCATCACAGGCAGGGAAAGCACATGGCAGATGGTAATGGAGCTGCACAACTTCATTCCCATTCTGGTGGAGAGCCTGAAATACCAGCTGAGCAATCTGGAAGCAAGCAACTGGAACCAGAAGGCTATGAAGAATTTCCAGAAGGACACCACAAAAGAGGTGGCCGATGCGGTGGACAGCACAGACAAGGAGCTTCTGGCGGTGGTGGCTGACCTTGAGAAGCTGGACGAGCGGATACGGAATCTGGCTGCCCGGGTGACGGAGAACGAAACGGATCTGGCTACGGTGCAGAGCTGGAAGGGCAGCATGGAAGCGCTGGTGCAGGGGCTTGAGGAGCAGGTGGGACAGGCACAGATTGCACTGGACGAGCTGGGGCAGGCCGTAACCATCGGAGAGGACGGGAGCATTACCATAGGAGGGACAGGCGTGAGCGTGAAGCTGGTGGGGAATGTGACTGTAAACGGAAGCACGGTATAAGGAGGAAGCTATGAGACTGCCGAGTATGCAGTATGTGAAGCGGAACCGAATGGCAACACAGGTGCAGTTCGGAGGGATGAACCACACCCAGGGAGCCAGAGACGGCGAGATATGGGACATGGAAAATATGTGCACAGACCACTACCCGGTGCTGGCCAGCCGTCTGCCGAGATACAAAATCGGGAAGCTGAATGATCCCGGGGGACTGGTGGCACTGGACAAGCTGGGATGGGTGGACGGAAGCGGATTCTATTACGATGGGCAGAAGGTGGCGGAGGTCACGCCTGGGAAGAAACGCTTCTGCACTATGGGAAAGCGGATTCTGATTCTGCCGGACAAGCTGATCTTCAACACCGAGGACGGAACCATGACCGGTATGGGAAGCAAATGGGAAGGCACCGGGGCGGTGTTTCAGGACGGAAAGCTGTATGACGAGAATGCCAAGGCCAACGCAATCCGGGCAGAGGGCGTAAACTGGGGGGACTACTTCAAAGAGGGGGATGCCGTGACCATCAGTGGATGCACGGCAGAGCCAAAGAACAATAAGACCCCGATTATCCGGGAAATTGCCGGGGACACCATGCATTTCTACGAGAACACCTTCACCCTGAAGGGGGAGGAGCCAGTGACGGAGACCGGGACAATCACCATCGAGAGAACCGTGCCGGACATGATCGCCATGACGGAGAATGAGAACCGGCTGTGGGGCACAGACGGGAAGACCGTATACGCCAGCAAGCCGGGAGACCCAACCAACTGGAATGTCTTCGATGGGCTGGAAAGCGACAGCTGGACTGTGATGCCGGAATCCCCGGGGCGGTTCAGCGGTGCGGTGAGCTACAAGGGCTTTCCACAGCTTTTCAAGGAGGACAAAATCTACAAGGTATACGGAAGCTACCCAAGTAACTTTCAGCTGCTGAGCAGCGCAACAATGGGCGTGGAGCCGGGGAGCGGAGACAGCCTTGCCGTAGCCGGGGAGACGCTGTTCTGGCTGGGGCTGAATGGGGTGGTGGCCTACAGCGGCGGCATTCCCACGCTGATCTCCAAGAAGCTGGGGGAGCGGAGATTCCGAAACGCAGTGGCAGGAAGCAATGGGGTGAAATACTACATCTCCATGGAGGACGAAAACGGACAGTGGGGGATGTATGTATTTGACACAAGGTGCAGCCAGTGGAGCCGGGAGGACGACACCCATGCGGTACAGTTTGCCAGAATCGGAATGGATCTTTACTGGCTCAACGACAAGGGGGAGATCTGGCTGAACGGAGATGCCGCCAATGTGCCGCAGGGGGCGCAGATGGAGGAAAGTGTGGAGTTCTGGGCGCAGTTTGCACCCTTCACGGACAACAGTACCTACAACAATGTGACCACGGGGCGGAGTATGTACCGCAGGTCGGTGAAGCGGCTGCATATCCGGGCATCCCATCCCATCGGAATCCGGATCAGGCTGGACGGGCAGGGATGGACAGGATGGGGCGGAACAAAAGGACAATCGGGACTTGTGGAGAGTATCCAAAATCAGAACGCCTATGCAAGCATCGGAATCGGGGCGGTTCGGCAGTATGAGATCCGCATAGAGGGAACGCGGTACTGCAGCCAGGAGACGGACAATCAGGTGAAGATTCTGGAAATCACAAGAGAATACTACCAGCAGAGCCATGTGAAGAATCAGGAATAAGGAGGAAGGTAAAATGGCATACACCTATGATGATTTTGTAACCGCTGCCAACGGTGCAGGGGTGATGGATATGTTCAGCCAGGATGATCTGGGGCTGGTGCAGAAGAACCCGGAGTTTGGGCTGAGCATGGTGAAGCTGCAGCAGGACATCAACAGCGCAAGCACCACAGAGCAGAAGCTGCTGGCACAGGAGGCACAGAACCAGCTGAGAAAGGTTTAAGGAGGGCTGACCACCGGGGCGGCAGCCTCCACCACGGACGGGGCAGGGAGCACAGGCTCCTTTACCTTCGGAAAGCAGGATCAGCTGGACGATATACAGCAGAAGGTGGTAAACGGGGGGAGCTTCAGCTATGACCCCAACAACGCCAGCGCGGCAGCGGTGCGCAAACGCTACCTTCGGGAGGCGGAGAGAGCCAGAGAGGACACCATGGCAAAGGCTGCGGCTGGAAGCGGGGGCGTGGCAAGCTCCTACGCGGTGACGGCGGCACAGCAGGCAGGCAACAACTACCTGACCCAGCTTGCTGACCGGGAGGCAGAGCTGGAACAGACGGCCTACCAGCGGTATTTGCAGGAGTTCCAGAAGAACATCAGCCAGCTGGGGGCACTGACGGATGAGAGGGACTTCGACTACACGGCCTACCTGAACCAGATCCAGAAGGACAGGGAGGATATGCAGAGCGCCATCAACCTGTATAACACCTATGCAGGAACCATGGGGATTCCTGCGCTGCGGGAGATGTTCAAGGGACTGGGCTACACGGCACCGGGGATCACCACATTTCTGGACAACATGGAGGCCATTCAGGCGGCAAGCTCTGGTGGTGGCGGAGATGGAGGATACTACAGCGGAGGTGGCGGAGGAGATAAAATCGACGCTGCTGCATTGAAGGCGTATAAGAAATCACAAGATGCCAGAATCAAGCAGTTGTCTGCGGCATTGACTGCTCAGAAGGTGCAGAACCGTAATGACACGGGGAAGATGACAGCGGCAGATAAGATGTGGTACAGAAATTCGTAAGGAGGAGCATATGAACGCTTATCAGAAGATCCTGAACGAAATGGCTGCGGCAACAGCAACCAATGAAAGAGCAGTATCTACGGGAAAGCCGATTTATAATCCTGTTCCGAAGCCTATGAGTTTTCAGGAGTTCCATCAGGGATATCAGCAGGCGAAACAGCAGGCAATCATTGCCGGAGCCAGTTCTGAGGCGGCACGGCAGGAGCATATCGCTCTGATGGAACCAAAACGGGTAGCTAACATAAACGGTGTGTATTATCCAAAAGGACAGCCGGGGGGAAACTCCCGGCTGATGCAGGTTGGGCAGGGACAACAGAGAGTGGTACTGCCGGGACAACAGACATTTACCAGACTAGGAACTGGATTCAACACGGGATATAAGACGGAGGCTGCACAGCAGGGGCTTAGCTACATCACCGAGATGAAGAATCAGGCGAAGGCGCAGTATGACGCATACATAGCCTCACCGGAGTACACACGGCAGAAGGAAAAGAACCTTCGGCTGGATATGCTGGATGCCTACAGCGCAAGCGAGACGGCAGGGGCGGTGCAGCCGCGGCAGGATCAGAAGGAAGTGGAGCTGAAAACCATGGTGGACTTCTGGACACAGCAGGAGAATGCCCAGAACGACAGAGTAACCACCATGCGCAATGTGCAGGAGTTTTTGAGCTGGTCGGAGGAAGACCAGCAGAAGATGCGGCTGTTCAACGCAAACCGGGCAGGACGGCTGGCATACTTCTCCGCTTCGGCAGATCAGGCAAATACCAGGCAGGCCTATGAGAACGCGGAACGGCTGGGACTTGCCAGAGCGGCGGAGATGGAGTTGGCGCAGAAGTACGGCGAGGACAAGGTACAGAAAATCGCCGAGAGCCTGAGCCGGGTGGAGAACGAGGCGAAAACCAATGCGGCCAGAGAGAAGTATTCCAATGTGGAGGACGGATTCTGGCCGGGGCTGTGGGCCAGTATCGAGGGACGGGCATACAACGCAGCGGGATCTGTCACCGGAACGCTGGGGCAGATGCAGAATCTGATTATCAAGCCTACGGGGCAGTATTCCACACTGGATCCCAACAATCTGGGGAACCTTCCCAATGTGGTGGGACAGACTTTGACGGGAGCCGTGGCGGAGAACATCCGGGGGCAGAAGCCAACAGCAGGGAGCGAGGCACTGGCGGCGATATACAAGGCCGGTATGAGTTCGGCGGACAGCCTGATTCGGGCATACATGGGCGGCGGCGTGAAGGGAATCTCCCGGGCGCTGATCGCCTCCTCTGCCTTCGGGAACGCCATGGCAGAATACAGCGCACAGGGGGCAAGCCCCATGGAGGCAGTGCTGATGAGCACCGTGGACGCTGGACTGGAGGTGCTGACAGAAGAAATCCCGCTGGACAGAATTATCAAACAGGCGGAGATTGCCCCGGCAAGCCTAGGGCAGTGGCTGAAGGAAAGTGCAAAGAGCGCAGTAATCGAGATGGGGGAGGAAGGAACCAACTTCATCGGCTCTGCCATCGCCCAGAGCGTGATCCTGAGAGACAAGAGCGAATACAACCAGAATATCGCCCAGCTGATGATGCAGGGCGTGGACTATCAGCAGGCCAAGGCAGCGGCGGACAGGGAAATGGTGATGCAGGGAGCCATGACCCTGATTGAAAGCGCCATGTCCGGCGGCATGATGGGCGGCGCAGCTCAGGCCGTGGGCGCTGCCAGAGCAAAGGGACTGGGAATTAAACTGGACAGAGCCGGGGTCACACAGGAGAATATCAACGAAGTCATCCGGGACGGTTTGGCACAGGATCCACAGACACCTGCCTATCAGGTGGCGCAGGAGATGCAGCAGAAGCTGAGCAAGGGGAAGAGCCTGAGCCAGTATGACATGGGACGGCTGTATCAAAGCTCGGTGATGACGGGGCAGCAGGGAGAACAGAATACTGATACAGCGGAACAAAACACCATTACAGCGGAACAGAATCCGGTTACAGCGGAACAGAACAATAACACGGGCGTGCAAACGGATAACACGGGCGTGGAATCGGATGTAAATGCCGTGCAAACAGGGGAACAGGCAGACACGGAGGAGCAGGGCGTAAAGGACATCATGCAGCCGGAGCAGGAGACTGTTGTGACGGCAAATGACGAGGTGCCGCTGGAGGAGCTGGGAGCGGATTGGGCAGCCATGCTGGGAAGACTGGGACGGATCACCGGGCGGAAGGTACACGCCTACACAAAGCCGAAGGGATTGCAGGTGGTGGAGAACGGATTCTTCCTGAATGGGGAAATCTGGATCAACACAGAGGGAGACCTTCCCCATTTGCAGGTATTCAGCCATGAGCTGACCCACAGCATAGAGGGGAGCAAACTGTATGGAACCCTGAAGCAGATTGCACTGGAAAGGTTCGCTCAAGGCGTGGATATCGACAACTACCGGACAGAGCAGAAAAGGCTGTATGAAGCCAACGGGCAGACGGTGACACCGGAGGAGCTGGACAGGGAGATCGTGGCAAACTATGTATCACAATATCTTCTGCGGGACGAGAAGAGCATCCGGGAGCTGGCCAAGAAGCAGAGACCCATTGCCACGAAGATTCTGAACTGGATCGACGGTATGCTGGTGAAGCACAGGGGCAGCGAGAAGGCAGAGGAGCGGATTTTCCTGCGGAATACCAGGCAGCTGTACGCACAGGCCCTGAAGGAGACAACGGGAATGCGATATCCGGCAGCGGATTCCCAAACGACTGGGATTGGACAGGCGGAACAGACCATGCAGACGGGGAAACAATGGACAGAAAGAGAACCCAGAAGCATGGAGGAATACCGGGACTATGTGGAGGAAATGTACCGCAACGGGGACATGGACGAGGAAACCTATGAGCAGAAGCTGGAAATGTTCCACCAGATGGAGGAAACCGGGGAGCTGAAAAAGAAGTTCAGCTACGCCGGGCAGGGGGCGAGGACTGCCGACCTGCAAAGTCTGGAAACGGCCAGACAGATGGAGGAGCAGGAGGTTTCCGCTGAGACCATCCGGCAGCAGACAGGATGGTTCCGGGGAGATGACGGGAAATGGAGGTTTGATACAGGCACAGACAACGGGACACAGGAAGACGGGATTGAGAATAAAAAAACACCGTCCGGGGTGGATGGTGAAGAAGAAGATACAGATAGCGGACAAAAACAGATATTTTCAAGCAATTCAGGGTATGATTTCAGCAAATCATTTGAACAGCAACTTACAGACTTCCAACAAGGAGTATTTCCGGAGAGGGATTCTTTTGTATTGGGAGGAACACCGAGTGTTTTACAGAAGATAGGACTTGCAAATCTTCCTTTGACGATAAATCAGAAGCATATAAACGAATCACTAAATGGAACATACAAGGGAAGTGATCAGGAAAAACTTGATCACACATTCACACTTAGGGAACTATCTTCATTACCTGAAAAAATTGCTGATCCTATTGCTATTATCTACGATAAGCGCATAGGAAAGGCAAACGCTTCGGAATCAAATATTGATGTTCTTGTTGAAATGAAGGTAGCAAGTGGGAAACAAGTTATTTGTGCCATTCAGGTTGGAGGACATGGACATATCAACGGATTACGAATTGACACAAATAAAGTGGCAACTGCTCACGGGAATACAGATAGCATTACAAGGCTGATTGATGCAATAAACGCACACCAAAATGGGGAAGTATCGCTTTTTTATGTGAATAAAGAAAAAACCACCAAAGTGCTGAAGAGCGCTGGGAATCCGATACCCAGGGGTCTTAGCAGCCTTGATGGCTTTGTAAACAGTATACGCGATGCAAAGTCACCTGTCAAGCCTAGATTTGAAAATGTTACGCAGAGTACACAGTTTAAGAGGTGGTTTGGGGACTGGGAGAAGCATCCGCATACTGCAAGTAAGGTGGTTAATTCAGACGGAACACCGAAGATTGTGTATCATGGGACGAACGGACAGTTTCATGTGTTTCAGTCGGGAAAGGGAGAATACTGGTTCTCAGAATCCGATGACTATGCAGAAGCCATGATGGAAGAACGGGGCGGCGGAGAAGTCAAGGCTGTATACCTGAATATGAAAAACCCATATAATGCCAAACTGTCGCCCGGACAGTTTTCAGACCCGAGTTTTGAAAGACCAATTCTAGACTATGCAAAGAAAAACGGATATGACGGTGTGATTATTGAGAATGACACGGATGATCCTATGGCAAAAGATACCTTCTATGTGGTGTTCAACAATACGCAGATAAAGTCAGCAACAGATAATGTGGGTACTTTTGACGGACAGAACCCAGATATCCGGTATTCCTTAAGTGCCGCGAGGAACACGGAGGAGGAGACCGCCGTGGGGGAGACGGTGCGGCAGAATCTGAACAAGAAGGGAACCAACTACCTGAACGGCGTGGAAAGACGGCTGATGAACAAAATGGCGGACAGCCTCGGAGTGCCGCGGACAGTGCAGCGGCAGGAGCTGATGCCGACTTTGCAGAAGCTGGTGGACGGATATCTGGAAGGGGGAAGGATCGACCCGGAGCAGGAGCGGCAGCTGTTTGACGAGATCATGGACAAGGCCATGATGACGAATACACTGTTCTATGACACCTACAGGGATGTGAAGGACTGGCTGCGAAACACCGAGGTGAGCATCGGACAGGAGGACAAGGCGGGAATACCGGACTACGCTAATTTCAAGAATCACGCCTTCGGGAATGTGAAGATCGTAAAGAACGGTATGCCGGTGGCGGAAGCATACAGACAGCTGAACCAGAGGGCGCCGGAGCTGTTCCCGGAGAGCATCACAACGCCAGCCGAGCAGCTGCAAAGGATGTATCAGGTTTCCCACAGCATCGAACAGAGCAAGCAGAGCCTGGATGATTATTACGGAGAGAATGCGGAAACCGCGAAGCAGTGGTTCCGAAACGACATGGCCAGCGCCTTGAGGGATGTTATGCCGGATTTGCGGGATGTGCGGGGATACGCCAACCGGGAGAAGGCCAGAAGAATTGAAAATGCCAATGTGCCGAAGACGGTGGAGGAGGCACTGGAAGCAGGAAATGACCTGCGGAAGGCAAGGCGGGAGTACGAGAAGATCCGGGATAAAATGCTCATTGACGATGAAAAGGAGCGGATCATCGGGAAGCTGCTGAGAGGGGAGATGACACCGGAAGACCTGCAGGCGGATGTATACAAGGATATGAAGCCGGGGCAGCTTTTGCAGCTATATGAGGCAAAGAAAGCATACGAAGACCTGAACAAGCGAATGTCGGCCTATAAGCGGGGCGTGAAGCAGAAGCTGAGAGACGAGGCTGACAGTGTGCTGACGGACATCATAGAATGGAAGGACAAGCCCATGGGGCTGCTGTACGCCCGGGAGACCATGCAGAGAAATGTTCTGGACATCGTGAAGTACCGGGCGCAGGGAGAGAAGATCAACCAGATGTACTTTGAGCCGGTGCAGATCCATGAGGCGGAGGCAACCAGATTCAAAAACGATATGCGGAGTCTGGTGCGGAACATGGAGATCAGCACAAAGACAGCAGACGGGGACAAGATCAGCGAGAGCGCAGCAACCCAGATCGTGGGAGAGGCCATGGACGCCATCGCACAGCTGAGCAAGACGCAGGGAAGCGTGAAGATTGGCGGACTGAACATGGAGCAGTGGCAGGGCGTGATTGACAGCGTGTTTGCCGACAATCCAAGCCTGGATCCCAACAAGGTGAAGAGCAATGTGGAGAGCTTCCGAAAGATCTATGATGAGCTGTTCCAGAGGATGAACGAGGTGCGGGTGCAATTCGGCTATGAGCCGGTGCCATATCGTTCAGGGTATTTCCCACACTTCAGCGAGGAAACCGTGGACAATATGCTGGTGCGGATGGGCTTTGGAATCGGCGTGGATCTGAACGCAGACGCGCTGCCGACCTCCATAAACGGTCTGACAAGCCAGTTCAAGCCGGGTATTCAGTGGTTCGGAAACGCGCTGGAGCGGAAGGGCGGAAAGACCACATACGATGCGGTGAAGGGCTTCGACAAGTACATCGAGGGTGTTGCCAATGTGATCTACCACACGGAGGACATCCAGAAGCTGAGGGCATTGGAAAGCCAGATCCGGTATCTATCCACGGATGACGGAATCCGGAAGCAGGTGGACGAGGTAAGGGCGGACACCCGTCTGACAGACGAAGAGAAGGAAGACAAGATAAATAAAATCTATGAACACGGGAGATTCACCCTGAGCAACTTCGTCAATGAGCTGATGGAATACACAAATCTGCTGGCCGGGAAAAAGAGCCGGCTGGACAGAGGCGTGGAATCTCTGCTGGGCAGAAAGATTTATTCCTTCATGAAGAAGCTGGAGGGCAAGCTGGGGGCAAACATGATCGCCGGTAACCTGGGATCTGCCATTACCAACTTTATCCCATTGCAGCAGGCAGCCGGAAGACTGGACAGAGGGATGATTCTGGAGGGAATGTGGGACAGTCTGCGGAACATGAAACAGGGGGATGACTTTGTATACCGCAGTGATTTCCTGACCAACAGAAGGGGCAGCGAGGCTCTGGTGCAGACGGGGCTGGAAAAGGTCAGCGGTTGGCTGGGAAAGCCAATGGACTGGATCGATGGGTTTACATCGGAATCCATCGTGAGGGCAGCATACAAGCAGAATATTCGAAGAGGGCTGAGCGAAAGCGAGGCCATGCACCAGGCAGATCTGTTTGCAGCCGGGGTGATGGCAGACAGGAGCAAGGGAGCCATGCCGACCCTGTTTGAAAGCAGGAATCCGATATTCAAGGCATTCACACAATTCCAGCTGGAGGTGAACAATCAGTTCAGCGAGGTTTTCAAGGATATGCCGAGACAGGCGGCGGAGGAAGGCGCGGCGGTGCTGGCGGCGATGCTTATGAAATACTTCCTGCTGGCATACCTGTTCAACGACACCTATGAGAAATTCACAGGCAGACGGCCTGCCATGGATCCATTCGGAATCCTGAATGATACCGTGGGAGATTTCAAAGGATACCAGATGCCGAATCTCTGGGATGCAGGGGAGGATCTGATTTCCGGGGAGGGAATCGATTTTACTACGGAGAAGGTGAACGGGCAGAAGGCATTGCAGAACCTGAAATCCAATGTGCTGGATCAGCTGCCGTTTACATCAGCAATCAACGGAGGAAGAATCCCAATGAGTGCAGCGGTGCCTTCCTTCACGAACCTGACAAAGCTGAACAATGAGGATATTGCAGACGAGAAGAAGCGGGAGATCGCGCTGACAGAGGCACAGAAACTGGGGTATCTGGTGGCACCTTTCGGCTATGGACAGCTACAGAAGAGCTGGAAGGGCGTGAAGGCACTGCTGGACGGGGGAAGCTACACCGTCAATAACGAGGGAGAAAAGCAGCTGCAATACCCGATCTTCCAAGAGGACATGACACCGGGACAGGTGCTCCAGGCGGCGGTGATGGGCAAGAGCAGTCTGCCCCAGGCGCAGCAATGGGCAGAGAATGGGTATAAAGGTCTGAATGCAAAGCAGACGGCATTGTATCAGGATCTTATTGATGCAGGGACGAAAGACAAGGTTGCCTATGATGTGATTCAGAAGATGGCGGAAGCCGAGAAGACAGAGGAAAAGAGCAAAAACCAGAATATGCTGGAAGTGCTGCTGGGTATGGATTTATCACCGAAGGCACGGGCTATGACCTATGAGAGGAGTATCGACAAAAGCAAGACAAAGACCTTCATGGAGGAAAACCGGGACAACGAGGAGGTGTATACCACAGCTCCGGAGGTGGAGAATGCACAGGCGAAGGAAAACGAGACTGTAACGATTGCCAAGATCCGGGAAATCCAGAGGGCGGATATCAGTGATGATGCAAAGGCGGCACTTTACTATGGTATGGTGGCCAGCGATGAGACCCGGGAGCTGATGGACAAAATGACAGACGAAGGAGCCAGCGGCGCAGAGGTGGCAAAGACGCTGATGCAGATTCAGGATGCCGACAGATTGAAAGGGACAGAAAAAAGCACAGCAAAGCGAAATGCCATTGCCGACAGCAACCTGGAAGAGGAGCACAAGCTGGAACTGTACCGGAAGAAGATCTCCGACAGCAAGGAGGACGAGATATCCCAGTTCCGGGCGGCGGGTATGGATCTGGATACCTTCATAGAGGTGCAGAACGAGTACAGCCGGATCAAGGACACCGGAAAGAAGGCAAGCCAGCAGGCACAGGACTTCTCCTATTGGCTGGAAAAGCAGAATCTGACAGATAGGCAGAAGAAGACGGCAAAGGACTGCTTCACCTTCTACAGCATGGTGCCGGCGGATGCCAAGTATTTCAATCAGGCCGTGGAGGCAGGGGTGGATGCGGACAAGGCATACGAGGTAGTCAACAAAATCACCGCGCTGAAGCCGAAGGCCGGGAGCAATTCTGTATCGGATGCGCAGAAGCTGCGGGTGATCGTGGATTCCGGGTTGTCTGAAAAGGACATGGTAAAGATGGTTCAGAGCGCCAGCATCTCTACAACCATGAAAACCAGACTGCCGATTCTGGTGGACAACGGCGTATCCATCCAGAAGCAGCTGCAATTCTGGGAGAAGATCTTCGACTTCGATGCGGACGGCAGCGGGAAGCTGAACCAGAGGGAGGTAAGAGCCTGCCTGGACAGTTTCCCGGGAGGAAACAACAATCCGTTGGAGGCACTGATGGGAATCACCAGCAGCTCGGGACCGGCATGGACTACGGCAGAGAAGGCGGCAATGTGGCAGAGCTACAACAAGCAGTTCTCTGCCAGGAAGAATCCATATGACAGGAAGGTGGGAGAGAAGGTAAAAGCGGACATCAATGCGGCAGGAGAGAAAGACAAAGAGCAGGAGGAGAAACAGACGGATAAAGCAAGTACAGGATTGTCTACCGGTAACGCAGAGGTGGACAGGATTCTGGGATTGCGGTAATAGCGGACACCCCCTGAAAAGGGGGTGTTTGCCGTTCCAGTTGTTACAGTTTTCATTCCAGTTTTTGATTTTTGGAGTGGTTTACAATTTCTGAGCAGAAATAAAATGCACAAAAATGAGATAAAGAAGGAGGGGACTAATGGCAAATAGTTAGTAAAATGCAACAAAAAACCGCCTACAGTGGGTACTGTAGGCGGTTTTGAGTGGTGGAGCCGAGGGGAATCGAACCCATTGTCAAAAACGGAAAACTTATTGCGGCTCTATGAGAATTTATTTTTTGTTAGCAATCTTGTTAGCAATTCTGATTTTCGGCATAAAGTAGGCGTTGATGGCAGCGGATTCTTTTGACATCTGATCGTCCATGATATAGCCGTATACCTGCTTATACATATGTTCCGTTGCCCAGCCGTTTCGCTCCATGGCGTATTTGCTGTCAATTCCAAGCCGTATCATGGCAGCTGCATTTGCACAGCGCAGATCGTGGAAACGGAAGTGTCGGATTCCGGCCTTCTCCAGCAGACGGGAGTACCGTTTGTAAATCGCCTGGCCAGACAGCTTTACAATATGGTCATCCGGTTCACCGTCTGGAATCAGGGACTTCACATAGGGCGGAATGTCAATCCACCTGTCACCGGCATCGGTCTTCGGGTCTTTTTCTGCCGGTTTGCCGTTTTCATCATCCACAATTACACAGCAGATATGGAGCTGATTATCCTCGATATCCCGGAAACGAACGCCACGGATTTCCGATATCCGCATACCCATCCAGACGCCCATCAGAATCGGCAGCTCCATCTCCGTATCTTTGGCAGCCGTCAGGATATCCTGAATCTCTTTATCCGTGGGAAGCTTCGACTTCGCTTTTGACTTCGGTTTTTTCTTCTTTGGCATTTTGATTTCCAGCTCGAAGTCCTTGTGGTACTCCTTCAAAACCGGGCGAAGGAGACCGACAGCATTTGCAATGTACTTTGGAGATTTCCCTGCTTCGGACATTAACCGAATCTCCCGGTTTATGGCCTCGTTGGTGATGTTGGAAAGCTGCCGGGGCATCAGAGATTGGAAGGTGTTCTTTCGCAAACGCTTGTAGCCGGCTATGGTGGAAGGGGAAAGCATACTGTGATCCTTGATATAGCAATCATAGGCCTCGCCAAGTGTTTTCCTGTCCGGCGCTCGCTTGGCCTTCATAATTCCTGCCTTGTAGGCCATGGCTTCTGCCACGGCTTCTTTTTCGGTATCCCGGGTTATGGAGATACTTCCTCCATTTATCCGCAGCTGAACCGTCCATGAGCCTGACGGCAAGCGCCTGGCTTTTGGAATTTTCATAAATGACCTTGCCTTTCCGGGGCAATTCTGCTATTATGAAAGGGCAGACTACCCCTATAGTTGTGTGAGAGGTTTTCTGTATCGCCTGGGAATGTGGGGAGCATTTCCGGGCAAACCGCTTCGGTGCTGGTAACACCGGGGCGGTTTTTTTATTTTATTTTTGCGACGGACAGCTTCAGGGCATCTAACATGATGTATCCTCCTAAAGTAGCCTATGGCCTAATTAGGTATAAAAAGTACAAGATAACTACACACAGGACAGAATAAACGACTGCACAGAACGAATCTTTCACTGGAATGGAGATGATGGATACACTGGCTTCATTTTCCGGATTCTTTGCTTCCTCCTGAATATAACGCTTTCTGTAGTTGTATCTGGAAATTGTGGATAAAGCATACAGCCCGTTCATTATCAGAATAATCGATAATATAAATTTGATTTTTACGAAGTAAATGATAAAAGAAGATACCAAAAAAGAAAAACCATGTCGAATCAGTGTAAACTTTATATCAAGGTAACCCGGATCACCAGGTATTATTGGCTCCAAAATCCGATAAGAATGAATGCAGGAAGCATATAATGGGTCAATCCGTTTCCATTTGGAGCCTAATATACACCAAAAAACAACCGTTCCAAGTATCGCCCAAGAAAAAGTAGTCACCCAATATGTCATTTCAAATACCTCTTTTTCATTAAACTACCCGGCTGAGGAATTGAACGGCCTTGCCGACGATCTCTGCATTCTCCTGTTCGCCGCGGATGATGATGGGAGGATACTTGGGATTCTCTGAGCGAAGTTCCAGATAGTCCTCGCCGCGGTAGATACGCTTCAGGGTGTATTCATCCTCAATGCGGACAACGGCGATTCTGCCGTTTTCCACCTGCTCCCCGGTTTTGACGAAGACCAGATCTCCATCGAAGATGTGGGCGCCGATCATGCTGTCACCAACGCAGCGGAAGACACGGTCTGCATCAATGTCCTCGGGAGCCACAACGGTTTCCTCTTCGATCTCTTTGTGAATGGGGGTGCCGCAGGCTGTGCCTCCGATTACCTGCCAGCGTTTCATTCTGGGAAGCGGAAGAAGCTTGTCAAATGGATTTGCGTTTGTGGTATCCCATCCCATAAGGAACTCTGGTGTAGTCCCGATTGCAGATGCAATGATTTGTAGCCTGTCAATCGGGATTTTTTCCGTTTGACCTGTTGCATAGCGTTGCAATGCCGATTTAGGTATTCCGGTTTTGTCAGATAGTTCTCCGTATGAGATTTCTTTTTCTGTAATGATGGTCAGTATTCTATCAGAAATATCACTCATTTCATCACACCCTTTTGTAAGTTTACTTCATAATACTACAAGTGTCCCAAAAATGCAATACAAAATACAAAAATTTTTCAAAAATGTCCCATAAATGGGTTGACAAATGTGGATCGGGACGCTATTATAAAAATGTCCCAGAAATGAGACGAAAGGAGGTGCTATTATGGCAACAAATAAACTCAAGGGTAAGATTGCTGAAGCTGGCTATTCTCAGCGTTCCCTTGCTTTGGAGCTTGGTATGTCCAAAAATACCTTGAATTCCAAAGTCAACGGGAAGATTCCGTTTAATACTGTCGAGATTGAGCGTATATGCGAAAAACTTGGCATTCATGACGGAGCTGAGAAGGCCTCTATTTTTTTAGGCTGACCGTCCCAGAACTGGGACAATCAAAAGAACCACCCGAATGGATGGTTTGAAAAACAGAAAGGAAGAACGCTATGGCAAGACAAATCATCAAGGAAGATCAGGTAGAGCTGGAGATCCAGCGGCTTCAGAGCAGTGATGCCGTAAGACTGGCCTACAAGTATGAGGGCTACAAGAACCGCCGCCGGAACTATATGTACACCCTGCGGCAGAAGGAGAAGCTGGGCATCAAGCTGATGGAGGCCGGGGTCACCATGGAGGATCTGGAGGAGCTGATTCAGAAGGAGGGAAATCCGGATGAAATTATATAATTCTCTGAAGCGGTGCCGGTACTGTGAGCACTTCCACCGGCTGGCCAAGGACCGGAGCGCAAAGGGGCAGTGCCTGGTAGCTGAGCCCGGTCAGAAGGATCTCTTTGGCCCCATGACGGCAGGGTGCCAGCGGTTTTACCCCAACAAGGAGGCAAGGCAGATTCTTGCGAGGGGAGGTGAGTCGGATGCCCAGAATCCGACAGAAGGCCGATGAATATCGGAATCAGGATTTCCGCCGGGATGTGCTGGTACGGCTTGCCTATCTGGGCCTGAATCAGACAGACCTTGCAGAGCACATGGAAATCAGCAAGCCCACCATGAGCGGCCTGCTGCACTGCCCGGACAAGATCTCCGTGGCGCGGCTGCGGAAGATCATCAACTACTTACAGCTGGAGCCGGAGACGGTGCTGCGGCTGCTGGGGTGCAAGGAGGGGAGCAAATGAAGATGGTTTCTACGGACATTCAGGATATCCGGGTAGAGCTGGATTCCGAGGATCAGGATCTGATGCGGATGTTCCCTCGGAGCCGGATGTCCTCCCTTCAGGATATGCTCCTGATTCAGCAGGGGGAGGAAATCTTCCTGATTCGCAAGGAATATGTGGCACGGAAACGGAAGCTGGTGCACACAGTTATCTGGGCTGCCATCGGCTGCTTCTGCCTGGTGTTCCTGGCTGCCTCGATAATCAGTGCGATAACCGGGGCTGGGAATCCGGGGCTGTATGTGCTCCTGTTTGAGCTGTGTTTACTTCCGTACCTTGCGAAGGTTCCAAGGGAGGTGAAGGAAGGATGCTGAAATTTGAGTACAGCGAGAAAGACTGTTCCATCCAGAACAGCGGCACGATGGAGGATACCATCTTAGGATGCACCTTTCTGATTCATGAGCTTTACTGCACAATGGCGGCGCACAACCCGATTATGGGCTGTTTGTTCAAGGAAGCAATTATCGGGCTTGTGGCCAGCAGGGAATCCCCGGTCTGGGACACTTCTTTGAAGTCTAAGGCTGCTATGTAAGTGTTTGCCACATTTCCGCCGAAGAAGGAGAAATAAAATTGCCGCCTCCCGATGAGCAGATCGGAAAGCGGCAAACAGAAAAAGAACGCTACCCCTATTATAGGGGAAGATGAAAGGAAAATCAATATGGAAATCAGGTTAAAATCCCTTCATTTGGAAAATTTCAAGTGCCACAATTCCCTGACACTGGACTTTGACGGGAAAAACGCCAGCATCTACGGCGACAACGCCACCGGAAAGACCAGCATTTACGATGCCTTTGTGTGGCTGCTGTTCGGCAAGGACAGCTCCGGCAACGGGGAGAAGAACATCGATATCAAGCCACTGGCACCGGATGGCAGCGTCCGGGATCATCAGGCCGTGACGGAGGTGGAGGCGGTGATTCTGGCGGACGGGGAGGAAGTCTCCCTGAAGCGTACATACCGGGAGGAGTGGGCAACCAGGAGGGGCAGCAGTGAAGCCGTGTATGTTGGGAATACCTCCGACTACTTTGTGGACGGGGTTCCCTGCAAGGCAAACGCCTACAAAGCCAGGGTTGCGGAACTTGTGGACGAGGACAAGTTCCGGCTGCTGACCACCGTCAGCTACTTCGCCGCAGTCCTGCCCTGGCAGAAGCGCAGGGAGGCTCTGTTTGACCTGTTCGGCAGCGTGGATGACCGCCAGATCATGGGGACGGAGGAACGGTTTGCGCCGCTTCTGGAGGCCATGGGAAGGCGCAGTCTGGAAGATACCCGAGCAATGCTTACCAGAAAGCGCAAGGACTTCACCACCACCCGGAACGAGGTTCCTGCCAGAATCAGTGAGTGCGAAAAGACCATTTCCGACTTGAGCGGCATTGATTTTGACGATGCACTGGTTCAGGTTGGAATCCTTTCCTCCCGGCGGGATCAGTTGCAAAAAGAGCTGCTGAGCATTGAGCAGAACACCGCCGTGCAGAGCAAGCAGTTGGAGCTTCGCGAGGCGCAGATGGAGCTGGACAGGCTGGAAGGGGAGAATCGGCAGTTCCGGGAGGATCAGCGGAGGACGCTGCCGGACACTGGGAGGCTTACTGAGGCGATTGAGAAGGACAAGTATGCGCTTGCCTCTGCCGAACGCGGCATGGATATGCGTATCAGGGAAATTGATCGGTGTGACAGCATGATCGATGAAATCCGTAAGGCGTGGATGGATGTTAATGCCGAGCAGTATTCCGGGAGCGACACCTGCCCCACCTGCGGCCAGCAGTTACCCGCGTCTCAGATCAATCAGGCGGTCAAGGCCTTTGCTGAGGACAAGAAAAAGCGGCTGGTATCTCTGGTGGAGAAATCAAAGTCGTACAAGAATCTGAAGGCACAGTTCCTGAAGGAAGCAGAGGATCAGAAACTATTCATTGCCAATCTGGAACGCAATATTGCCAGAAATGAGCTGGAACTGAAGGAAGCGAAGAAGGCCGCTGAGAATGCCGAGGTTAGCGATATGCCGGACTATGGGCAGAGGAGGGAATCTGTCACCAGCTGGATTTCCTCCGTTCAGAGGGAGCTGGACGGCCTGAGACAGGATGCTTCCAGATCGGGAAGTGAACTTCGCCGCAGAATCAGCGAGGTAAACGCTGAGATTCAAAGAGCCAGCGAGGTGGCCGGAAAGCGCGGCGCCTATGCGTACGCCATGAGCCGGATTGAGGAGCTTCGGGAGGATGCTCGGGCTGCTTCGGAAAACCTTTCCAAGCTGGACAGGCTGCTGTTCCTGATGGACGAATACAGCCGGTACAAGGCTGGATTTGTGGAGCAGGGTATCAACAACCTGTTTCGGATTGCCCGGTTCCGGCTGTTCCGGGAACAGGCCAACGGCGGCGTGGAAGACCGGTGTGATGTGGTATACGATGGCGTTCCCTATCTGGGTCTGAACAACGGCATGAAGATCAATGTGGGCATGGATATCATCAACACCCTGAGCCGCGCCTATGGGGTAAGCGTTCCGCTTTTCGTGGACAATGCGGAGAGCGTTACCAGATTGGAAAAAACCGACTGTCAGGTGGTTCGCCTGGTGGTCAGCGAGAATGATAAGGAGCTGAGAATCGAACATGAAAATTAAGGACAGAGCCAAACCGGCAATCCCCCCGGTGCCTGCCGGGCAGTATCTGGCGGTATGCGTGGGAGTATTCGATCTGGGGGAGCAGTTTAGCGAAATGTACAAGAAGTATTCCCCGAAGATTATCTTCACCTTTGACATTCCGGCTATCACCATTGAGGTGGACGGGAAGCAGGAGCCCAGACAGCTGAGCCGGGAGTTTAATATCTCCGGCAAGAACAACAGCAAGCTCCGCGCCTTTATCTCCAGCTGGAACGGGATGCAGTATTCCGATGATGCCTTCGGAGACTTTGACCCTCTGACCCAGATCGGAAAACCGGCCATGATCAATGTGATCCTCAACGAGACCGGGGAATATGCCAACATCGACACCATCATGCCCCTGTTTCCCGGCCTTCCTGCCCCCACCACGGCAACGAAATTGCAGACCTGGGACATGGATCACTGGGACGACAATGCCTTCTGCGAGCTCCCTGAGTGGGTTCAGGAGAAGATCAAGAAGAGCAGCCAGTACCAGAAGGAGCACGCCCCGGAGACCACCGTGGCAGTGACACCTCCTGCAGGGGTGGATTTCTCCGGGCTTATGGCACAGGCAGCGGCAGCTTCCACGGCAGCGAAACAGGAGGTATGCCCGATATGATGTTTACGGCACTGGCTTCCTCCTCTGCCGGAAATGCGTATATCGTTGACGATCAGGAAACCCGCATTCTTCTGGAGTGCGGTGTTTCCCATCGGAAGCTGAAACAGCTTTCCGGCTTTTCTCTTTCCCAATTCGCTGCCTGCCTGGTAAGCCACGAGCACAAAGACCACGCCAAGGCGGTTCAGGAGCTTATCAAGGACGGCATGACCATCTACATGAGCGAGGGCACGGCGGATGCCCTGGAAACGGACTGCGTGAGTACCATCGCAGACATGGAACAGTTCAACATCGGTTCCCTGGACATTGTACCATTCGCCACCTTTCACGATGCACAGGAGCCCCTTGGCTTTCTGATCAAGTCCCGGGTGGACGGGGATGTGCTGGCATTCGCCACGGATACCGTGAATCTGCGGTACAAGTTCCCCGGCCTGAACATTCTGGCCATCGAAGCCAACTATGACAAGGATATCCTTTCACGCTGCGAGAAGATGCCGGAGAAGGTGAGGCACCGGATTACCAACGCCCACATGGAGATTGATACCCTGTGTGATTACCTCCGTACCCTTGACCTGAGCGCCTGCCGGGAGATCCATCTTCTGCACCTTTCTGACGCCACAAGCCATGAGGGACACTTCATCAACAAGGTTTCCCGCTGCGTACCTGGCGGAATCCAAGTGACTGCCGCGTGCAGGGGAAAGTGAGGTGAATGTCCATGGCTGGCAGACGATGTTTCAGCAGCAAGATCACGGAGAGCGACGATTTTTTCAGCCTCCCCACCGATGCACAGGCACTTTATCTCCATCTGAATATGCTTTCGGACGATGACGGATTCATCAACAATGCGGCCAGCGCGTACTCCAGAATCAAAAATGGCGCGTCTGCTATGGCCAAATTGGTGGAGAAGCGGTTCATTTTGAAATTCCGTACGGTTTATGTCATTAAGCACTGGCGGATTTCCAACAGCCTGAAAAACGACAGAATCAAACCGCTCATGTATCCTGAAATCGCAAAAAAAGTTTGGATTAAGCCGAATAAGGCGTATACAGACCACAATTGCCCGGGAGGAATTACCCTGTATGAAGCCAGAACCGGACTGAAGCCTGAGCCTGAAGCTGTTCCAAATGGATTCCAAACGGATTCCGAATGGATTCCAAATGGATTCCCAACCGAAGAGAAGAGAACAGAACAGAAGAGAACCGAAGAGAACCGAACCCAAGGCGTGGGTGTGGCAGAATCCTTTGAGGCTGTCTGGGCGGAGTATCCCGAGGACAGGAAAGGCAACAAGGATAGTGCGTATCAGGCGTACATACAGGCTGCGCAGAATCCGGAGGCTGTACCGGTTCTCCTTGAGAGCCTGCGGTTATGGAAATCCTCAGAGCAGTGGACAAAGGAGGGCGGCAGATTCATTCCGTACCTGGCAAACTGGCTGATGCGCGGCACCTGGAATACAAAGCCGGAGAAGATGGCCATGCCCAAGGGAGCATCCGGGGAGCTGGGGGAGGCAGAGCTGGACGCCATCCGCCGGGTGCTTGCGGATGACAGCCTATGCGGAGGATAGATCATGGCTACGAATTGGTTCGACCACTATGCACAGTGCCCCTACTACCGGCACTGCGACGGCAAGAAGAAGGTAATCTGCCAGGGCGTGTCGGACGGCAGCCGCCTGTGCTGGGAGTTTGGCAATTCGGAGGATCTGAATATTCAGGTCAAGGTATTCTGCTGTGACAAATACAAGAACTGTGAGGTTTATCAGATGCTGAAACAGATTTATGAGGATGATGACAATGGATGATGAAATTCAGATCATGGTTCCTGACCCGGACAGTCAGTTTCGCCTCCGCCGGTGCAAATGCGGCAGCGACAATGTGGCCTATTGCCAGTATTTGCATGGCGTTCAGGAGCCGTGGCGTGTTCGGTGCTTCGACTGCGGCTTCACCGTGGACAGGAAGAAGGTATTCCGGCATGAGGCACAGGTAGCGTGGAATGGGGAAGTGGCCTGATGAACGCAAAAATGTACGGCATTCCCCGGAAGGGGATTCCCAATAACCGGTGCCGGGACAGGCACTGGAAAACCAAAACAGAAAGGAACGACAACTATGACAAACGAAAGAGCAAGCATCCTTCAGATGGCGCGGGGCGCCATTTCCGAACGGGTGGACTATGAGGTGGGTAAGGCTGTGGACAACATCCTCGACCTGAACACCGACCCCTGCGCAAAGCGGAAAATCACCCTGGTGATCGAGATGAAGCCGGACGAGAACCGGCAGTACATCAAGATTTCCGCCAGCGCAAAGAGCGCCCTTGCCCCGGTTCTGCCGGTGGGAACCACCCTGGGCATTGCCGCCAACCCGGACACCGGTGAGATGGTTCTGGTGGAGAGCACACCCCAGGTGCCCGGGCAGGTTGGCATGGATGGGAGCGTTCAGGAAGTACCCAAGCTGCTGAAAGTAGCAGCCATGAAATAACAGGAGGAAAAAACCATGTTGAAAGCAATGATTGAGAAAATCGAGAAGATGGCAGGCCCCAAGGTGTATGAGGTGGGCAAGGAGCACTACGCCTCCGGGCAGCTTATCCGCATTGACCCTAAGAAGGATTTCCCCAAGTCCATCACCCTGACCGGCCTTGACAGCGTGTGCAAGATGGTGGAAAACGAAGCCAATGACCTGTTCGCGGCAGATCAGATCCTGATTCAGGTTGTGGATTACCGGACGGTTCGTGTGTTTACCACGCTGGACGGTGAGATGGATCGCTGCTGGCTGTATGAGTGCCAGGCGGACACCCCAAAGGTAAAGGTCAACTGCTATCAGGAGCATGAGGAGGCCGTGATTCAGCTGCGCTCCCTGTACATCCCCAACGAAGACACCGATTATCTGCTGAAGCTGCTGTCCAGTGTCAGCCGGGAGAGCAAGGTCACATCCAACGACAACGGCGTGAGCCAGGTTGTGGAGGCCAGAAGCGGCGTTGCTCTTACCCAGTCCTTGGAGGTCAGACCCTATGTGGATCTGAAACCGTTCCGCACCTTCCTGGATGTGGAACAGCCGGAATCCACCTTCCTGCTGCGGCTGGATGGCGGCGGCAAGGTTGGCCTGTTCGAGGCGGACGGCGGCGTGTGGAAACTGGAGGCCACCCGGAACATTGCGGCATACTTCGAGGAGAAGCTGTCCAAGCTGGTGGAAGCCGGTGAGGTTGTGGTGCTGCGCTGATGGCAAGGCCGTGGGAAAATGGGTCAGGTTGTCCTGACCCTACCGCCTACAAGGGCGAGAAGGCCATTCAGATGGAGGAACAGAGGGTCGCAGATCTGGTGAAGCACATCCGGTATGTGGCCAGAATGGCCGGGTTTGACATCATCAACCGGGTGGAGCTTCGGGATGTGAAAACCCATAGAGTTTTCAAGTGATTGGAGGAATGCGGTTGTCGTGGATGCGAAAGAATCAGTTCATGGGAAATGGCAGGAATGGTTTCCCGGAGATTGCGCATTGATTATGACAGGAGAAGAAATGCTATATCGCTGTTCTGTATGTGGTGCGAAATACCCGGATGTGAACGGATACAGATTTTGTCCTAACTGCGGAAAAATTATGGATGGAGGCGAGAATGATGCCTGATTTGGTTGACCGCAAGGCGATTCTGGATATTCTGGAAAGCTGGATGCGCACTGTGAAGCGTTCCATGTATGCCGGGCTTATGAAGGCAACCATACTGGACACCCTTGGCCATGTGGTGGAGGATATCAAGGCCATGAAGAATATCCACCCGGAACAGGTCAGGGTGGAGTGCAATATCTACGATCAGGAGCACATCTACCGGGACTGCACGGTGCAGATTCTTGAGAACACCAAAACCGGGGAAGTAAGCGTGGGCTGGTGGCAGAATCATCGGGAAAAGGAATCGGGATAAGGGGGAGCTTCGGCTCCCTCTTTTGCATTTGCACTGGGGATTGCACGGGAATTGCACGCGTGCTATTGGCGTGCAATGATACATGGAAAAAAGCCAACGCCTTACTCGGCGCTGGCTTCCTTTTCTTTTCTGGTGGATATGGCTTCCCGGAGAAGCTCCCTGGCGATGGCACCGCGATTTCCGGGTGACCCTGCAAACAGGTCGTATAATTCCGGGTCTGCGTTTTTGCTGATGGTGATGTTCACGGCCACAGTGTTATCGGCTTTCCATCGTGTTTGAGACGGCGGTGTTTTCACTGCCATTTCGGCACCCCCTTTATATATCATAGGATACCATGCAGGCTGGAAGATGTCAATGTCTTAGGCACTGCCATGTGTCACCGATGGCTACGATTTTCATGTCGTGGGCAATGGCTGTCTCAACTGCTTCCCGGAGCGTAAACAGCTTTCCGGGGAAACAATGGTCGTAGCCGGTGCAGTTCCGGTCGCGCCGCATGATCTGATACCAGGTGCCGCTGCTGTAGGTTCGCTCAATGAGACAGACTTCCATGATTATTCCTTTCTGCCCGTATCGCCGATGGCCCAGCGTATTCTCAAGCCCGCTTCTTGTAAATGCGACCCGGGATCTCATAGCCAGTTCCATTCAAGCCTTGCACCAGAGCCTCAGATTCATCCAAGATCAGCTGCCCGTTCACATACCAGCCGCTCTCCGCGTATCGCTTCTTAGCCCGGAGATACAGGTCGATCATCTCATCGAGATAATCATCATAGAAGCCATCCGCCAGGTCATCAAGAACGGTTTCAATGTCGTCCCCATCAGGGATTCCCTCAACCAGGGTGCAGCAGTAATAACGCTCGTCATTTCCCAGGGTGGCCAGCAGCCACTCGCGGAACAGGGTCGCCCGCTTCTGGGTGATTGTTTGCTTTTTCATCAGTACTCCTCCTCTTGGTGGCGGGCCCCAGAGCCGGGGCCCAAAGATTTAAGCGTGGTAGGTGCAATATACCTTGTCGGTGTATCCTTCCCAAACGGTAACGGTAACGCCTTCATCCTTTCGGAACTGGCGGTTCGCCCAGTTGCTCATTGCCCGTTCCGTTGCGAATGCTCTGCACTTACTAAGACTACCGTCTGAGTAAGTAGCGATTGCAGTAAACTTCACATTTCTATATTTCATATTGATAACCTCTTTCTGGGCAATGCCCTGTTTTTCTGGTTTCTTTTGCTTTCCAAGTATATCCTAGCATATATCCTAGGATATGTCAAGGGGGTTTTCAGGGGGTTTAGAAATCAGGGCTCTGATTTGCTACGATTGACCGGAAAGGAGGCGGCAGGCGTTGTGGTGGATTGGAACGAAATCCGAAAGGAATACATTCGGGGCGGCGTATCTTACCGGGAGCTTGCCGCCAAATATGGGGTTCCGCTGAAGAATCTTGCCAGGAGGGCAAAGGAAGAAAATTGGGTTGGGCTGCGGGAACAGGCGAACCACAAAGCGGCCACAAAAACCGTGGAGGCCGTGGCAAGGCAAAATGCCAGGGTGGATGACCGGATTAACAGGTTAGCTAACCGGCTGATTGACAAGCTGGAGAAGGCCGTGGACGAGCTGGACATGAAGACCGTGACCATGAAGACCACCATGAAGACCGGCGCGGCGAAGGTAACCACCGAGTATAAGAAGCTGGACAGGGAAAAGGAAGGGCCTGTGGACAAGGGCGGCTTGCAGCAGCTTACCAATACCCTTCGGGATCTGAAATCCATTCTGGATGTACGGTCTGAGATGGACAGAAAAGAGCAGGAGGCACGGATTGCGGCACTTCGCGCCAGAAGCAATGGCGCAGATGATGACGATGACGGTACCGGCGTGATTCTGATGCCGCCGAGAAGGGATGCGGATGATGGAGAGTAATGTGATCTGGAAGCCACAGCCGAAACAGGTTCGGTTTATGGAGCGAACCGAGTATGAGGTGCTGTATGGTGGGGCAGCCGGAGGCGGCAAGAGCGATTCCCTGCTGGTGGAGGCTCTGCGGCAGGTGGATATTCCCCATTACCGTGGCATTGTCTTCCGGAAAACCTATCCGCAGCTGTCGGAGCTGATTGACAGGAGCCAGACATTGTATTCCCTGGCATTTCCCAAGGCAAAGTACAACGACAGCAAGCACCTCTGGCAGTTTCCCAGTGGTGCGAAGATCTATTTTGGAGCCATGCAGCACAGCCAGGACAAGACCAACTATCAGGGCAAGCGATATGACTTCATCGGCTTCGATGAGCTGACCCACTTCACCTGGGAGGAATACAGCTATATGTTCTCCCGGAACCGCCCAAGCAAGAACCCAAAGTCAAAGCGAAAGACCATCTGCTATATCCGGGCAACCACAAACCCCGGGGGTATCGGCCACGGCTGGGTGAAACAGCGGTTTATCGATGCTGCCGAGCCGGGAACACCCATTGTGGAGGAAATGGAAATCAAAATGCCGGACGGCAGCACAAAGACCGTGAAGCGTGACAGGGTGTTTATCCCGGCCACCATCTTTGACAATCAGGCTCTGCTGGAGGAAAACCCCGGATACCTTGGCTCCCTGGCACTGCTGCCGGAGAAGGAGAGAAATGCGCTGCTGTATGGGGACTGGGACACCTTTGAAGGCCAGTACTTCACGGAGTTTCGGACGGAGCCGGATGCAGCCATGTGCAAGAAGGCCGGAATCACCGTGGAGCAGGCAAGGCAGCAGAACCGGTTCACCCATGTCATTGATCCTCTGGATCTGGAAAGCGGAAGCCGTAGGGGCTGGACAATCATGCGCGGCTATGACTTTGGTTACAACAAACCCTTTTCCTGCGGCTGGTATGCCGTGGACTATGACGGGGTGCTTTACCGCATCATGGAGCTGTACGGCTGCACAGGGGTTCCCAACAACGGCGTCAAGTGGACACCGGAGCAGCAGTTTCAGGAGATCCGGCGGATTGAAAGCGAGCATCCGTGGCTTCGGGGCAAGAACATCATTGGCATTGCAGATCCGGCAATCTGGGACAAGAGCAGGGGCATCAGCATTGCGGACACGGCGGCAAAGTATGGGGTTTACTTCTCCCCGGGAGACCATGAACGGATACCCGGATGGATGCAATGCCACTACCGGCTGCAATTCGATGAGAGAGGGTATCCCAGGTTCTATGTGTTCCGAAACTGCAAGGATTTCATACGGACGATTCCGCTGATGATGTATGACCAGCACAGGCCAGAGGACCTGGACAGTGATCTGGAAGACCACATTGCCGACGATTGGCGGTACATCTGTATGTCCCGTCCCATAAAGCCCATTATGCCGGTGGAGAAGAATTACATTCTCTCCGATCCGCTGAATCAGTTTACGAAATAGGAGGTCAGATATGGAAATCAATCAGGAAGGTATGCTGGAATCGGGAAGCCCGGCAGAAAAGCGGCCGGAGCCCATCGGGAAGGAGCAGCTGAAGAAGTTCACAAAGATCCTGCGGGAATATAAGGCCGGGAAGGTGCACACCGAGGCCAGAATCATTGCCGCGGAACAGTGGTGGAAGCTGCGCAACACCGCCGAGGAGCAGAAAAAGACGGAGATTGGGGCGGACGGTGGCTTTACCTCCGTATCTGCCTGGCTGCACAATGTGGTGACTTCCAAGCACGCCGACGCCATTGAGAGCTACCCCACACCGAATCTTCTGCCCAGGGAGGCAGGGGACAGGGCTGAGGCTACCATGCTGTCTGCCATCGTCCCGGTGATCCTGGAACAGAACGGGTTTGAGGGCACCTATGACAAGTCCATGTGGGCAAAAATGAAGTTCGGCACCGGGTGCTACAAGGTTGTGTGGGACAAGAACAAGCTCAACGGCCTTGGGGATATCCGGGTGGACAAGGTGAGCCTGCTGAATATCTACTGGGAGCCCGGGGTGGAGGATATCCAGAAAAGCCGGTACATCTTCCAGACGGAGCTGGTGGACAAGGATATCCTGCGGCAGAAGTACCCGGAGCTGGAGGGCAGGCTGAAGGGGCAGGGGTTCATCAATGCCAAGTTCCTTTACGACGATACCGTGAATACCACGGACAAGGCCACCGTCATAGAGGTATACTACCACGCCTATCAGGGCTCCAGGAAGGTGCTGCACTACTGCAAGTATGTGGAGGACTTTGTCATCTATGCCAGCGAAAACGAGGTGCAGCCGGTTACAGACGATATGGGAAATGTCATTGCGGAGCCCATGGCGAAAACCGGACTGTATAACCACGGTGAATATCCCTATGTGTTTGACCCGCTGTTTCCCATCGAGGGAAGCCCCTGCGGCTACGGCTTTATAGACCTTGGCCTGAATCCCCAGATTGCCATCGACCTGATGAACACGGCCTTTGTGAAGAATGCCGTGGTTGGGTCTCTGCCCAGGTATCTATCCAACAATGACGAGGCAACCATCAATGAAAAGGAGCTGCTGGACACCAGCAAGCCCGTGGTGCACATCAAGGGAAGCATTGATGAGCAGTCCCTTCGGCTGATTCCCCACAACTCCCTGGACGGGAACTACCTGAATCTGCTGGACAGATATGTGCAGGAGATGCGGGAGACCACGGGAAACACGGAGACCAGCACCGGCAATATCTCCTCCGGTGTCACCGCCGCTTCGGCCATTGCGGCCTTGCAGGAGGCGGCAGGTAAGGGAAGCCGGGACTGTATCCAGGCATCCTACAGAGCCTATGCCAGCATCGTGAAGCTGTGCATCGAGCTGATAAGGCAGTTCTACACCCTGGATCGGAAGTTCCGGATTATCGGGGAAAACGGGGCCGAGGAATTTATCGCCTACAGCAACAAAAACCTCATGCAGCAGCAGATGGGCGTTGGCGGAGAGATCGGCTACCGGAAGCCGGAGTTCGACATCAAGGTTTACCCCCAGAAGCGGACGGCCTACAACAAGGTTGCCAACAACGAAATGGCAATCCAGTTCTTCCAGCTGGGCTTCTTCAATCCGCAGCTGGCAGATCAGGCACTTCTTTGCATGGAGATGATGGACTTTGAAGGCAAGGAGGACATTCTTCGGAAGATTGCCAGGAATGCACAGGTATTCCAGATGTGCGCTTTCTATATCCAGCAGTGCTTCATGATGGCACAGCAGACCGGTAACCTGGCACTTGCCCAGCAGGCGGCAATGGATATGCAGAAGATGGGTATAGTCATGGCAGCACCGGCAGGCGGACAGCCTGTGCAGCTGGGTGGAACACCCCCGGCAGAATCCAGCATCACCCAGAACGCCAGGGAGCGGACCGCAAACACCACAACGCCCAGGGAGGGATAACAGATGATTCATGTGAGATACAATCGCTTTTACAACCGGGTCAGTGTCCATGGCCACGCCCAGGCAGCACCCAAGGGCGAGGATCTGGTTTGCAGTGCGGCATCCATTCTGGTGCACACCCTGAGCGCCAATGTGACGCAGATGGAGAAAGCAGGGATTGCGGCAAGGACCGTGGCTGATATTCAGGACGGGTATGCAACCATCAGTTGCAGGGCTTTGATGGGACATGAAAGCACGGTTTCCAGCATCTTTCAGGCGGTCTGCGTAGGCTTTGAGATTCTGGCAGACAAATTCCCGGAGTACATTTCTTACAAAATTCTGGGGTAAATGGGTTTAGAGATTCCCAATGGAATTTGCTATGCTTGCCACAGGTTAGATACCTAATTTGATTTGGAGGTCAAATCTATGACATTCAAGGAAAAGCTGAGCTTCCTGCAGCTGTTCGGCGGTGAAGGTTCGGGTGCCGGAGGCACTGGCGGGACTGCCGGGGACGGCGGCAGCGGAGCACCGGCTTCGGGCGAGGCAGCTGCGGACGCCGCGCAGAGCTTGCGGGCATTGGGCGTGCCCGAAAAGAAGATTGCCAAGTACGCCAAGTACGGAAAACGGGCGAACAGTGCCCCTGCCATGCAGGAAGCACAGACATCCCGGAAGGAAGCTCAGACTTCCGGCCAGGAAGGTCAGCAGGCCGCCGCTGCTGAAAACCAAACCGCCCAGGCAGAAGAACACAGGCAGGATGCTGCACCCAAGTACAACTGGGACGAGATCATGAAAGACCCGGAGTGCAACCGCCGGATGCAGGAAATCGTTCAGGCCAGCAAGCGGAAGGCCAAGGATGCGGAGGATGCTATGGCAGCTCTGGCACCGGCTCTGAAAGCCGTGGCTCAGCAGAACGGCCTTGACCCTGAGAACATTGATTATGTTTCCCTAGCCAAGCACATGACCGGCGAATACGACGACAAGGCTCTGGAACTGGGTCTGCCCCGGGAGACTGTGGTCAAGATGGATCAGCAGCAGCGTATCAACGAGGACAACCTGAACAGACAGCACATCATGGGTCTGATTCAGCAGGGAGAGCAGATGAAGGCTGTTTTCCCCAACTTCGATCTTCGGAAGGAAATGGAGAATCCCCAATTCCGCCGCCTGACTTCCAGAGGTGTGAATATCAGTGTTGAGGACGCGTATCACCTGGTACACCGCAAGGAACTGGAACTGGCTCAGGCTCAGATTGTGGATCAGAAGGCAGCGGAGCGTGTTCAGAACACCATCCGCGCCGGTGCTGCCAGACCCGATGAAAGCGGCGCTTCCGCTCAGGCTTCTTCTGTCACACAGGTAGACTGGAAACACGCAACCCCCAAGCAGATTCAGGAACAGGCAAAAAGAATCCGTTTGGCGGCTGCCCAGGGGAGAAAGCTGAGACCCGGCGAATAACCGCCACTTTCTCCCCGTGAAGACGGAAGGAGAAACTTATGAAAACCATCAAAACCATGCTTTTCGCGTTCCTTCAGCTGTTTGCCGAGGCCGGCAATGTGGTAAACGCCACGGGCGGCTATGTGAACGCCTACACCGGCGCAGTGGAGAACTTCAGCGGCAGCAACACCCTTGCTCCCGAGCTGAAGACCTTCTACGACACCAGCCTTCTGGTGAACGCCAGAGCAGAAATGTACTATGCACAGTTCGCAGTTACCCAGCCCCTTCCCAAGGGCCGTGGCAAGACCGTGGAATGGCGGAAATGGAACACCTTCGCCCGGGCATCCAAGCTGCAGGAGGGTGTCATCCCCACCGGTCAGAAGTTCGGCATGACCACGAAGACCGGCTCCATCGACCAGTACGGTACTTACACCGCCATTACCGACCAGCTGGAGATGCACGCCTATGACGATGTGATCCTGGGCGCAACCGAGGAAATGGGCGCATCCGCCGCAGAGACCCAGGAGGTTCTGATTCGGGATGCCCTGCTGACCAACACCAATGTCCTGTACTGCGACAACATCACCCTGGCCACCGGTGCGGTTGCTTCCACCCCCACAAGCCCTGCCACCATGGAAGCATCTGCCACCGTCATGTCCCTGTTCACACCGGATATGGTTGCCAAAGCGGTGACCATCATGAAGAAGAACAAGGTGCCCACCATCAACGGCAAGTACTACTGTGTCATCCATCCCAGCGTAGCCTATGACCTGAGAAAGTCCAAGGAGTGGATTGATGCCCACAAGTACGCTTCCGTCCGGGAGATCTTCAACGGTGAAATCGGCGAGCTGCACGGTATGTGCTTTGTGGAGGACACCTTTGCCCCCGTCCTGGGAGGCGGTGACTACCAGAACAAGGCAGGCACCGTAACCTACGCCACCTACTGCTTCGGCAAGGATGCCTTTGGCATTATCGACCCGGAGGAGGGCGGTCTTGAGATGATTGTCAAGGGCAAGGAGCAGGCAGGCGGCCCCCTGAACCAGTTCTCCACCGTGGGCTACAAGTTCGAGACCAACGGCGCAACGGTGCTGTATACCGAGCGCGTTCTGCGGATTATGAGCTGCTCCAGCTACTCCGCCGTGGACGAGGCCAACTAAACTTTCCGGGGGCAGGGGATAAGCCCTTGCCCCCCATTTTTTTCAGGAGGAAATCATATGGCAAGAGCAACCAACAATGCGCCTGAAAACCTGGCACCTGCGGAAACCGTAGAAACCACCAATCAGGCAGAAAACAACACGCAGGAAACCGAAAAGGCCATGACCAATCCGGAAGCTGCGGCTCCTGTGAAGCCGGAACTGGACCTGGTGGATCTGTTTGTGGAGCGTGACCCCAGCGATGAGAATCCCAATCTGGTGATCTGCGTGAACGGAAAGAATTTCGTCATGCCCAGAGGCCAGGTTTCCCGGGTTCCCAAATATATCAAGGACGAGTACGACCGCGCCAAGCGTGCCCAGTACAAGGCCGATCAGACGGTTGCCGAGAGGAAGGGAATCAAGGCAGCGAATTAAAGCAAGGAGGGAGGCGGCAATGCCTCCCTTTTTTGGTAATGGGAGGGAAAATGTATGACATTGCAGGAAGCAATCATTCAGAGCGATGAAACAAACCGGAATTCCTATTCCTTCAGCCAGAAGGTGACCTGGCTTTCCCGGTGTGAGGCCATGGTCAAGCACGATGTGATCGATGCCCACGACGGCGGAGAAAGCATCCAGTTTTCCGGCTACGATGACAACACAGACAGAAACACGGTTCTGATTATGCCGCAGCCCTATGACGAGTGCTATGTGCACTGGCTTCAGGCACAGGTCTACTATGCCAACGATGAAATTGACCGGTACAACAGAGCCATGACCATGTTCAATTCCATCTTCGACCAGTTCAAGGGTATCTACAAAAAGAGCCACACCCCCAAAGGCTATGGGCGGTTCCGGTTCTAAGGAGGGTTTATGCGGCCGATTTTGAATGTTACACCGGAAGCCAGACAGACCATCGATGTGTTTGCCGGGTATAACCACAACCTGAGAATCTCGGAAAATGAGTTCTATGATATGCGAAATCTCAGTTCGGACGCTGCCCCGGTGCTTTCCCCCCGGAAAAAGCGTGGGCTTTACCGGAAGGATGCAAATACCCAGGGCATGATTGCAAAGGACGGCCTGTGCTATGTGGACGGTAGTGCCTTCGTGATGAACGGCTACCGGATTGACATGGGTCTGTCCACGGAAAGTCAGGACTGCCCCAAGCAGCTGATATCCATGGGTGCCTATGTCATCATCCTGCCGGACAAAAAATACATAAACACGGCGGATACCTCCGACTTTGGAAGCATTGAAGCAGAGTTTTCCACCACGGCAAGCGTGGTATTCTCCCCATGCAGGCAGGACGGCACCACATTTTCCCCGGACTATATCCAGTCTTCCCAGCCCAAAGAGCCTGCCAACATGGCTCTGTGGATGGATACCAGCACCACACCACACTCCCTGAAGCAGTGGTCCGAAAGTACCGGAATGTGGGCAAGCATTACGGTTACCTACATCAAGATCCAGAGCGCGGGAATCGGCAGGATGTTCAGCCAGTATGACGGGGTACACCTCAAACTGCCGGAGGGACTGACAGGGGCAACAGCGGAGCAGATCAAAGCACTGGAAGGCGCGGCCATTGTCTATGCACAGGAGGACGATGCCATTACCGTGGTTGGGATTCTGGATGCAGATACCACCATCGACGGTGTGGTCACGGTATCCAGAAAAATGCCGCTGATGGACTTTGTCATAGAGAACGACAACCGGCTCTGGGGCTGCCGGTATGGCCTGAATAATGAGGGAGAGGTAGTCAACGAGCTGTACGCCTGCAAGCTGGGGGATTTCAAAAACTGGAATTGCTTCATGGGAATCAGCACGGACAGCTATGCGGTTTCCCTGGGATCTGACGGGCAGTTTACCGGTGCCATTGCACACGCCGGGTATCCGCTTTTCTTCAAGGAAAACTGTATGCACAAGGTATACGGCCAGATGCCGTCGAACTTCCAGGTTCAGACCACGGCCTGCCGGGGTGTGCAGAAGGGATGCAGCAGGAGCCTGGCCATTGTGAACGAGATTCTGTACTACAAGTCCAGGCACGCCATCTGCGCCTATGACGGATCACTTCCCACGGAGATGTCCGGTGCGCTGGGGGATATCCAGTATGAAAACGCCGTGGCTTCTTCCCACGGGAACAAATACTATGTGTCCATGCAGGAGACCATGAGCGCAGATTGGTGCCTGATGGTCTACGACACCGCAAAGGGACTTTGGCACCGGGAGGACGGCATGGAGGCGGTACAGATGTGCTCCTGCCGGGATGAATTGTACTGCTCCCTCCCTGACGGCAGGATTCTCACCCTTCTTGGCAGTGGAGAGGAATATGAGCAGGAAGTGGCATGGATGGCCGAGACTGGGATTATCAATGCAGCCTCACCCCAGCGGCAGTACCTGAAGCGGATCAGCATCCGCATGGTGCTGGAGCCGGGAAGCCAGGTGACCATTCTTGCCCAGTATGATTCCTGCGGCGCATGGGAAAGCCTTGGATTTATGACGGGTGCTGACCTTCGCAGCTTTACACTGCCAGTAAGACCCAGAAGGTGCGACCACCTGCGGCTTCGGTTGGAAGGAATCGGGAAGGCAATGATCTTTTCCATCACCAAGAGTATGTCCGAAGGAAGTGACAAGCCTTGATTGATATCAGACAGCCGAATATCACAGCCCAAACGGAAAAAGAGCAGCTTATTCAGATGCGCTCCTATCTGTATCAGCTTTCCCAACAGCTGCAATGGGCATTTTCCACCATAGATACCTCTGCTGGGATTTCTGAATCCGCTCCAAATGCCGCAAATCAGGCAGGAGGCTCTGCCAGCAAGGAAAACGAGAAGGTATTCTCCGGGATTAAGGATCTGATAATCAAAAGCTCTGAAATTGTCAGCGCATTTTATTCCCAGATCAATCACAGGCTGGAAGGTCTTTATGTGGCACAGTCTGATTTTGGCACATACACGGAGAAAACGGCACTGGATCTGACGGCGTTTTCCAACAGCATCAGCCAGCTGTTTACCAATACCAGAACCATATCCGGAACGGTGGATGAGATGTACAGCCAGATGGTCAGCACCAACGCCTATATCAAGACGGGACTTCTGTATGACGACAAAAGCGGAAACCCGGTGTACGGTCTGGAGATCGGGCAGACCAACGATTCCAACGGGCAGCAGGTGTTTGACAAATTTGCAAGGTTCACCGCAGACCGGCTCAGTTTCTTCGACAGCAACGATGTCGAGGTTGCCTACATTTCCGACTACAAGCTGTATATCACCAATGCGGAGATATCCGGCTCTCTTACGGTAACCGGGAGATTCAAAATTTACTTTAATCACGGTCTGGCATTTCAGTGGATAGGAGGAAGCAGCTAATGGCAAGCGGAAGTTTTGACCTTTCCTACAGCAAAAGTGCATTCAGAGGACGGATTGCATGGAGCAGCACACCAAATCAGGATTCAAATTCCTCCGTCGTTCGGGCTAACCTGTATCTATGGAAAACGGACGGGTACGCAACCTCCGGAACCTTCTCCGGAAGCGTGGCAGCCGGCACATCGGAACAGAGCTTTCAGCAGTATATGTCGCTGAAAGATGAGGTTATGGTGGTTTCCACCTCCGTCACTGTCAAGCACGATTCAGACGGAAACGGAACCTGCTATATCAGCGGCGCGGCATACGGCCCCAGTGGTACTTCCCTGTCCGGAAGCAGTGTTTCCGGAGGACAGACTGTTACACTGGATAAGATTGAGGTTGCCGGACCTTCTGAAATCACCGTTCCGGCATCGGCGCAGATGGGGAAAAAGATGCTGATTTCCATTGCCAGGGATAAAGAGGATTGTATCCATACACTCTCCTATTCCTTTGGCGGCAGCACCGTGGAACTGGCAACCAATGTGGAAAGCAGCTATACCTGGGAGATTCCGGATCTGGCAAGCCTTTGCAGCGATGCCACCTATGGTAACTGCGAAATCACCTGCAAGACCTACCGAAAAAATAAATTGCTTGGTCAGACCGTTGGAATTGTGAAGCTGAATGTCCAAGACCCCACAACTCCGTCTGTATCCGGCGGCGAGTTCACTATGGGATCCACCGGCATCATCAGCTGCCCCAGAAACTCTCAGAACTTCACTTTACGGCTGGAATATGATTTCAAGAGCGTCACCGGGGTTATCCAGGATGGGCAGATAGAATCCTCAGAGTGGACACCGCCCTACGATCTGGCAAAGGAGATTCCCAGCCTTACCTACGGAACGGGAACCATCCGATGCATTACGCTGAATGGAACAGCAGAGGTTGGCAGCCGTGAGACAACAATCCGTTTATTCGTACCGGAAAACGAGGTGACACGGCCTAAGTTCACAGCGGATGGGCTGATTCTCTCTCCGGTTGGTGAACTGAGCCAGGACTTCGCCGGAATGTATATGCGTGGCAAGACCGGCGTCAGGGCGGAGTTTACGGCCAGTTCCGATTACTCCACAATTAGAAGCTACTCCATAATTGTGGGGAGCCTGAGCGCGGAAGGAAATCCGGCACTGGTGGATCTTCTGGTAGACGATGGGGAAGTGAAGGTGGTTGCCAAGGTCACAGATGCCAGAGGGTATAGCACAACGGTGACAACCAGCATCTACATTATCCCATACCGCAGGCCAAAGGTAACACCATACATCGGATACGATATGGTTATCTGCGACCGGGCTCTGGAAACCGGTGAGCTCAGCACAAAGGGAACGCTCCTGGCAATCCGGGCAGGCAGAAGCTATTCCAGTGTGAAAATAGATGGTGTGGAGAAAAACAGCTGCACCCTTCGCTACCGCTGGAAAACCACCAATGCACCGGAGTTCGGGAACTGGGTTACCCTGATTGCCCCGGACAGCACCAAGACGGAAGTATCCCTGCTGATTGCCGATGTGGTCAGCTCCCTGTCCACATCCTATGAAATTGAGATCAGCGCAGTGGACGATATCGGCAGCGAGCACATTCTGAGCTTCCCAATTATGACGGATGCCGTCAGCTTTGTGCTGTATGACGGAGTGGACGGAGCCGGATTCGGGAAATACCCGGAATCACCCCATGTGATTGACATTGCCTCCCACATGACACTGCTGGTTCGGGGCAAGCTGATTGCCCTGAGCTCCGCCTGGGTAAGCCTGAACCTTGCAGACGGGGTGGAGGAATCCGTATATGCCTACGGCAGAAAAGAGGACACGGGCTGCCATTACCAGATCTCCAACGGCAATCATGTGTATGCCGCTTTCAACTGCGGATTTCATTTTGGCGGTGTTCCGGTGGTTATCAACAAAGATCCCCTGCCGGAGAGCATCCGGCCCGACAGACCGGTTTTTTCCCTGTGCCCCATCAATGACCGGGGGATTGCCATGGTAAGCGCAAACCCGGACGGCTATATCCAGGTGGAATGGGCACAGAGAATGACGGATGTGGTGATGACAGGGAATATGGAAGTGGTCTGGATTGACGGATATCTGGACTATTGGACGAGTTAAGGAGGGAAAACAATGGCTTTTACCTATGTTCCGTATGAGAAAAAGGAATACAAACAGAGCGATACTGTCACCCAGGCGCAGAATGCCTTGCAGCAGCACCAGCAGAACAAGCCCGGGGAATACCAGAGCCAGTGGCAGGGGCAGATGAACGATCTGCTTTCCAAATATCAGAACCGGGGGCCTTTTCAGTATGACATCAATGCCGATGCCATGTATCAGCAGATGGTAGACCGGTATATGCAGCAGGGAAAGCAGGCCATGATGGACACCATGGGTCAGGCTGCGGCTCTCACCGGGGGCTATGGAAACAGCTATGCCCAGACGGTAGGGCAGCAGACATACCAGGGGTATTTGCAGGGTGTCAACGACATGATGCCCCAGTTCTATCAGATGGCGCTTGACCGGTACCAGATGGAAGGGGATGACCTTCTCAATCAGTACGGCCTTCTTTCCGATCAGGAAGATACGGCCTACAGCCGGTACATGGATCAGCTGAACCGGTACTACGCAGAGCTTGACCGGCTTCAGGGTGCATATGAGAGCGAACGGGACTACGACTATGGCCGGTTCAGCGATGACCAGTCCTTTGACTACGGTATGTTCCGGGATGACCAGAACTTCCAGTATCAGCTTGACCGGGATCAGCTGGAGGATACCCGCTGGGACGAACAGTGGGCATACCAGCAGGAGCGGGACAAGATTGCGGACGAGCAGTGGCAGAAGGAGTTTGACGAATCCGTGCGGCAGTACAACGAGAACATGGCATGGCAGAGAGAGCAGGCCTCGAGACGGGGCGGCGGCGGTGGCGGCGGTGGTAGCCGCAGCGGCGGTAGCGGAAATGACGGTGGCAGCAATTATTATGTCACCCATGACCAGATGGTCAAGGAAGTCAATCAGTTCAGGAAGGATGCCATGAATGCAGGAATGTCTGCACAGGAGGCACAGAAACAAGCAAATCTGTTGGCTGGCGAATGGTACCAGCAGTACGGCAAGTACAAATAAGGAGGCAGAGTATGTCTTATCAGGAAACGAGAAATAAACTGTATCAGCAGATCGGCGTTACCCCTGGCGGAAGTCAGGGGAATTCCGCCGGTTCTTCTGCTTCCACAGGAACTTCCAGTTATGATTCTGTCCGGAGCAGCTTATACAAAGGGATTGGTATGAAGCCTCCCACCAGATCCTCCAAAAAGGACTACAGCACTGCCAACTTTGAAACGGCGAGAAACAGGGCTTCCACATGGGAACGGCAGTTTCGGAAACTTGGAAATGATATCTATACCAACGGGTATACGGAAGACAGCCGGAAACGCTTTGAATATCTTCAGAGCAGTTATCTGGATATTGCGAATGGACTGGATGGAGAGGATATCAAGAAGTTCTCAGAGCTTGGGAAGATGATGACCTCTTTGAGAAATTATGTTAACAAAGTTGGCATCGTGTCTTCTTCTGAATCAGATGATCAGAGAGACTACGAAGAAAAGAAGAATCTGGACATTGCCTCCTATGAGCGTGAGCTTTCCGCACTGGAAAAGGCACTGGAGGAATACGACCCGGATATTGACTGGACGGATACCAATGCCAGAAAGCAGGTGTCGCAGGAGATCGAGGACAGAAAGGCGGAGATCAGCCGCAGAAAGCAATATCTGAATCAGGCTAAGCAGATCCAGAAGAATGTGCAGCTGTCCTCTGTGGCAGACCCTAATTCTTCCGGCTATGACAAGGATTTTTCCTCCCTGAGCCAATACGGAATCGGTTCTGATGACCAGCAGTATGAGTATATCAACAACCGGAACGGTATGCGCGACAGGATCAAGCAGGAAAACCGCTCCTACGGTGCCAGCAGGTTCGCGGAGACGGAATTTGAGGAGAAGGGCTACGACTACCTGACCGAGGACGAAGTGGCTGTATATAACTACTACTACGCCCGGGACGGGAAGGAAAAGGCGCAGGAATACCTGGACACCATGCAGGAGGAGCTGAACCGGAGAAAGGCAGGGGCATACTACCAGAACATGGAAGGTAACACTCCCATGGAGCTGGCCTTCGGCTTTGCCGCCGGACTTGACCAGTTTTCCTCAGGCGTAAAGAGCCTTTTCAACACCGAGGATGACTACATTCCGTACTCCGCGAAGCAAATCGCCTCCGGTATGGCCAGAGAGGATTTGGCGGATGTGGGTATAAAAACGCCTGATTGGATGGGAGGCGCATCCCTTGGGCAGATTGGCTACGATGCCATTACCACAACCACCAATATGGCACCCTCCATTCTGGCCTCCATGGCGGTTGGTATGGTCAACCCCATTGCCGGTGAGATTGTTGGTACCGGCCTCATGGGTGCCTCCGCTGCCGGCAATGCCTATCAGGAGATGCTGAACAGCGGCTACGACAAAAAGCAGGCGAGGACATACTCCGCACTGGTTGGCGCATCTGAGGCAGGCTTGCAGTACCTTCTGGGTGGTATCGGCAAGCTGGGCGGTAAGGTGAGCGGAAATGTCGTTGGGAAGATGATTGACGGCATAAACAACGCATTTTTGAAGCTGGCAGTTAAACTTCCCCTGAAGATGGCTTCGGAAGGTCTGGAAGAAGGATTGCAGGAGATCCTGACACCATGGTTCCAGAACCTTGTTCTCTATGCCGACGAGGATGTGAACTGGTCTGAGGTGGCCTATTCCAGCCTGCTGGGCGCACTGACTGCCGGTGTGATGGAAGGCCCCGGTGGCGTGTATCAGGCCGTCAACACCTATCGCAGCGGAAAGAAGAATGTGCCGGACTCCGCTGCCGGGACAAAGGCGGATTCTCCGGTTGACAAAACCGTGGAAAATGCAGAAGCGGTTGACAAACTCTGGGAGAAAGCCGAACCTGTTGACAGCGTTATGCCGGAAAATCAGGCTGGGATGCAGGATGCCGGAAAACAGGAAACGATTCCTGCTCCGGAAACCGCCGTGCAGCAGGATACGGGCGTGGAAACGCAAACGCAATCCCAAGAACCCGTAACACTGGAAGCACTTTCCCAAAAGTATGGCAATTACGCTGAGGCCATGCAGAAAAATTACCTGCCCGGACAGGATGTGGAAGGCTATGACCGTGCTTTCCAGATTGCCTATGACATGGGAAAATCCGGCCTGAATAAGGACGCCATGAGCCGCGTGGAGGCTCTGAGCAGCCTGAAAAACAGCCAGAGAGAAATTGCCTATGAGATTGGACAGGCAGCCGCACAGGCACAGGCCAAGGCTCAGAGCGCGGAAAATGCCCAGGCGGCCAACGGAAAGACCGGTTGGCACAGAGGCGTTGTGCGGGGTGAGGGCGTGAAAATCGCAGACCTTACCAAGACCTTCAACGACCCCCAGCGGAAGGCCTACAGCGTGCTCAGCACCATTGCCGAGGCAACGGGAATTGACATTGTGCTGTACAAATCCGGCGAAAACAGCAACGGGGAATTTGAAGGGGCGCAGGGACGGTTCCAGTGGAATTCCAACGCAATCTATATCGATGTCAACGCCGGTCTTCGTTACTCCAAGGATGTGGGCAGCGTTGCAAAGTATGCCATGGTGCGAACCTTTGGCCATGAGTTCACACATTTTATTGAAAAATGGAATCCGGAGCATTACAATGAATTCAGAAACGCGGTGTTTTCCACCATGGAAAACCCGGAGGATCTGATTGAAAAGAAGCTCTCCCAGGATTCCACAGGGAAAATGAGCTATGACGATGCCAGCCGGGAGGTTGTGGCGGAGGCCATGACGGACATTCTGGAGGATTCCAACTTCCTGCAGGAGCTTGCCCAAAAGCAGCCCAGTGTGCTGAAGATCCTGAAGGACAAGATCACGGAGTATGTGGAAAACCTGAAAAGCTACTTCCGGTCTCTTTCCCGGAACGGTGCCCCGGAGGCAAAGCAGCTGAAAAAGGAAGTTGGAGACAGCATCTCGTATCTTGAGGACATTGTTAAGCAGTTCGATGCCATTGCCGTGGAGTCTGTGGAGAATTACCAGAAGACAGTTGCCGAGGATGCAACTGCTTCCAAAAAGGAAGCGGTTGCTGCCAAGACGGAAGAAAACCAGTCCGCAGAATCTAAAACAGCGGAAACTGAGGCTATGGAGCCGGAAAGTGTTCTAAACAATAGAACACCGGATTCCGGGGAGACTTCTTCTGAACCGGCTGAACAGGCAGAAGAAGAGCCTTCCTTCGAGGAGGTGTTCCGGAACGCAACACCGGAGGAGCGGCAGGAAGTCGTAGACGCCATGGAAGAAAACATGGGCGGCTTCACCCGGATGTATCCCACGGAAAAGCCTTCACAAGAATCCGTGGAACCGGTTGTAGAAACATCTGTAGAACCAGTTGTGGAAACTTCTGTTGAAGCACCGGTTTCCTCTCAGTACGACGGTTTTTCCATTACGCCTAACACAGAGCGGGGAACGCTGGAAATCCGATTCGACAGCAAGCCCGGCGAGGAAGTCCGGGAAAGCCTGAAGGCCAACAAATTCCGGTGGAGCAGCAAGAACAGGCTGTGGTACGGAAAAGGTGACCCGGACACCATTGCCGGGGTTATCCGGGAAAAGATGGGAAAGGCTGAAATTCCTGAAACAATTCCGCAGACAGATACTGCGGAGGATCAGGTTCAGAATATTACCGAGGAGGCAAACAACAATGGCAAGGAAGATGACGCAGTACGATCTGCTGTCCCCCATCGGGAGGGAGCTGCACGATTACTGGATGAAGTTCAAGCCGAAGCTGTACAGGCAGATGGAGAAGGACGGGACACTCTGGGAAGTGCTGATGAGCGAGGACGAGAGACTGGACGACATGGTGCTGAGCCTGATACACAACGGGATGACGGTGGAGCAGGCACTGGAAGTGGCCAGAGCGGAGATCTACGAGGAGGAGTAAACCCGGATTCCGATGCCGGGAAGGAGGCTTCGCCCCTTCAAAGAAAGGTCTCTCAGGAGATCCAGCAAAAGTCTACGAAAGAGCCCGGCGGCAGCAACTTCGTTATTGGAGATACCCTAGACCTTCCCTCCGGCGAGAAGGGCCGGTATAAGGCGAATGTGGATGCCATTCGCCTGGTTAAGCAGCTGGAAGCCGAGAAGCGGAACGCCACGGCGCAGGAGCAGGCAGTGCTTTCCAAGTATGTGGGCTGGGGAGGCCTGGCAGGCGCCTTTGATTCCCTTAATTCCAAGTGGACAAAGGAATACAAGGAGCTGAAGGAAATCCTGACAGATCAGGAGTACAAGGATGCCAGAGGCTCTACCCTGAATGCCCACTACACGGATATTTCCGTCATCAAGGCCATGTATGACGGCCTGAACGGTCTGGGCTTCCAGGGCGGCAGAATGCTGGAGCCTGCCTCCGGCGTGGGTAACTTTGTTGGAGCCATGCCGTCTGCCATGAGCCAGAAGGTGAAAAGCTGGACAATGGTGGAGCTGGACAGTATCACCGGCCTGATTGCAAAGCGCCTGTATCCCCATGCAGATGTGCGGATTCAGGGTTTCGAGAAAGCAAATATCGCCAACAACTCCATGGATGTGGCCATCAGCAATGTTCCCTTCGGCAACTACGCTGTGGCAGACAAAGCCTATCCCAAGAAGGTAACAGGCTCCATCCACAACTATTTCTTTGCCAAGTCGCTGGACAAGGTTCGCCCTGGGGGAATCGTGATGTTCATCACCTCCTCCTACACCATGGACAGCGCAGACAGCACCGTGAGAAAATACCTGATGCAGCGTGCGGATCTGCTGGGGGCAATCCGGCTTCCCAACAACGCCTTCAAGGGCAATGCCGGCACGGAGGTTGTGACGGATATTCTGGTGCTGAAAAAGCGGCCGGAGGGGACGGCGTATGCCGGGCAGGACTTTCTGGAAGCTCCTTACACAAGACCGGTGGAAAACAGCTATAACGGTGCCAACATCAACACCTATTTCACACAGCACCCGGAGATGGTTCTGGGCACGGCGGATTTCACTGGAAGTATGTACCGGGGCGGACAGCTCACCTACAATCCTCTGGAAGGGAAAGGAACACTTTCCGATCAGATCCGGCAGGCCTTTACCCACATCGAAGGGAAAATGGATTACCCCGCAAAACTCTCCCCGGAGAAGACAAACTTCGCCGTGGAGAATCAGACCCGGATGGGAAAAAAGAACAGCCTGACGGTGAAGGACGGGAAGGTCTACCGCAGAAGCGAAGACGGTCTTACGGAGGTTCAAACACCAAAGGGATACGCTGAGCGTATTTCCGGTATGATTGGACTGCGTGACCTTGCCAGGGATCTGATGAACTACCAGCAGCAGGGCGTAAAGGACAGTGAAATCCAGAAGGTCCGCAAGCAGCTGAATGATTCCTATGATGCCTTTGTTTCCCAATACGGCTTCCTGAACGCACAGACGAACCGCAATGCCATCAAAATGGACCCGGACTACTACAGCGTCCTTGCTCTGGAAAACTGGAATCCAGACACCAGGAAGGCTGAGAAATCCGATATCTTCACCAAGAACACAGTTTCTCCCAACAGAACCATTACCTCTGTTCAGAGCATTTCTGACGGCCTGATTGTTTCTGTGAATCAGACCGGCGGAGTGGATGTGGATCTGATTTCCCGGCTCAGCGGAAAAACGGCTGAGGATGTATACCGGGAACTGATTGACAGCCGGAAAGCCTTCAAGACTGTGGACGGAGGACTGGAAACCGCTGAACGGTATCTATCCGGAAATGTCAGGGCAAAGCTCAGGGAAGCGGAAGCCATGGCACCCATTGACAGGGATTTCCAGAACAATGTGGATGCCCTGAAAACCGTCATCCCAAAGGATATTTCCTACAGTGAGATCTTTGTAAACCCCGGAACGCCCTGGATTCCTGCCAGCGTTTACTCTGACTTTGCTGCAGAGATTCTGGGTGGAAGAAACACAGAATGGCGGCAGGATGTGGACATTACCCGAAATCCGGAGACCGGAAACTTTACGGTTGACCTGAAAAACCAGAGACTTAAGTGGGGTTCCAGCAACACCCAGAAGTGGGGCACCAGCAGCCGCAGTTTCCTGGAACTGTTTGACGCCATGCTGAACAGCAAGAGCGTTGTGGTCAAGAAGAAAACGGCGGATGACAAGGTTGTGGTGGATCAGGATGCAACGGCAGCAGCCAATGAAAAGGTTGAGGAAATCCGGAAGGAATTCCAGGACTGGCTCTGGAAGGACGATGGCAGACGGGTTGAATTGGAGAAGCTCTATAACGAGACCTTCAATGCCATCGTTACGCCGAAATATAACGGTGACAACCTGACAGTCAACGGCGCAAATGCCAGCAAGCCCCTGAGACCGCACCAGAGAAATGCGGTGCAGAGAATCATTTCCTCCGGAGGAAATACGCTGCTTGCCCACAGGGTTGGCGCAGGAAAAACCTATGAGATGGCCGCTGCGGCAATGAAGCTGAAAGAACTTGGCCTTGTGAAAAAGCCCATGTTCGCAGTTCCCAAGTCTCTGGTTGCCCAGTGGGGAAATGAGTTCCACGATTTCTTCCCGGCTGCAAGGATTCTGGTGGCTGAGGCGGGGGATTTCACAGCCGGCAACAGAAAAATCTTTGCCAACCGGATTGCCAACGGCGACTATGACGCTGTGATTGTGAGCTATGAGCAGTTTGAACGGCTTCCCATCTCCGATTCCTTTGCTCTTGAACTTTATCAGGAGCAGATCGACAGTGTTATCGAGGCCATCGAAGAAGCAAAGGCGGAAAAGGGCGGAAAGTCTCTTTCCGTCAAGGATCTTGAGAAGAAGCGCAAGAGCTTACAGGCCAAAATCGATAAGCTGACGGATTCTGCAAAGGACACGGACAACATCTCCTTTGAAGAATTGGGTGTGGACAGCCTGTTCGTGGATGAGGCTCATAATTTTAAGAACCTCTTTTACACAACCAGCATGACCAATGTGGCAGGACTTGGAAATAAGGACGGCTCCAAACGGGCATTTGACCTGTACACCAAGGTTCGCTATCTGCAAAAGCTGAACGGCGGCCGGGGAATTGTGTTTGCCACTGCAACGCCGGTGATGAACAGTATGTCCGAAATGTACATCATGCAGAAATATTTGCAGCCGGATCTGCTGAATCAGCTTGGCCTGAACACCTTTGATGCCTGGGCAAAGCAGTTCGGCGAGGTTGTGAACGGCGTTGAGATCAAGCCCAGCGGACAGGGATACCGGGTAAAGCAGAGCTTCTCCAAATTCAAAAACCTCAGCGAGCTGCAGCTGCTGTTCCGGAATTTTGCCGATGTCCTGACGGATGTTCCGGGGCTGAAAGTTCCGAAAATGAAGGGCGGCAAGGTCAATGTGGTAGTCTGCGAGCCCGGACAGTTCCAGCAGGAGTATATGAAGCTGCTGGAGGAGCGGGCTGACCATGTGAAAAATGTAGACCCCAGCGTGGACAATATGCTGAAAATCACCTCTGACGGACGGAAGATCTCCTACACCCAGCGGATGATTGACCCGTCCCTTCCCTATGAAGCCGGATGCAAGGTAAACCGCTGCATTGAAAATGTGGCAAGGGTTTATAAGGACAGCGGCTCCATCAGCGGAACCCAGATGATTTTCTGCGATATGGCTACACCCAAGGGCAAGAGCAGCAATGCCGAGGCGGATGTGGATTCCGGCATGGATATGGAATCGGCAAGAATCTATGATGATATCAAATCCGGCCTTGTGAGAAAAGGGGTTCCTTCCAAGGAAATTGCCTTTATCCATGATGCGGACACGGACGCCAAGAAGAAAAAGCTTCAGGCGGATGTGAATGACGGTAAGATCCGGGTGCTCATCGGCTCCACCGGAAAGATGGGTGTCGGCCTGAACGCCCAGAAGCGGATCACCGCCATTCACCATCTGGACGCCCCGTGGAGACCCGGCGATGTGGAGCAGCGTAACGGCAGAGCATACCGGCAGGGAAACATGAACAGCGAGGTCAGCTGCTTTACCTATGTCACGGAAGGCAGCTTCGATGCCCGTCTGTGGGATATTCTGGAGCGGAAGCAGAACTTCATCGACCAGATTATGAACGGCGAGAATGTTGGCCGCGAGGCAGAGGACACCGGCGAGGTGACACTCTCTGCAGCAGAGGTCAAGGCACTTGCCTCCGGCAGCCCCCTGATTATGGAGCAGGTGCAGCTGGACACGGATATCAAGAAGCTGGAAAGCCTGTACCGCGCCTATAACTCCGCAAAGGCTGAGGCCAATATGCGGAAAATCGCCGACATGGGAGCCATCCAGACCATGACCCGGGAAATGGAAAATGTCAGAAAGGACATTTCCGTCAGAACGGATGCCTATCAGGATGGGAAATTCTCCATGGTCATCGGGAAGAAAACCTTCACCGAGAAGAAGGAGGCTGGCACCGCCCTGATGGCCGCCGCTATGAAAAAGGCAAACTTGAATGACTTCACCCAGATCGGCACCTTTGCCGGGTTCCCCATGAAGGTTATCAAAACGGACGAGGGCATTCGCGGTGTGCTTTCCGGCAGCCAGAAGTACAATTTCAAGACCTATCCCGGAAACACCACATTCATGGTAAACCATATTGTGAGCGTTGTGGAGGGATTGGAAAGCCGTTTGGAGACCCTGTCTGACGCTATTGAGAGCACCAAGGCAGATTTGGGTGAGCAGGAGGCCATTTCCTCTGCTCCCTTCGCCAAGCAGGATGAACTGGATCAGAAGCGGGCACGGTATCAGGAGGTCATGGAGCTTCTGAACCCGAAGCAGGAGCAGATTCTGGATGAGGAGGAAGGGAAGGTACAGTATCAGGGACGGGAACAGGAAGATACCCCATATTCCTATGACTGGTTTGTCAGCAAACCGGATATGGCTGTCACAACCGTCACCGATACCGTTCCCAACAGCCGCGCAGATGTCGTTTATTACGCAAAACAAAACGCCGCCAAAATTGGGAAAGTGAATCCCCAGAACGGCAGCGTGAGTGTGTATGTAAAGGATATCGGAACAGATGTTTTAGTCGGCACAGACGGATTAAAGCATGGTCTACGCAGAATCCGAAACGCGCAGAATGACCCCAATTATATCGTTACGATGAAAGCAGGGGAAATTCTTCAAAATTCCATCAAAATCAACGAGATAAACCCAAAGAAGGAGAATGCCACTGGCACCTATGTTCTGATAGGAATTTGCAGAAATGTGAATGGAGATACCTATGTTGTCAGGTCGATTGTAAACCATTTCAAAAATGAGCTGGCTTCTATGGATGTTCTTTACGCCATTAACGCAAAAAAAGAACTGGCTGCGGCTCAGCCGCCCAGATCCACGGCAAAGCCGCTTTCTGTTACCAGTTCCACTATCAGTATAGCTGACCTTCTTGATGTTGTCAATCAGAATTTTCCGGATATTCTGCCTGAGAGCGTCCTGAAACACTATGGATATAGTGCAAGACCTGATGGAGATTTCGGAGAAAATGTACTTTACCAGCAGCGAACCGAAACACTGACAGACCGAGATGTACTTTCTCTGGCTGCGGAAGCTGTTCAGGGTAAGGAGAATCTGTCTGCTGCGGAATCCGATGCCCTTCAGATTTTCCGTGACAGGCTGAGCAAACTGGATGAATTGCAGGAGGAGCGGCGCAATCTTGGCAGGGAATACAAGGAGCTTCAGTTCGGAGAAAATGTTGACCGGGAGAAGGCTTCGCAAACCCTGGAGAAGATGCGAAGCCTGGACAGCCGGATTCAGGAGGCGGAAAACAAGGTGCTGGCGGCAGAAACCGCCCCTATCCTGAAACAGGTGCTCCCCAAGGCCAGAAAGATTGTGGAGCAGAACCAGAAGGCAAAGGATGACGCCACCTTGCGGCGGTGGCGCGACCGGCGGAACAATGCAGCTGCCATCAAGAAATACCGGGACAGAATCAGCAAGGATGTGGGGGATATGACCAACTGGATTATAAGCCCCAGCAACAAGGCAGATCTGCGGCATGTGCCAGATGCTCTGAAAAATACGGTGATTCCATTCCTCACCAGCATTGACTTCACCAGCAAACGGCAGCTGCGAGGCGGCGAGGCGACAAAGGCCGATGAAGCATTCCTGAAACGGCTGAACGCGCTGGAAAGCTGCCTGAAGGGGAACATTTCCGAAACCGGGCTGTATTCCGGATACAACGACCTTCCCCCGGATTTCATGGAGCGGCTGGAAGGCTTCATCAAAACGGCGAATGACATTGTAAGCCATGGCAATGGGCAGTTTGTTATCAATCAGATGACTGCGCAGGAGCTGAAGGAGCTTTCCGGAATCGTCACCGTTCTGAAAAAGCACATTCAGAATTTCAACCGGTTCCATGCCAACGCCGTATACAGCCATGTATATGATGCCGGTGACGCCACCATCCGGGAGCTGAACCAGCACCGGGACGCAAAGAGCAGAGGAAAAGCCGGGGAGACTGTCAATCACTTCGTGTTCTGGCAGCAGATCCGGCCTGCCTATGCTTTTGAGCGGTTCGGAAAAGGGGGAAAGGCAATCTGGGACGGCCTTCGCAGAGGCCAGGCTAAACTGGCTTTCAACACAAGGGAGATTGTAGAGTTTTCCGGGAAGGCATACACGGAGAAGGAAGTACGGGATTGGGAAAAGGAAGTCAAAACGGTGACAATCGGAGAGGAAACCGTTCGGATGAAGGTTACCCAGATCATGTCATTGTATGAGCTTCTGAAACGGGATCAGGCAAGGGGACATATCTTTGGACAGGGTATCCGGGCTGCCACCTTCACTGTTGATGGAAAGAAGATCTCCGACACCGGGCACATCATCTCCCTGGAGGATGCCAACCGGATTATCGGGGAGCTGACGCCCAGACAGATTGCGGTTGCCGATGCGCTTCAGGAATTCATGCAGCGCAAGGGCGGCGAATGGGGCAACTTCGTCAGCATGAAGCGGTTCGGAGAAGCGCAGTTCGGAGAGGAGCACTATTTCCCAATCAACTCCGATGGCCGTCATCTGGATGTAAACGCAGACGAGAATCCCAGCGCGGCAAGCCTGTACGCCCTTCTGAACATGGGCTTTACCAAAAAACTGCAGGAGAAGGCCAACAACCGCCTTGTGGTCTATTCCATCTTCGATGTGTTCAGCAACCACATGGCAGGCATGGCGCAGTACAATGCCATGGCTCTGCCGGTGCTGGATGCCCTGAAATGGTTCAACTATCAGCAGAAGGAGGATGTTGTCACCAATGTGGACGGGGAGGATCGGATTATCCACGAGGTGAAGGACAGCGTCAGAGATCAGCTTGACCGGGTGTTCGGCGTTCCGGAGGAAACCCGGCCGGGCAGCGGAAAGCGTGGGTATGCGGAGAACTTCATCGTTGGCGTTCTGAAGGCCTTCAACGGAACGGAAACCCAGGGTATCAGCAGCGACACCACCGGTCTCAATTCTCTTCGCCACTACAACATGGCACAGGTTGCCTACAATCTTCGGGTTGTAGTGCAGCAGCCTCTTGCCATCACCCGTGCTGCCATGCTGATTGACTACGGCTCCATTATCCGGGGCATGAAGCTGTCTCCTGCTGCCATCCAGCGCAATATTCAGCAGATGCAGAAATACAGCGGCATTGCCGCATGGAAGGATCTGGGATTCTACGACACCAATATTTCCCGGGGTCTGACGGATATCATCAAGCATAATGAGACTTTCCGGGACAAGCTTGGAAATGTTGGTATGTTTGGAGCGGAAAAGGCTGACCAACTGACCTGGGCGGCTATTTGGAGTGCCTGCAAGGAGGAAGTGAGCAGAAAGCACGGAATCCAGCCGGGAAGTGAAGCCTTCTATGAGGCGGTTACTTCTCTGTTTGAGGAGGTTATCTACAAAACACAGGTTGTGGACAGCGTTCTGACAAAAAATGAGTTCCTCAGGAGCAAGGGTTTCTTCGCCAGAGCAACAGGCTCCTTCATGTCCGAGCCCACCACTACTGCCAGTATGCTTGCGGATGCCTTTGACAAGTACCGCATGGATCTGCAAAGGAAGGACTTCACGCCGAGGCAGGCATGGGAAAAGAATTGGAGAAACATTGGAAGAACTGCCTATGTGTATACGGTCAGTGCCGTGATTCTGGCAGCTGTTCAGGCAGTTGCAGACGGACTGCGGGATGATGACAAGTACGAAAAGTACGCTGACAAGTGGCAGGAGGCATTTATCGGGAATGTCATTGACGAGCTGGCGCCCTTCAACAAACTGCCCATCATCAGCGATGTGTATGAACTTTCCAAGGAGCTTCTGCGTGCTGTAGGCGTTGACACCTATGGTAATTCCCCTACCTCTGTTCTCATGCAGTGGTATGACAGCCTGGTAAAGGGAACGGAGATCATCTATAAGAAGATCACCGGTGACGAGAACAACAGATACACCTGGTATGGAGGTGCCTATAAGCTGCTGCAGGCTGTTTCCGGAATGACCGGCCTTCCTATGGCTGCTGCTACACGGGAAATTGTGACCGCATGGAACAACACCGTTGGAAAGATGGTGCCCAGCTACCTGGTTCGCACCTATGAGCAAGATCCGAAACTGGAAATCAAGTACAGCTTCCAGGACGGCTATCTGACAGAGCTGGAGGCACAGAATGCCCTGATACGGGATGCCGGCTTTACTGCCGAGGAGGCGGAACAGAAGGTATCTGTTATGGCGTTCCGGAAGGCGTATCCCGAATATGCTGATGAACAGCTGTTCTCTGAAGCATCTGTCCAGAAGTATCTGGAATACTGCAAGCCCAACGGAATCGAACCCGGAATTTGTTTTGATATCCTTGCCTTCGGCAAAAATGCCACGGCAGATGTGGACAAAAAGGGTAAGGCCATTCCCGGCAGCAAGAAGAAAAAGGTTCTGGCTTACATTCACAAACAGAATCTTACCAGATCTCAGAAGGATGCTATCTACAAGATGTTCGGCTATTCTGCAAATGAGCTGAAGAAGGATGCACCCTGGCATTAAGTGAAAAGGGCGGCACTGGGTTTAGAATCCCGGTGCCGCTTTTGCTATGATGAAAAGAAAAAGGGGTGAAGAATGTGATTGACAGCTGCGCAAACATTTCCATTGATATCAGCCAGAGCAATTCTCCCGTTTGCCTCCGGTGCAAGCAGGATGACACCGGGCGGATACTTCGGATTTCTCTTTCTGACTGCGGATATCCGTATGAGATTACGGAAGACTGCTACGCCGTATTTTCTGCTGTGAAGGCGGATGGAAAGATTCTCTACAATCCGTGTCAGATTGTGGATGGCGTAATCCTCTATGAATTTACCCAGCAGACCTGCTCCTGCCCCGGAAAGATGGTTACGGAGATCAAACTGTACGGCGCAGACAATAAGCTGCTGACAAGTGCCAGTTTCCTGATTTTTGTGGACAAGACTGTGTTCCAGGATGGAAACCCGGTTATATCTGAGGACGAGGTAACAACCCTTACCAGCCTGATATCGGAAACACTTTCCATAAAGCAGGAAATCGAAGAAGGACTGGCAAGTGGTGCCTTTATTGGCCCTTCCGGTCCGGTTGGTCCAAAAGGTGCAGATGGTACTGTATCCTTTGAGGAATTGACAGATGCCCAGAGGGAATCCCTGAGAGGCGAAACAGGCCCGCAGGGGCCGCAGGGTGAGCAGGGGAAACCATTTACCTACGACGATTTCACCCCGGAACAGCTTATTGCACTGACAGGACCGCAGGGAGTGCAGGGCGAGACTGGCCCCCAGGGGCAACAGGGTAAGCCATTCACCTATGATGATTTCACGGAGGAGCAGCTTGCGGCTTTGACTGGACCTCAGGGAGCGAAGGGAGATCCCGGTGAAAAGGGAGAAAAAGGCGAGAAGGGAGACCCGGGACAGCAGGGGCCTCAAGGCATTCAGGGAATACAAGGCATTCAGGGAGAAATTGGCCCGCAGGGGCCTCAGGGTGAGCAGGGTATCCAAGGTCCCAAGGGAGATCCCGGAGAACAAGGTCCGCAGGGTGAGCAAGGCCCGCAGGGGGAGACTGGCCCTGCTGGGTACACACCCGTGAAAACCGTTGATTACTTTACGGAAGAAGACAAGCAGGAACTGGTAAATGCAGTTCTGACCGCGCTTCCCGCGGCGGAAGGAGTGAGTTTCTGATGGCATTCAGATCTGTAGAGGAGAGCAGCCTGACAGGCATTGCCGATGCCATCCGGGCGGCCGGAGAAACAGAGGAAAGTCTGTTGTTTCCGGAAGGTTTCCAGACGGCAATTTCTAATTTGGGTGGAAAGGGCGCAGCCCTAACCGTCACCGCCCCGGCTGGCACCACCGTCACCGTATCCAGGGACGGCAAGACGATGACCCGGGTGGCTGGGGTTGATGGGATTGTTATATTCCGTGGGCTGGAAACAGGCACATGGACGCTGTCCATCACGGACGGTGAACAGACTGCCAGCAAGACGGTGGAGATCGTTGCAGACTATGCCACATCCATCACCTTTTTTTCGGCAACCATCAATGTCACCTATCCTGCCGGGTCTACCTGTACGGTCACGGATGGGAAAACTACGCTGACTGCCCCGAACACCAGCGGCACATGGGCGTGTAAGGTTCCTAATGTGGGTACTTGGGTTGTAGAAGCATCTGGAGAAGGGATCGTAACAATCACAGAAACTGTAACAATCACAGGAACATCGCAGATTGAAACTGTAGACATTACAAAAAGATGGCTGTTTAAAGATGGGAACCAGTATACGGAGCTAACTGGCGGATGGAGCGATAACGGATATAACTATGCATCTTATCCAAAAACCGCTCCGATAATTGGTTCGGATATAAGGTTGCAGCTATCTAAAAGTGGTAGTGGATGTTGTATAGCTGGAACTCAGAAAACAGTAGACCTAACTCCGTATACTAAGATATGGATTTATAGCGAATCCACTAGTCTTGGTGGGTTCAGTCTATCTGTAACAGGAAGTGGAAGAAATACGCTTGCATCTAATACTATTGCAGCTAAAGATATGGGTTCTGTAACTAATGCAAGCCAAATGTTTCTTGATATAAGTAGTATTAATAAGTCCGTATACATTGCGCTTTCTACTTGGTTAAATAATGGTGGTAGTAGGGATATCACAGTTTTAAAATGCTGGCTTGAATGATGGGGGGAGTGAAACATGAAAATTTATATTTGCAAAGATTTCAAGTGCCACGCTTCCGATGATGGAACAATGTCAGCAGTGGAAACCGACTTTTTCGACGGAAAATGTGCAGAATATATCAACGGTTATTGCTATATCCCGGAAGGTCAGTCGTGGATAGCTCCTGACGGAACGGTATACCTCGGTGAAATGATATTCCCATGGAAGGACTGGCAGGATCTGGACGATGCTCAGAGGGAGTACGATCGGCAGCAGCTTGCCGCCTATGATGCCGCCCTGTCCGAGATTGAGGCGGCACTGGGGGTGAGCGTATGACCATCGAGGAGCGCAAGCAGCGGATTCTGGACAAAATTGCCCAGATGCAGGCAGAGGGTCAGGATATGCAGTCCGCCCTGGAAATGTTGGAGGTAAAGCCCGATGAAGAAGTGGAGTAACGGTGCAAAGAAACGGTTGGTGGAAATCCGGGCGGCGGAGGACGGCGAACAGGATATGCGCACCATCGCCGCCGCTATGGAGCAGCTCCCGCCCGGACAGCTGAAAAAGGTGCTGACGGATGACATCAAAACCATTCTGGCGAAATACGGGGTGGTGATCCAGTGACCACAAAGCAGCGACAAAACCTGCTGGCGTATCTGGGTTATTACTCCGGGAACATAGACGGTATCTATGGGCAGCAGACCAAGGCGGCTGTGGAGCGGTTTCAGGAGGCCTTCGGCGGCATCGTGGTGGACGGGCTGGCAGGGGATGAAACGGATAAGGCACTGCGCCACGCTGTGGCCTATGGTATGCCGGAGGCAGTTGCTGACAAAATGTCAGCAACTGCATATGCTGACGCGGAACAATACTTGCAGCCCGATGGCTGCTATCACATTCCCAGGGGGGTGGATGTGAAGCTGTCCAAAAATCTGTGGGCGCATGAAATCCACTGTCAGGGGACTGGATGCTGCAAAGAATCCATCATCAGCAAGCAGATGGTGGAGATGTTCCAGCTTATTCGGGATGACTACGGGGAACCAATCCAAATCGCACAGGCTGGAGGCTCCGGGTACCGGTGCAGCATCCACAACTCCGAAGTCGGCGGCGCATATGCAAGCCTGCACATGACCGGAAACGCACTGGATCTGCACTGCCGGGACAAGGACAAGCTGCTGGCCGTTGTAAACCGGCATATCACCGATGGCGAAATCGGCGTGTACAGTTGGGGCATCCATGTGGGCGTGTGGAACCGGGGGTTTGTCAACCGGTTTACATATGGGTAAGCGATCAATTTCACTTAGGAGGATTATTTATGAAACAGTACATTGGAACCAAGATCATTCAGGCGGAGCCTGCATACAGAGTGGACGGAGAAGTGTTTGTTAAGGCAAACATTGTTCCCTGTGGTGTCCACACTGAGGATGGGTACAAAGTCGTGTATCCTGACGGATATGAAAGCTGGTCTCCCAAGGATGTGTTTGAGGCAGCCTACCGGGAGACTTCCGGCATGAACTTCGGTCTGGCTATCGAGGCCGCCAAGATTGGCAAAAAGATTGCCCGGGCAGGCTGGAATGGGAAGAATCAATATGTCGAGCTGGGACACGATTTTTCCTATACTGCTCCCGGCGACATTCCGGTTCGGCCTGTGCAGCACCTTGACATTGACAGTCAGGCTCTGGTGTTTGTTGGCACACGCGGCAGACAGGTTGGCTGGCTGGCTTCTCAGGCGGATATGCTGGCTGATGACTGGATGATCGTGGAGTAAAGGAGGAGACAGCGATGAACGAAAAGGAATTTGTTTCCCTGTGCAGACGGGAAGTGGTCAAGTATGCCAACGAGCATATCGACAAGACTGACGGCAAGCAGATCACCGAGGATGATGTTTTCATTGTCTGGATGTGCAAGACACTGCAGAACAGCAAGGCTCTTCTCTCCACAACCCTGTTTGATGGTATGTACTATGAGCTTACCTACAACGGGGACAAGAAGGAACTGTATTTCGATGCCTACAAAAAGTGGGAGAACAAGGCTATCCCCGTAGGCCTCTAAGTAAGAAGGAGGAATCACAAATGAAGGAAACAATGTTGGCATGGAAGGCGGCGTTGGTGGTGTTCTTCACCGCGCTGGGGGAGCTGCTGGGCTGGAAGGGCATTATGATGGTGGCGTGGGTGGCTGCCATGGCCATGGACTACATCTCCGGCACCATGGCGGCCTGCAAGGAGGGCAAGTGGAGCAGCGCGGTAGCCAGGCAGGGGCTGTGGCACAAGGGCGGTATGATCCTTGTGGTGGCTGTATCCGGCATGGCGGACATTATTATGTTGATTATCTGCGAAAACATTCCTGCGGTGACAATTCAGTGGCCGGGTGTGATCCTGCCGCTGGTGCTGGCGTGGTACATCATCACCGAGCTGGGCAGCATTTTGGAGAATGCCGTGAAGATGGGCGCGGCGGTGCCCGGGTGGCTGGTGAAGCTGCTGGAAGCCGGGGCGAAGGCTGTGGAGGCCATTGGAGAGAAGCAAAACGAATAAAGAAATGGGCTGGTCAAATGATGACCAGCCCTGTTTTTTGTTAGCAATTCCGTTAGCAAAATTGTGTCATTGTTAGCAAAAAGTGTTTCCTGTGAGATAATGCTATTCAACATATAGAAATAAAAAGTGAAGGAAAAACAGAAAAACCGCCCGTTTTTTCGAATACCAGGCGGTTTTGAGTGGTGGAGCCGAGGGGAATCGAACCCCTGTCCGAAAGCAACTTGGAAAGAACTTCTCCGGGCGCAGTTTGTTATTTACATTCCCTCATTCCGGCGGGAACAAACACCCTACGGAAATCAGTAGCTTCATGATGCATGGTACGCGCAAAGCTTAGCGTACGCACGGTCTCCACTCAAATCACACCCGAGCCCGGCTCGTGGACCTTCCGGGGCGGATGGGCGCCTAATTAGGCAGCCAGAGCAACAGTCTTGTTGTCAGTTAATTTTAAAAGTTACCCGTTTTATCGTGGTCAGGCGCCACGGCCCGCTATTCCAGCCTCACTACCCCCGTCGAAACCAGTACGGCCCC
>CAMCRV010000011.1 GCA_945877365.1 uncultured Clostridia bacterium | reverse complement strand
GCCGTCATACTCCCTTCTTCAACAACTATCGTCCTCAGTTCTACTTCCGTACCACCGATGTTACCGGCATCATCACCCTGCCCGAGGGCACTGAGATGTGCATGCCCGGCGACAATGTTGTTATGAGCGTTGAGCTGATCACCCCCATCGCTATCGAGAAGGGCCTGCGTTTCGCTATCCGCGAGGGCGGCCGTACCGTCGGTTCCGGTGTCGTCACCGAGATCCTGGACTAATTCTCTGGGATAAAGCGTAAATTATGCCCCCGAGCTTCGGCTCGGGGGCATTTTTGCGCCCGGAATATTGGGATTTCTGATGGAAGGACAGAAAGTTCACGATTTTGTTATTGGCATTTGCGGTCATTTCTGGTATACTCAATCTGTGTAGAAACAGAAAGGGGGACGAATTTTGAAGGAATTACGGGGTAAAATCCGGGAATCGCTGGTTTCAGCCCTTCCGGTTACTGTGATTGTGTATCTTTTGTCCGCCACGCCGCTGCTGGATGTTTCCATAGGGGAACTGATCACCTTCACCATTGGCGCGGTGCTGCTGGTTCTGGGCATCGGCCTGTTCAGCATGGGTGCAGATCTGGCCATGACCCCCATGGGAGCCCATGTAGGTGCCGGACTTTCCCGGCAGCGGAAGCTGTGGCTGCTGTGCGGCATCTGCTTTCTGCTGGGAATGCTGATTACCATTGCGGAGCCTGACTTGCAGGTTCTGGCCAATCAGGTGCGCACGGTGATGAACGGCACGGTGCTGATTGCCTGTGTCGGTGTGGGTGTGGGGGCGTTTCTGATTCTGGCAATCCTGAAAATCGTGTTCCGGATGTCCCTTTCCCATATCCTCATGCTGTTTTATATGCTTCTGTTCGGCCTTGCGCTGGTGCTGGTGGTCAATGGGAACGGTGCGCTGCTGCCGGTGGCTTTTGATTCCGGCGGCGTTACCACAGGCCCCATTACGGTGCCCTTTATTATGGCGCTGGGCGTTGGTATCGCCAATATTCTGGGCGACCGCCGCAGCCGTGAGAATTCCTTTGGCCTTGTGTCCCTGTGTTCCGTTGGCCCGGTGCTGGCGGTGATGGTTCTGGGCATTTTCTCCCGGAATGAGCTTTCCTATACGGTGCCGGACTACTCTGTCAGTGCCGATATTGCCGGTGCCTTCCTGCACACGGCGGCGCATACCTGCCGGGAGGTGGCGACGGCTCTGGGATTGATTGTAGGAATGTTCCTGATCTGCCAGATTGTGTTTTTGAAGCTCAGCCGGCGTATTCTGAAGCGGATTGCCGTTGGTGTGGCCTTTACTTATGCCGGTCTGGTGATTTTCCTCACCGGCGTGAATGTGGGCTTCATGCCCATTGGCTATAAGATCGGCTGTGCGCTGGGGCAGGGGAATCCGGGAATGCTGGTGGGCTTTGGCCTTGTGATCGGCATTCTGGTGGTGCTGGCGGAGCCTGCCATCCATGTGCTGAACGCTCAGGTGGAGGATGTCACCGGGGGTCTGGTGAACCGCCGCGCCATGATGGTAGGTCTGTGCATCGGCGTGGGAACGGCTCTGGCTCTGAGTATGCTGCGGATTGTCTTTGACTTCTCTCTGATCTACTATGTGGTGCCGGGCTATTTTATCGCGCTGATGCTGAGCCTTGTGGTGCCCCCCGTGTATACTGCCATTGCATTTGACTCCGGCGGTGTGGCCTCCGGCCCCATGACCTCCGGCTTTTTGCTGCCCCTGGCCATCGGTGCCTGTGTCACCATCCATGGCCCGGACGCGGTGCTGCGGGATGCCTTCGGCGTGGTGGCGCTGGTAGCCATGGCACCGCTGATTGCCATTCAGCTGCTGGGCTTCCGGGGAATCGTGGCGGAAAAGCTCAGCGAGCGCCGGGCGATGCGCCGGATTCTGGATGCCGACGATCAGCAGATTATCAATTTTCTGTAAGGAGGGGCTTTTATGAACAATTCTGTGAAGGATTCTGCCATTAAAAAGCTGAAGCTCCTGTTTACCATAGTGGATCGCCCCAAGGGGGAGTTTTATCTGGATGTGCTGAGCCAGTTTGATGTGAACTGCCAGATGGTGCTGGGTGGACTGGGAACTGCCAATACGGAGCTGGTGGAGCTGCTGGGCTTGGAGCCCCACAAGGCGGTGATTCTCAGCGTTCTCCGGGAGGATATGGTGGATGCCGCCATGAACTGTCTGGAGGAGAAATTCGCCACCATCCGCAACGGAAAAGGCGTTTCCTTCGCGGTGCCGCTGTCCAGCGTCATCGGCGTAAACCTGTATCAGTTTTTGAGTGACAATCGGATGGGCAGGGGGGAGTAACATGAAAACCAGTGAACATGAAGTGATTTTTGCCATTGTCAACTCCGGCTTTGCGGAGGATGTGATGGAGGTTGCCCGGGAGCAGGGCGTCCGGGGCGGCACCATCCTCAATGCCCGTGGCGTTGTCCGGGAGGATGCAGCGGCCTTTTTCGGCATCACCCTCCACGCCGACAAGGAAATTCTGATGATGGTGGTGGAGAAGTCCCTTCGGGACAGGGTTCTCAATGCCATCTATAAGGAGATGGGTATGGCCAAAAAGGCCAAGGGCATCGCCTTCAGCCTGCCGGTGTCCGATGTGGCCGGGCTTGCCCCGGTGCAGCCCCCGGAGGAAATTACGGAATAACAGAAAAACTCCCATTTTTGAAACGAAAGGTAGAGCGCAGACAGATGAATACAGTAGGAATGATCGGCGGCGCGGATGGCCCCACAGCGATTTACCTGACGGGGAAAGCCGGTTTCGGCTGGCTCAACTTATTTGGATTGATCCTGGTGGTTTTATTGCTGATTCCCAATATGATCTATGCCGTGAAAACAAAAAATCAGCCGAACCGGTGTACCAACAAGGTGATGAATCTTTTGGAACAGGTTGGTCGTTACGGATGTATGTTTTTTATGGTGTGTCCCGTAGGAACAGCGGGAATGGGCTTTGCTTCCGTTGGCGCATTTCTGGTGTATGGATTTGGCAATGCCCTGCTGATGGTTGCGTATTGGACAGTATGGATGCTGTATTTCCATAAGCAAAGTTATTGGAAACAAATCGCATTGGCTGTTTTACCGACCTGCCTGTTTTTGCTGAACGGCATTACCATGGGGCATTCTTTATTGATTCTGTTTGGCCTTGTTTTTGGAATCGGACATATCTATGTCACCAGCCGGAATCGAGTTGATGAATAATTCTATGGGAACGAAAATCCTCCGTATGGCCGCGCCATACGGAGGATTGATTTTTTGGTGCACCGCTTATGGCGGTGCTTTTATGCAACACGGGCCTGTAAGCCGGGTTCTGTCTTGACAGCCATCTATCTAGCCCTGCCATTGCTGGCAGGATCAAGCCGCCTCCTCGGAACGGTCGGGCAAACCGCATGTTCCTCCACGGCGTTGCTCCGGGATAGAGTTTACAGCGTAAAACCCATGTTGCCATGGGCCGGGTGGGCTCTTACCCCACCTTTTCACCATCACCGGCAAAAGCCGGCAGAATCTCTCTGTTGCACTTGTCCTGAGGTCACCCTCGGCGGGCGTTACCCGTTATCCCTGCCCTGTGGAGCCCGGACTTTCCTCATCCGCGGCCTTTCGGCCTGCGTCCGCGGCTGTCCGACCCGGTTGCGGAAATATTGTAGCGCAGGAAGGCAGAAATGTCAAATGTCTTGCAAAAACTTTCCGGAATGTATATACTATGGATAGATTGGAAGACTGTCCCGGCTGGAAAACGGGAAGAAATGAGGAATGCAACATGATTTCTGCCTTTGAACAATACTTTACATCTCTACAGGGAAAGCGGATCGCGGTTTTGGGACTGGGGGTCAGCAACCGGCCGCTGGTGCGGCTGCTGCTGGAATACGGCTGCCATGTCACCGGCTGTGACCGCACCCCCCGGGAGAAGGTGGATGCTGAGGTTTTGGAACTGGAAACGCTGGGCTGCACCCTTCGGCTGGGAGACAATTATCTGGACGGCGTGGAGGCGGATATCCTCTTCCGCACCCCGGGCATGCACCCCGGCAACCCGGCTATCGAGGCTCTGCGCAGCCGGGGGGCGGCGGTGACCTCGGAGATGGAGGTGTTCTTTGAAGTCTGCCCATGCCATCTCATTGCCGTCACCGGCTCTGACGGAAAGACCACTACCACCACTCTGATTTCGGAGCTTCTGAAAGCCGCCGGGAAGAGGGTCTGGCTGGGTGGCAATATCGGAACGCCCCTGCTGCCCCTGTGTCGGGAAATGCAGCCGGAGGACTATGCCGTGGTGGAGCTCAGCTCCTTCCAGCTGATGGACATGACCCGAAGCCCCCAGATTGCCGTGATTACCAATCTGGCGCCCAACCATCTGGATGTCCATAAGGATATGGACGAGTATGTGGATGCCAAGAAGAACATCTTCCGTTTTCAGGGGAAGAACGACAAGCTGATTCTCAACGCAGACAACGCCATCACAGCTTCCTTCCAAGGCAACGGCATCACGGAGTTTTTCTCCCGGCAGGGAAAAGAAGCCCATGTCCGGCTGGAGGACGGTATGATTTATTGTGGGGAAAACGCCGTTCTGAAAACCGGGGACATCCTCCTGCCCGGAGTGCACAATATCGAAAACTACATGGCAGCTATCGCCGCGGTGGAGGGACTGGTGGAGCCGGAGCAGATTTGCACCGTCGCCAAAACCTTCGGGGGCGTGGAGCACCGCATTGAGCTGGTTCGGGTGAAGGACGGTGTCCGTTTTTATAACGATTCCATCGCTTCCAGCCCCAGTCGTACCATTGCCGGCCTGCGGAGCTTCCCGGAGAAGGTGATTCTCATCGCCGGGGGCTATGACAAGCACATTCCCTACGATGTGCTGGGGCCGGAGATCTGCGCCCATGTGAAAAAGCTGTTCCTGGGCGGCGCCACCGGGCCGAAAATTCGTGCTGCCGTGGAAAACTGTCCGGAATATACCGGTCAGGTGGAGATCACCGACTGCGAAAACTTCGAGCAGGCCGTGCGAGCCGCTGCCGCTTCTGCGGAAGCAGGGGATGTGGTGCTGATGAGCCCTGCCAGCGCCGCCTTTGACCAGTTTAAGAACTTCATGGTGCGGGGAGAATTCTACAAAAAACTTGTGAGGGAGCTGTAATATGGAGGTTGCAAAGATTACAAAAACCGCCCGGAAGCTGCTGCCCTTGAAACGCTGCGGCGCGGTGATCGTGGCGGCAGGCTCCGCCTCCCGGATGGGTGGCATCGACAAGGTGATGGCACCTTTGAACGGGGAGCCCATGATCGCCCGGACGGTGCGCGCCTTCCAGAACTGCGATGCCATCTCCGAGATTGTGGTGGTAACCCGGGAGGATCTGATTCCGCCCATCACCAGCCTGTGTTCCGGCATGGACAAGGTGAAGGCTGTGGTGGCCGGCGGCAGCAGCCGTCAGGAGTCGGTGCATCTGGGGCTGAACGCCCTTTCGGGCAAGTGTAAGCTGGCTGCTATCCACGACGGTGCCCGCCCCCTGATCTCCTGGCAGGTTATCGACCGGGTGGTTCGGGCAGCCAATACCTATGGTGCCGCCGCCCCGGCCATCCCGGTGAAGGACACCATCAAGGTGGTACAGGGAGGCGTGGTGAAGGAAACCCCGGATCGGGCTTCTTTGCAGGCAGTCCAGACCCCTCAGGTCTTCGACTTTGACATCCTCCGGGGTGCCCTGAAAAAGGCCAAACAGGACGGGGCACAGGTCACCGACGACTGCTCCGCCGTGGAACGGATGGGTATGGCTGTGAAAATCGTGGAAGGAGAGGAACGGAACCTGAAGGTCACCACCCCTCTGGATTTGAAAATCGCCCAGCTGCTGTTGGAGGAAGAAAAATGAGAATTGGACATGGCTATGATGTGCACAAACTGGTGGAGGGCAGGGATTTGATTCTGGGGGGCGTGAAAATCCCCTATGAAAAGGGTCTGCTGGGACATTCCGATGCGGATGTGCTGCTCCACGCCGTATCCGATGCCCTGCTGGGTGCGGCAGGACTGGGGGATATCGGGGTGCATTTCCCGGATACCGACCCAAAGTATAAAGGAGCGGACTCTCTACTGCTGCTGCAAACCGTGGGGCAGAAGGTCAAAGCGCAGGGCTACCGCATCAGCAATATCGATGTGACCATGATTGCCCAACGCCCCAAGCTGAAGGATTACATCCCCCAGATGGTTCAGAACATCGCGCGGGTGCTGGAGCTGGAGCCCGGCCGGGTGAATGTGAAGGCCACCACCGAGGAAAAGCTGGGCTTCACCGGGGAAGGGATGGGAATGTCCTGCCACGCTGTGTGTCTGCTGGAGGAATAAGGAGAATCGCCGCAGTTTTGCGGCGATTTTTCTCTTGACATTTTTACTCTAATGTGTTAGATTATAATTACTCTAATGCATTAGATGAAAAAGGAGCGATGCAAATGGAAACCCCCAAGATTTTTGAAAGCGAATACCGCTTCTGCCGGATTCTGTGGGAGCACGAACCCATCAAAAGCAAGGAGCTGGTGAAGCTGTGTCAGGAGCAGCTGGGCTGGAAGCCCACCACCACCTACACCGTCATCAAGCGGCTGTCGGAGCGGGGTGTGGTGAAAAACGAAAACACCGTGGTTTCTGCGCTGGTATCTCAGGAGGAGGTGCAGGCCGCGCAGGTGGACGAGATGATGGAAAAGACCTTTGACGGCAGCCTGCCGGCCTTTATCGCCGCCTTCTCCCGGAACCGGAAGGTCAGCCCGGAGGAAATCGATCAGGTTCAGGCCATGATCGACCGTTTCCGCAGGGGGGAACAGCCGTGAAAGAGATTTTTTGCCAAATCCTGTCCATGAGCCTGTCCGCCGGAATTCTGATTCTGGCCATTGCCGTGGTGCGTTTTGGACTTTGCCGGGTATCCCGGAATCTGACGGCAGGGCTGTGGGGCATTGCCGCCCTGCGGCTGATTTTCCCCTTTTCCCTGCAAAGCCGGGTGAGCCTGATTCCGGAACCGGCGGTAATCCAGCCGGAGCAGATGGCCCAGACGGCAGCCTTGCAGCGGCCGGTGCTGCGGCCCTTTGTCCCCATGCAGGAGCAGACTGCCCCCACCGCCCCCACGGTGGAGCTGCTGGAAATTCTTGCCTTCCTCTGGCTGGCGGTGGCGATTGGGATGCTTCTGTATGGCCTGTACCGCTACCTCCGGCTGAAAGGGATGCTGGCAAGTGCCGTCCGGGCAGAGGGGAATGTGTGGTACAGTGAATTCGTGGTCTCTCCCTTTGTGCTGGGGGTGTTTCGCCCCCGGATTTACCTGCCCTATTCCCTGACTGGGGAGGAAGTGCCCTATGTGCTGGCCCATGAGCAGATGCACATCCGCCGGGGAGATCCCCTCTGGAAACTGCTGGGATATGCGCTCCTGTCCGTCTACTGGTTCCATCCTCTGGCCTGGCTGGCCTATGGCCTGTTCAGCCGGGACTTGGAATATGCCTGCGATGAATGTGTGATCCGGAATTACAACCGGGAGCAGCGGGCGGCCTATTCTCAGGCACTGCTGCAATGTACCGTGAAAAGCAGGCGCTTCGCTGCCTGCCCGGTGTTTTTCGGGGAGGCAGGTGTCAAAGAAAGGGTCTTACAAGTGCTGCGTTACAAGAAAGCAAAAATTGGAATTCTCATTGCCGCCCTGCTGGTGTGCGGCGTGGTGGCGGTGTGTTTTCTCACCAACCCGGTGTCCGAAACCCCGGCGTTTACGGAGCCGGTTTCCGAAACCACGGGGTCGGTTCCTGCGCAGACCCCGGAGGAGGTCTACCCGGAGGCCTTGCAGGTTTACAGCGACTATGTGGATGCCTTCCGCACCGGAGACAAGGAACGCTGGGCAGGTTATCTACGGTTTCAAAACGATGTGGTTCGTCAGCTTGAGCTGGACACCTTCTATCCCTGCGATTTGCAGATTCTAGGCTGGGAGCAGCTGAAGGAGAATCTCTGGGTGATTTCCGCCCAGTATGAGCTGATCTATGGCAACGGCAGAACAGAAATGAAGCTGATTTACAATTTCGTGACGGAGGACCAGCAGGGCTGGTATGTGATCCGCTCTGCCTACCACATCCCGGAGGAGCTGGCCGCCGGGCTGAATCTATCCCCCTACATCGATCCCGATGCCATTCCCATGACGGATAATATGGCAGAGCAGATGAAGATCTGCGCAGAGCTGCGGGAATTTGCGGAGCCTACAAAAATTCAGTGGAGCGACCCGGAACAGGCCGGTGACCCCGGAACGGAGTTTCCCATGAATTTCAACGACTTTTTGGGCTCCACCGACACCTGGGAGGCAGAATACAATCCGGCACCCGTCACACAGCCGGATTCTTCCTGCCAGACCGTCCGGCTGTACAGCCCGGAGGGGAATATGCTTCTCATCCGCGCCGACAGCCCGTGGATGGAATTCTATGACGGCACCGGAGCGTGCACCGCCCGATACCGCTGCTTTGCCGAGGGAGAAAAAGTGATTGGCTATCTCTACCTCTGGATGCAAAATCCATAACACAAAAGCCCTGCTTTCCCAAAGAAGGCAGGGTTTTTGGCTGCCCGTTGGGTTGATGATAAGCGGACCTTAGCTGAGTTGACAGTTGAAAGTGGACAGTTGACAGTTAAGGTATCCCCTTCGGGGATGAAAAAATACCAAATAGTTCATTGCTTTCGTAGGGGCGGCCATTGGCCGCCCGATACCCTCGGTGCGGAACTTCCCGATTCGGGCGGCCGATGGCCGCCCCTACGAAAGAAGCGGAAGAATTTACTCACTCCTAACTCAGCTAAATATTCCTTTCATGAATGCCCTTCCCTGACACAAACCGCCCTGCCGCGACATAGATTGTGCGGGAGGGCTTTGCTATGAAATTCTATTATATTACCTTCCGCTCGGTGACCCATGCCCAGCGGGGGGAGAGCATTCTCAAGCAGCGAGGGATTCGCTGCACCCTCCAGCGCACGCCGCGCTGGATGGAGGAGCAGGGCTGCGGCTACAGCCTGCGGGTGTGGACACAGGACATTCACCTCCCGGTGGCGCTGCTGGAGGAAAAAGGCGTGCCAAAACGCCGGGTGTATCTTCAGAAGGATGACGGGCAGCTGGAGGAGGCACAGTTATGATCTATCTGGACAACGGAGCCACCTCCTTCCACAAGCCCCCACAGGTTTACCGCGCGGTGACGGAGGCCATGCGTACCTGTGCCAATCCCGGACGGGGCGGCTACGGGGCAGCCATGGCGGCGTCGGAGAAGCTCTACGCCTGCCGGGAGGCGGCAGGAAAGCTGTTTTCCTGCCAGCCGGAGCAGGTGGTGCTGACAAACAACTGCACCCATGGATTGAATATCGCCATCCATTCCCTGTTCCGACCCGGCAGCCGGGTGGTGGTCACCGGCTTTGAGCACAACGCGGTGACCCGTCCCCTCCACGGGCTGGATGCCCGGATTGTGGTGGCCGGCAGGAAGCTCTTCGACTGGGCGGACACCCTTTCGGAGTGGGAAAAGGCGCTGGATCGGGGGGCGGACGGGGCGGTATTCACCCATGTTTCCAATGTCTTTGGCTATATCCTGCCGGTGGAGCAAATGGCAAAATGCTGCCGGGAACGGGGGATTCCCTTTATCGTGGACGCAGCCCAGTCTGCCGGAAGCCTGCCGGTTTCTCTGGAAGCACTGGGAGCCGAATTCATTGCCATGCCGGGACACAAGGGCCTGCTGGGGCCTCAGGGGACGGGGCTGCTGCTGTGCCGGAACGGGGGAGAACCCCTGCTTCGGGGCGGCACCGGCAGCGATTCCATCAATCAGGATATGCCTGCCGATCTGCCGGAGCGGCTGGAGGCCGGAACCATGAATGTGCCGGGCTTTGCCGGACTGACAGAGGGAATGTGCTGTCTTTTGCGCCGGGGGACGGAGGATATTTTCCGCCGGGAGCACGCCCAGCTGCGGCTGGCTGCTGAAGGACTGAAAAAGCTGGGGCTGGAGGTCTTCGCCGGGGAGCATCAGGCAGGCACCCTGTCCTTCCGGGCGGGAATGGACTGCGAGGATGCGGCGGCGGCTCTGGCGAAGCAGGGAATTGCCGTCCGGGCAGGGCTGCACTGCGCCCCGCTGGCCCACAGAAGCGCCGGAACCCTGGATACGGGAACGGTGCGCATCAGCTTTGGCATTGATGCCTGTTTTGCCCAGACAAGGGCGCTCCTGCAAGGGGTATCCAAAGGCGTCTGTAGGAAAAGCTGATTTTTTTTACAGAATATCTATTGCTATCCCCGGGGTAATCCGCTATAATAGGCTGGATAATAGGTAAGTATACGATAGCGGAGTGCGCTCTGCTGAAAAGTTGACATAAAAGAGGGAATTGCACACATGGAATCCATTCACAATCTGATGTCGCAGCTGGCGATCATGCAATGGTCCGACTTCCTGGACATTGCACTGGTGGCGTTGATTATCTATAAACTGCTTCCCCTGCTCAAGGCCCCCAGCACGGCCCGGATTGCCAAGGTGGCTGTGACCATTATCGTCATCGCCTGGCTGACGGATGTGGCGAAGCTTCACACCATCAACTTCATCCTGAGCCAGTTCCTGGCGGTGGGACTGCTGGCCTTTGTGGTGCTGTTCCAGCCGGAGCTGCGGCGGATGCTGGATCATCTGGGAAATGTGCGGCTGAGCACCTTTTTCAGCAACTCCAAGCCGGTTCAGGAGATGGAGTCCGTGATTATGCAGACCGTGATGGCCTGCGACATCATGAGCCGGGAAAAGGTGGGCGCATTGATTGTCTTTGCCCGGGAGCAGCGGCTGGAGGAATATTTCAAAACCGGCACCCAGCTGGATGCCCGGGTATCCGAGCAGCTGCTGCGGAATATCTTTTTCCCCAAGGCATCCCTGCATGACGGCGCCATGATTATCCGGGACGGGCGGGTGGCGGCGGCAGGCTGTGTGCTGCCCCTGTCGGACAGTGTCCGCCTCAGCGCCGATCTGGGTACCCGTCACCGCGCCGGGGTGGGCATGAGTGAGGTGTCCGACGCGGTGGTGGTGATCGTCTCCGAGGAAACCGGCACCATTTCCGTGGCGGTGGGCGGAATGCTGAAGCGGCATCTGGCTCCGGAAACGCTGGAAAAAATGCTGCGTAAGGAGCTGTGCCCGGAGGAAACTCTGGAAAATGAGCAGAAGCTGAAAAATCTGGTCAAGAACATGGCTCGGAAGAAGGAGGATGTTTATGAAAAATAAGCTGACATCTTTCCTGCTGTCCGTGGCTGTGGCCTTTGGCCTTTGGCTGTATGTCACCACCACCGTCAGTCAGGAGGCAACCCTGACCATCTATAATATCCCCGTGGTCATGGAGGGTGAGAGCATCCTCAGTGAGCGCAACCTGATGATTACGGCGGAATCCAGCCAGGATGTGGATCTGACTCTCTCCGGCAAGAGAAGCGACCTCATCAAGGTCAATTCCAACAACATCACCCTGAAGGTGGATCTGACCAAGATCTATGAGGCAGGAAGCAAGATCCCCCTGAACTACTCCATCACCTACCCCGGGGATGTGGCCAGCAACGCCTTCGTTGTGGAGAACAAGAATCCCGGCAATATCCATGTCACCGTGGAGGAGCGCAGAACCAAGGATGTCCCCGTCACCGTGAAGTGGGTGGGCTCCTCTCCCAGCGGCTTTATGTCCGACCGGGAGAACCGGGTTCTGGACTATGATTCCGTGTCCGTTGTGGGTCCTGCATCGGTGGCTGACCAGATCACCCAGGCGGTGATTGAGGTGGATCTTTCCGAGCAGAAGGAATCCATCAGCCAGAATTTCCGCTATACCCTCTGCGACCAGGAGGGCAACCCTGTGGACGCCCAGCTGATCACCACCAATGTGGAGGAGATTCATCTGGATGTGAAGATCCAGATGGTGAAGGAAGTGAAGCTGAAGCTGGATGTGATTTACGGCGGCGGAGCCAACGCCGGCAATACCCAGATCACCCTGGAGCCTGCAACCATCCGCCTGTCCGGCGGTGAGGCTGTTCTGGCCGAGCTGGGCGACACCATCAATCTGGGCAAGATCGACCTGAATGTGCTGGAGAAATCCCAGAGCATCACCTTCCCCATCGCCCTGCCGGAGGGTGTGACCAACCTGTCCAACATCACGGAGGCCAAGGCCACCATCCAGTTCAATAATCTGGGGGTCAAGGAATTTGTGGTCACCAATATCCGCGCCGTCAATGTGCCGGAGGGAATGCAGGTAGACCTGATTACGGAGAAGCTGACGGTGACCTTCCGGGGCGCACCCGGCGACCTGTCCCGGATGGTGCCGGAGGATGTGGAGATCATCGTGGACTTTGCCGAGGCAGAGGAGGGGACCACCACCTTTAAGCCCCAGATCCAGTGGAGTGAGGACTTCAAATCCATTGGTCCGGTGGGAACCTATTCCATCTCCGCCACCCTTGAGGCACAATAATGGAGCAGGTCGTCCGAATCCGGGAGGTCTACTCCGATGGAACGGCTCTGGCTGTGCACATCCGCCAGAGCGCCTGCTCCGGGGACTGCCATAAGTGCTCCGGCTGCGGCGCGGCGCAGGAGACCATGCTGCTGCGGGTGGACAACCCCATTGGCGCAGCGCCGGGAGATCTGGTGACCATCACCGGGGAAACTGCCCCGGTTCTGAAGGCGGCGGCTGTGCTGTACCTTGCGCCGCTGGTGCTGTTCTTCCTGGGGTATCTGGCGGCGGCGGCGCTGGGACACTCCGGAGCCCTCTGGGGTGGAGCAGCCTTCATCTTAAGCATTTGCCTGATTTTTGCCTATGACCGCCGTGTGGCGAAACAAAAAACAATCCTTTACACTGCAACAGCGTTTGCAGGAGAAAATCGGAAAAAAACCGAGGAAAAAGGGGATCACAATGGTTAAAAGCATGACTGGCTATGGCCGCGCCGTGGAGACGGTCAACGGTCGGGAATTTACCGTGGAGCTGCGCTCCGTCAACAACCGCTATCTGGACTGCACCGTGAAGCTGCCCCGGAGTGTGTCCTTTGCGGAGGATTCCGTGAAGCAGGCGGTGAAGAACAGCATCTCCCGGGGCAAGGTGGATGTGTTTGTCAGCATCCGCTCCGAGTCCGCTTCGGATGTGAAAATCACCCTGAACACCGCCATGGTGGAAGGGTATCTGGCTGCCATGAAGCAGATGGCTGCGGACTATCCCGTCCGGGACGATATCTCCGTCGGCCTCATCTCCCGGATGCCGGAGGTTTTCTCCGTGGAAAAACCGGAGGTGGACGAGGAGCAGCTGCTTCAGGATCTCATGAGCGTTGCCGCAAAGGCGCTGGCGAACTTTGATGCCATGCGCACCACAGAGGGCAAGGCTCTGGAAAATGACCTGCGCAGCCGGGGTCAGACCATTCTGGAATATGTAGCCCAGGTGGAGGCCGGAAACGGCCAGACGGTGATTGATTACCGCACCCGGCTGGAAAACAAGCTGAAGGAGGTTCTGGCCAACACCGCCATCGACGAGAGCCGGATTCTCACGGAGGCAGCCATCTTCGCGGACAAGGTTGCCGTGGACGAGGAAACCGTCCGCCTGCGCAGCCATCTGGAGCAGATGAACACCATGCTCACCACCGGCGGCGCCATCGGCCGGAAGCTGGACTTCCTGCTGCAGGAGATGAACCGGGAGACCAATACCATCGGCTCCAAGTGCACGGATCTGAAGCTGACCCGGATTGTGGTGAACATCAAGGCCGAGCTGGAGAAGATCCGGGAGCAGACCCAGAACATTGAATAAGGAGCCGCTATGAAGCTGTTGAACATCGGTTTCGGAAGTATGGTGGCAGCCGGTCGGGTGCTGGCTATTGTCGCCCCGGATTCGGCGCCCATCAAGCGTGTGGTGCAGGAGGCCAAGGAACGGGGAATGCTCATCGATGCCTCCTACGGACGAAAAACCAAAGCGGTGATCCTGATGGACACCGACCATGTCATTCTCTCCGCAGTTCCCACCGAGAATCTCTATGCCCGGTGGATGGACAGGCCGGAGGAACAGATTCAGGAGGATGGACAATGAGCAGAGGAAGGCTGATTGTGATTTCCGGCGCCTCCGGCGTCGGCAAGGGCACCGTTCTGGCCCGGATGATGGAAAAGCGGAAGGATCTTTCCTTCTCCGTCTCCGCCACCACCCGCCCGCCCCGTCCCAATGAGGTGGACGGCGTGCATTATTATTTCATTTCCCGGGAACGCTTTGAGCAGATGATTGCCAGGGGAGAGTTTCTGGAATATGACAACCATGCCGCAAACTATTACGGCACCCCCCGGGCACAGGCCGAGGAAAAAATGAAAAGCGGCCATGTTCTGCTGGACATCGAGCCCAACGGCGCAAAAGCGGTGAAGGAAGCCGCTCCTGAGGCGGTGCTGGTGTTCATCATGCCCCCCTCCATGGAGGAGCTGGAGCGCCGGCTCCGGGGTCGGGGCGATACATCCGAGGAGCAGATACAGATGCGGATGACCCGGGCAATCTGGGAAATGGAGCAGCGCAGCTGGTATGACTATGTGGTGGTCAACGACGATGCAGACCGCTGCGCCGAGGAAATTCTGAATATCATCGACAAAGAAAACTAAGCGCTTATCGGGCGAAAGCAGCAGAGATACAAATTGGAATTTGGCGACCTAAAGGCCCCCTTGTGTAAAGGGGGCTGTCAGCGAAGCTGACTGGGGGATTGACAACCCCTCCGGCAAAAATCAATAGATTTTTGCCACCTGATACATTTTGGTATGATTGCCACTGGCAATCATGGAGATTTTGATTCGCTGCGCGGAGCACAACCCCTTACACAGGGGAGGCTTTGGACATCCCCACAAATTCCAATTTATCCATCCGCTGTGTCAGGCCGATATCTATTAAAATCTTTCATTTTGGAGGAATGAATTATGCTTTACCCCCCTGTTGCAGATTTGCTGAAGAATGTGGACAGCCGCTACCTGCTGGTAAATGTGGTGGCACACCGTGCCCGCCAGATTTCCGCCGAGGCTGAGGCCTTTCAGGAGGAGCTGCCTGAGAAGCCTGTGACCATGGCCATCCGGGAGGTTGCCGAGGGCAAGCTCACCGCTACCGTCAAGGACGAGTACAGGAACTGATCTCCCCACTGGGGAATAAACCGGGAGGAAAGGTGCCATGATTGCAAAAATTGCGGTTTCAGCGGCAAATTTTGCCATAGACAAGCCCTATTCCTACCGGCTCCCGGAGGGGATGTCCCTGCAGCCCGGCCAACGGGTGCAGGTTCCCTTCGGCAGGGGAAACAAGCCCACCGAGGGCGTGGTTCTGGGCCTGGAAGACGGTGACGAAACCGGGCTGAAAGCGGTGGAGCTGGTTCTGGATGATGCCCCGCTGTTGACCCAGTGCCAGCTGCGGCTGGCGGCATTTTTACGGGAGCGGTACTTCTGCACCTTTTACGATGCCATCCGCGCCATGCTCCCTGCCGGGCTCTGGTTTCAGACAAAGGCCACCTTCTGCCTGACGGAGAACCGCCAGTGGCAGGAAAAGCCCCCGAAGAAGGCAGGAGCCGGGGAGATTCTGCGCCTCCTTTCCGATCTGGGGGGACAGGCCGGAGAAGCTGTGCTTCGGGATCTGATTCCCGATGAGGCGGTTCTGGAAGCTGCCCTGAGCTACCTGCAAAAGAAAAAATGGATCACAGCCTCCACCGAGTTCCGGCGCAGAACCGGCGACCGGTCGGAGAAAATCGCCACCCTTTCTGCCTCCCCGGAGGAGGCGCGGGAGTATGCTTCCCGCCGCCCCAAATCCGCCGCCATGCAGAAGGCGGTGCTGGAGCTGCTGTGCAGCCTTGGCAGCGTATCCGTGAAGGAGCTGTGCTACTTTACCGGTGCATCCGCTGCCACCATCAACCGGCTGGAAAAGCTGGGGTATCTCACCCTGAGCCAGCAGCCGGTGCTTCGCTGCCGGGAGATTCGCCCGGCAGACCTGAATGGCCCTCTGATTCTGAATCCGCAGCAGCAGCGGTGCTTTCAGGGCTTACAGGAACAAATGTCAGAGGAACAGCCCGGGGTGGCTCTGCTTTACGGCGTCACCGGCTCCGGAAAAACCTCTGTGTATATCAAATTGATTCAAACCTGTCTGGAACAGGGAAAGACGGCCATTCTGCTGGTGCCGGAGATTGCCCTGACCCCCCAGCTTCTCGGCCTTCTGGCTGCCTATTTCGGGCAGCAGGTGGCGGTTTTGCACTCCTCTCTGGGTTCGGCAGAACGCTACGACCAGTGGAAACGGGTTCGCAGTGGGCAGGCCAGAGTGGTGGTGGGCACCCGAAGCGCGGTGTTTGCCCCCTGTGAGGCTCCCGGCCTCATCATTCTGGACGAGGAGCAGGAGCATTCCTACAAATCGGAAAATTCCCCCCGGTACAGCGCCCGGGAGGTCGCCATCTGGAGGGGCGCCCGGGAAGGGGCGCTGGTGCTGCTGGGCTCCGCAACCCCCTCGGTGGAGAGTATGTACCGGGCAAAAACAGGAGCCTACCGCCTGTACACCCTGAGCCAGCGGTATAACGGCAGATCCCTGCCTGAGGTGCAGACGGTGGATATGCGGCAGGAGCTGAAGCTGGGCAACGACACCTCCCTCAGCATCCCTCTGCGAGAGGCTATCTTAGAAACCTGGCAGAAGGGGCAGCAGACCATTCTGCTTCTGAACCGCCGGGGAGCTTCCCGGGCACTGGTGTGCGTGGACTGCCGGGAAACCCCGGAATGTCCCCGGTGCAGCCTGCGGCTGACCTATCACAGTGCAAATCATCGGCTGATGTGCCACTACTGCGGCTATTCCCAGCCGGTGCCAAATCGCTGCCCCAGCTGCGGCGGCCCCCTGAAGACCTTGGGCACCGGAACTCAGAAGGTTCAGCAGGAGCTGAGTCAGCTGTTTCCGGAGCTGGAAACCCTGCGGATGGATGCCGACACCGTCAGCGCGGTGAACACCCATGAAAAAATTCTGGAGCGGTTCCAGCAGGAAAACATCCCCGTGCTCATTGGAACGCAGATGGTTGCCAAGGGGCTGAATCTGCCGAAAGTCACCCTAGTGGGGGTGTTGGATGCGGATCTCAGCCTGTACACCGGCGGCTACCGGGCAGGGGAGACCACCTTTAATATGCTGACGCAGGTGATTGGCCGGGCAGGACGGGGAGAAAATCCCGGCAGGGCGGTGATTCAGACACTGGTGCCCCAGCATCAGGTGATTCAGCTGGCGGCAAGGCAGGACTATGATGCCTTCTACGCGTTGGAGCTGGAGCTGCGCCGGGTGCAGAGCGTGCCCCCCTTCGGGGATCTGGCTACCGTCACTTTTTTGGGGCAGGAGGAGACCGCTGTGCTTCGGGGCGCGGCCAAGTTCCGGGACAGCCTGAATGCCTGCCTCCGGCAGAGCCCATATACAGAAGAAATCTGCACCGTTCTGGGGCCAGCCCCCTGCCCGGTGCCGAAAATAAACTACAATTTCCGTTACCGTCTGACCCTGCGCTGTCTCCTATCCCGGCAGCTGCGGTACCTTATGGCCTATCTGCTGCAGCAGTTCAGCAAGGACAGCGCCAACCGGGGCGTCACCGCCTTTGTGGATGTCAACGGATTTGAATAAAGAGAGGTAATATACATGGGATTGCGGAAAATTCTCACAGACAAAGAGCCTGCGCTGCACAAGGTGTGCAAGCCGGTGGTGAATTTCGATGCCAAGCTGTTTAAGCTGCTGGACGATATGAAGGAGACCCTTCAGGATGCCAACGGCGTGGGTCTGGCCGCCCCTCAGGTGGGCATTCTCCGCCGGGTGGTGCTGGTGGATACCGGCGAAGAGGTGCTGGAGCTGGTGAACCCCGAGCTGCTGGAAACCGACGGCGAGCAGGAGGGAGCCGAGGGCTGCCTCAGCGTGCCCGGGAAATACGGCCTTGTGAAGCGGCCTTACTATGCCAAGGTTCGGGCGCAGGATCGCCATGGAGAGTGGTTTGAGTGCGAGGGCGAGGAGCTGATTGCCCGGTGCTTCTGCCACGAGCTGGATCATCTGGACGGCATTGTGTATACTGAGGTCATGGAGCGGTTCCTGACTGAGGAAGAGCTGGAAGCCGGGGAATAAGCAAAAGAAGGAGAAAAGTCATGCGTGTTGTGTTTATGGGAACGCCGGATATCGCGGCGACCTGCCTGAAAAAAATCCTTGCCGACGGCTTTCAGGTGGTGGGGGCCTTTACCCAGCCCGACCGCCCCAAGGGTCGGGGCATGAAGATGGTCTTTTCTCCTGTGAAGGAAGTGGCACTGGAGCATGGAATCCCCGTGTTTCAGCCGGAGAACTTCCGGGAGGAGGAAACGGTTCAGCAGCTTCGGGAGTTGAAGCCGGATATCTGCGCCGTGGTGGCCTATGGCCGGATCCTGCCCCAGAAGGTGCTGGATATCCCCACCTTTGGCTGCATCAACATCCACGCCAGCATCCTGCCCCAGTACCGGGGTTCTGCCCCCTACCAGTGGGCGGTGCTGGACGGCCTGAAGGAAACCGGCGTCACCGCCATGTACCTGTGTCGGGAGATGGATGCCGGAGATATTATTGAAGTGTCCAAGACCCCCATTGGGGAGGATGAGACTGCCGGGGAGCTGCTGGATCGTCTGGCGGTGCTGGGCGCGGATCTGCTGAGTAAAACCCTGAGGCGTTTTGCAGCAGACGGGAAAGTTGACAGGACACCCCAGCGCAGTGAGGAGGCCACCTATGCCCCCATGCTGGATAAGTCCATGTGCCCCATCGACTGGAACAAGACCGCCCGGCAGGTGCACAACCATGTCCGGGGTCTGCACCCCTGGCCGGTGGCTACCATGGAATTGCAGGGAAAAACCTTCAAGGTTCACGCCACCCGGATTGTGGAGGGAAACGGCAATCCCGGGCAGATTCTGGGATTGACCAAAACCGGTCTGCGGATTGCCTGCGGCGAGGGTGCCGTGGAGATTCTCTCTTTGCAGGCCGAGGGCGGAAAGCGGATGGCTGCGCCGGACTATTTCCGGGGGCATCCGCTGGAAGGCTGATATGGGTGCCCGGGAGACAGCCCTGCACGGGCTGATGGCCTGCCGGAAAAACGGCGCCTGGTCCAACGCAGTGTTAAAGGAATACATTCAGAGGGATCGTCTGGATCCCCGGGACGCGGCACTGGCCACCCGGCTTTGCTACGGGGTGCTGCAGAACCGTGCCCGGCTGGATTTTTATCTGAAACAGCTCCTCACCGGGAAGCTCCGGGATCTGCACCCCGTGGTGCGGGATGTGCTCCATCTGGGGCTGTACCAGATCTATGAATTGGATAAAATACCCGACAGCGCGGCGGTGAATGAAGCCGTTGCACTGACGAAGCAATATGGGAAGAATCCCAGAGCCGCGGCTCTGGTGAACGCCGTTCTGCGCAATGCGGTGCGCACCAAAGGAACCCTGAAAGAGCCGGTGTCCTACGCCGACCGCTACAGCCACCCGGAGGAATTGATCTCCCTTTTGAAGGCCAACCTGCCCAAGGGCACATTGGAGGGGATGCTGGCGGCGGACAACGAAGCCCCCCAGACAGTGGTGCAGGTGAATCTGCAAAAGACCACCACAGAGGATCTGGTGAAGGCTCTGGAACAGGAAGGTGTCTCCACCCGCCCCCACGGCTGGATGGAGAACTGCCTCATTCTCTCCGGCACCGGAAATCTGGAAAAGCTGGATGCCTTCCAAAAGGGACTGTTCTATGTGCAGGATCCGGCTTCCAGACTCAGCATCCAATGTGCCGGACTGAGCCGGGAAACCGGCAGGGTGCTGGACTGCTGCGCCGCCCCCGGGGGCAAGAGCTTTGCTGCTGCCGTAGCCATGGAAGGGAAGGGACAGATAACATCCTGCGACATCTACCCCCATAAGGTGGAGCTGATTCAAAAGGGCGCGACCCGGCTGGGCTTTGACAACATCACAGCCGTATGTCAGGATGCGGCTGCCTTTGTCCCGGAGTGGGAGCAGGCCATGGATGCGGTGATTGTGGATGCCCCCTGCTCCGGTCTGGGCATCATCCGCAAGAAGCCGGATATCCGCTACAAGGATCTGAAGCCCATGCAGGAGCTGCCGGAGCTGCAACTGCGAATTTTGTCGAACCAGTCCCGGTATGTCCGCCCCGGCGGCGTGCTGATGTACTCCACCTGTACGGTGCTGCGCCGGGAAAATGAGGAAGTCGCGGCGGCCTTTTTAAAAGAACATCCGGACTTCTATCCGGAAAAGCTGAAGCTGCCGGGGCCTTTTCCGGAAAATGAAACCGGGATGCTGACGCTGATTCCGGGAATGTACGATACCGACGGCTTCTTTATCTGCCGTATGCGGAGGAACCTATGAATCTGAAATCGCTGACCCGGGAGGAGATCGGGGACATCTTAAAGGAGCTGGGGCAGCCTGCCTTCCGGGCAGGCCAGATCTTCACATGGCTCCACAAGGGGGTTCGCTCCTATGAGGAGATGACCAACCTCCCCAAAAATCTGCGCGAGATTCTGGCGGAGAAGTATCCCATCTGTCCGCCCACCGTGGTGCGCAAACAGGAATCTTCCCGGGACGGCACCATAAAATATCTCTGGGAGCTCAGCGACGGCAACTGCGTGGAAACCGTGCTGATGCGCTACCGCTACGGAAACACCGTCTGCATCTCCACGGAGGTGGGCTGCCCCATGGGCTGCGCCTTCTGCGCCTCCACGCTGGGGGGACTGGTGCGGCGGCTGGAGCCCTTTGAGATGCTGGATCAGGTGCTGTTCACCCAGGTGGACTCCGGCCTGCCGGTTTCCCACATTGTGCTCATGGGGATCGGGGAGCCGCTGGACAACTTTGACAATGTGATGCGGTTTCTGGAGCTGGTGAACAGCCCCGAGGGCATGAACATCTCCATGCGGCACATCAGCCTGTCCACCTGCGGACTGGTGCCGAGAATCGACCAGCTGGCAAAGCGGAAGCTGCAGCTGACCCTGTCGGTTTCCCTCCATGCCCCCAATGATCAGGTGCGCGGCACCATCATGCCGGTGAACCGTGCCTATCCCATGGACGAACTGCTGGCGGCCTGCCGCCGGTATTACGATGCCACCTCCCGGCGGATTTCCTTTGAGTACGCCATGATAAATGGGGTCAACGACCGGGAAAGCGACGCTCAGGAGCTTCTGCGGCGGCTGAAGGGTCTGCCGGCTCACTTCAATCTGATCCCTTTGAACCATGTGGAGGAGAGCCCCCTGAAGCCCAGCACCAAAGCGGCGGTAGCCCGGTTCCAGCAGATTCTGGAGGACGGCGGCATTCCCACCACGGTGCGCCGAACCCTGGGGGGCGACATCGATGCCTCCTGCGGTCAGCTGAGAAGAAAGTATAACCGGGAAAAAGCCTCCCGGTGAGACATAATGATTGGTATCATGCAGCAGCGCGGTAAATTGGAATTTGTGGGGATGCCCAAAGCCTCCCCTGTGTAAGGGGTTGTGCTCCGCGCAGCGAATCAAAATCTCCATGATTGCCAGTGGCAATCATACCAAAATGTATCAGGTGGCAAAAATCTATTGATTTTTGCCGGAGGGGTTGTCAATCCCCCAGTCAGCTTCGCTGACAGCCCCCTTTACACAAGGGGGCCTTTGACACCGCCAAATTCCAATTTATCCCTCTGACGCGACATGCCGATTTTTACGAAAGAAAAATGTACATCCGGAAGGAGCGATACCCATGCAAAGCTGGGGATTGACCGATCCTGGCTGCGTGCGAAAGCAGAACCAGGATGCCTACCAAATTGAAAAGCTGGATAAAAACAGCCTTCTGTGCATCGTCTGCGACGGTATGGGCGGCGCCAAATCCGGCAATATTGCCAGCACACTGGCCATGGATGTGTTTGCCCAGGAGGTGCGGCGGTGCTGGAAACCGTCTCTGTGCCAGAGCGACATCGATCAGATCTTGCGGGGCGCGGTGAAGCTGGCCAATTTTACGGTGTATGATCAGGCACAGCAGTTTGTGGATTTCACCGGTATGGGCACCACACTGGTGGCGGTGCTGATCCGGGGCAAAAAGGTCACCGTGGTCAATGTGGGAGACAGCCGAGTCTATGGCATCAACAAAAACGGCATTCAGCAGATCACACGGGATCACTCTCTGGTGCAGATGATGGTGGAACGCGGAGAGCTGAAGCCGGAGCAGGCAAAAAGCTACCCGGGCAAAAACTTCATCACCCGAGCCATCGGCACGGAACCCATCATTCTGTGCGACCTGTACCATCAGGATGCGGAAAAGGGCGATTATTTTCTGCTCTGCTCCGACGGCCTGAGCAATGTGTTGGACGATCAGGAGATTTTGTTTGAGGTTGTCCACGGTGTGAACAAGGCTCGCTGCTGCGAGCGCCTTCTGAGCATCGCCAAGAAGCGCGGCGCACCGGACAATGTGACCAGCGTTCTGGTTCTGGTCTGATTTCCCCAGTCTCGAAAGGAGCAACTTCTAACCTATGGATCAGTATATTGGACGGCTGCTGGATAACCGGTATGAAATTCTGGAAATTATCGGTACCGGCGGAATGGCCGTTGTGTATAAAGCCCGCTGCCACCGGCTGAACCGGCTGGTAGCCATCAAGATCTTAAAAGACGAGTTTTCCAGGGACGAGGAATTCCGCCGCCGGTTTCACGCCGAGGGGGAGGCTGTTGCCATGCTCAGCCATCCCAACATCGTGCAGGTCTACGATGTCTCCTCCACGGACAATGCCAATTTCATTGTCATGGAGCTTATCGACGGAATTTCCCTGAAGCAATACATGGAGAGCAAGGGCGTTCTCAACTGGAAGGAGACCCTTCACTTCTCCATGCAGATTGCCAAGGCACTGGAGCACGCCCACAGCCGGGGCATCATCCACCGGGATATCAAGCCCCACAATGTGATGGTACTGAAAAACGGCTCCGTGAAGGTGATGGACTTCGGCATTGCCCGGGTGATGAGCAAGAGCAACACCCTGACCAAGGAGGCTCTGGGCAGCGTCCACTATATCTCCCCGGAGCAGGCCAAAGGCGGCCACACCGACAATCGCAGCGATATCTACTCTCTGGGTGTTGTGATGTATGAGATGATGACCGGCCGGCCTCCCTACGATGGGGAATCCCCGGTGTCCGTGGCCATCCAGCATATCAACGGCGGCGCCATGATGCCCTCTGCCCTGAACCCCAATATTCCCGGGGGCCTGGAACAGATCATTATGAAGTGCATGGCACTGGAAATGAACGACCGCTACAATTCCGCCACGGAGCTGCTGGCGGATATGGAGGAGTTCCGGAAAAACCCTGCCATTCTCTTTGATTATCATATGGTAGGCTCCACCCCCTTCCCCCCGGTTCCCATGACCACGGCGGAACGGGTGGTGCAGGCCAAGACCGGCGTCCGGCCTCAGGTGTCCACTGACAGTATGCGGATCCGCACCTCCGGCACCCAGCCGACCAAGCGAACCACCAATCCCGTCAGCGGCACCATGAGCAACACCACCCGGAATCGGGAAATGGCAGCTGCAGCCCAGCGGGAGCGTCAGCGCAGAATGGAGGAGGAACGCAAGCGGGATGAGGATGAGCGCAGCCGTATCGCCACAGTGGCTATTGTGGTGTGCAGCGCCGTGGCCATCTTCGCCATTGCCATTTTCCTCGTTGCGCTGTTTAACGGCGCTCTGCTGAATCGGCAGATGGAGTATGTGAAGGTTCCCAATCTCATTGGGCAGACCTATTCCGAGAGCCTTCAGCTGGAGCTGGAGGACTGGAATATCCAGCTTTTGCCCCAGCAGTATGACGACCAGTTCGCTGCCGGGCAGATTATGCATCAGGAACCTGCCGGGGGCACCGAGGTGAAAAAGGGCAGCGACATCTGGCTCACCATCAGTATGGGTGAGGAGCCGGTGGTAAAAACCATGTCGGACTTTGTCAACACCGACGGCAATGTGGCCACCTCCATTCTGGAGGGGCAGGGCTTCGTGGTGATTCCCAAGATGGAGAGCAGCGACACCGTCCCCGAGGGACTGGTGATCCGCACCGACCCGGAGCAGGGAACCGAGCTGACGGAAGGTCAGGATGTGTACCTGTATATCAGCAGCGGCCCGGTTACCGCCCAGATGCCCAATGTGGTGGGCAAGATGCAGGACGATGCCCTGGAGCTGCTGGATGCCAAGGGCTTTGTAAACATCAAGGTTATCGCCCAGGAGAGTGACCAGCCCATGGGTCAGGTGGTTGTCCAGTCGGAAGAGCCGGAAACCAATGTCAATGTGGCAAAGGAGATTATTCTCACCGTGTCCGATGGCTCTCTGGTGCCCACGGAGGAGACGACGAAGCCCACTGCGCCCCCTGAGCCGGAACCCACGGAGCCGCCGGAGATGATCACCAAGGCCGTGACCTTTGATCTGCCCCGCCGGGAGAATTCCTATACCATCGGCATTTTCCAGAATGGGGTGCAGGTGGTTCACGGCGTGACCATTGAGCCGGGGATGCGGGAGTATACCGCGGAATTCACCGGATACGGCAGCGTGGTCTTTGAACTTTTCATTGACGGAAATATGTTCAGCACCAGAACGGTGGAGTTTAGAAATGGCTGATAAATGCGAGGGTAGAATCATCCGCTCCATCAGCGGCTTCTATGATGTGCAGCTGCCCGGGCAGGTCATTACCTGCCGCGCCCGGGGCATCCTGCGCCGGGAGGGCAATTCCCCCCTCACCGGCGATCTGGTAACCATTTCCCGGGAAAAGGACAAGGGCATGGTGGAGGCCATCCTCCCCAGACGGAACAGCTTTATCCGTCCGGCGGTGGCCAATGTGGATGCGCTGGTGGTGTTTGCCGCCAATGTGAATCCCGTCACAGAACCTTTCCTCATTGACCGGGTGGCGGCCATCGCCGGGGAGCAGAATGTGCCGGTGTACCTGTGCATCAACAAATGCGACCTTGACCCGGCTGTGGATTTGCAGCGGATCTATGAGCACGCCGGATTTCCCGTGATCTGCACCAGCGCGGAAACCGGGGAGGGAGTGGAACAGCTGCGAAGCCTGCTTCGGGGAAAGCTTACCGCCTTCACCGGCAATACCGGCGTGGGGAAAAGCAGCATCCTGAACCGGCTGGCTCCGGAGCTGAATCTGGCCACCGGAGAGGTTTCCGAGAAGCTGGGTCGGGGACGGCACACCACCCGTCATGTGGAGCTGTTCTCTCTGGGGGAGGATACCTATGTCATGGATACCCCCGGCTTTTCCTCCTTCGATACCGACCAGATGGATATTATCCTGAAGGAGAATCTTCAGTATTCCTTCCCGGACTTTGCCCCATGGATCGGCAGGTGCCGGTTTGACGACTGCTCCCACCGAAAGGAGCCGGGCTGCGTCCTCCGGGAAGCCGTGGAGACCGGGCAGGTGGAGAGAAGCCGCTATGACAGCTATCTGAGGTTGTATGAAAAAGCCAGCCAGATTAAGGTTTGGGAACTCAAGTAAAAAACCGCCGCTTATGCGGCGGATTTTTTGTAACCATTTGGCTTCCTGAATTGTATTCTATATGAAAGGCCTTTCGAGAAAAACTTGCTTATCGGGTTCAAGCAGCAGGAATGCAAATTGTTATTTGGCGGCGAGTCGCCGCTGACAATGCGTTACGGACTGCGGGTGGACATTCCACATCCTTTGGGCCCCTCGACCGGAACTGCGTAGGTTATATAGAATAGACCACCACCGCAAAAACGAACCGGGCGTGCCCTAAGGATAGAAAGATTACCACCTGGGCGAAGGCTCGCATTGCCCGTGGGGGCATCCCCACAAATACCAATTTATCTTTCTTCTGTCTCAATCCGATATGCATTCAGAAAAAATGAGGGATCGCTCATGAGACTGGAAACACAGGCACTGGCAGAGCAATACCGGGATCGGCTGTTTGCGGCGGCATTTCAGGTCTGCGGCAATGCCGCCGATGCGGAGGACGCGGCGCAGGAGGCTCTGCTGCGCTATCATCTGTCGGACAAGGAGTTTGAAAATCAGGAGCATATCCGGGCATGGCTGCTCCGGGTGGCTGTCAACTGGGCAAAGAACATCAGCCGCTCCTTCTGGCGACGGAACACGCTTCCGTTGGAGGAATATATGGAAACGCTGGAGTTCGACTGTCAGGAATCCCGGGAGATTTTCCGGGAGGTGATGGCTCTGCCGGAAAAATACCGGCTGGTGATTCACCTGTACTACTATGAGGACTACAGCGTGGAGGAAATCGGCCGGATTCTGGGCATCCGCGTAAGCAATGTAAAGGTGCGGCTGAGCCGTGGGCGGCAGATGCTGAAAGCAACACTACAGGAGGTGTGGGATGATGAATAACCGGGAAAAATACAAGAGAGCCTTTTCCGTGCTCCATGCCTCACAGGAAACGGATTGGGAGGCTATTATGAAAACATCCAGAGAACACAATATGAGAAAAACCGGAACGAAGTTGCTTCTGGCGGCGGTGCTGGTGAGCCTGCTGGCCATCACTGCCTCGGCTGCCGGGGTGCGGCTGATGCAGGGCTGGGGCGGCAATATGGAAGTTCTCAGCGTGGAAGGGGGAATGGAGGTTCATGTGCACACCGATAATCTGACGGAACCGGTGGAAATCCGGGACGGCAGAATGTGGTTCGTGGTGAACGGAGAAAACCGGGACATCACAGATGAAATTTCTCAGACGGAAGCCTTTACCTACACCTTCATGGATGAGCAGGGGATCACCCACTACTGGGTACTGGGGCTCAACGGAGAGGAGCTGGAAAACTACGGCTATGCCGAGTATCTGAAATCCGACACCTGGCAGGGGGGCTACTCCGCCCGGGTGAACGACAACCCCGACGGCACCACCGACGCGGTGTGGCTGGAACGCTGGAAGCAGGAAAATAACTGCCCGTGGTAGGCAGGGAAGACCGGGCGCACGGATTGTGCGCCCGGTTTTTGCAGATTTCAGCGAAACAGGTGCAAAAAATAATTCTGCGAAATGTACGAAAATTGCGAAGAAACTTTGTAGGTTTTCCTGAAAAAATGCTTGACAAATCAGAATAATAGTGGTATCATGTTCAGGCGCCAGTAGGGAAATACTGCGCGCACTGCGATGATGCAGGAGATTGCGTTGAAAAACGGTAACTTCTGCGGAGTATGTCCGGTCATCGGGCGGCTGAACTGCTTTGGAAGCGCTTGCGTATATCGCTGCGCGGATGAAGGATGGGTCGGCCTCGGTCGGCCATTTTTCATGGCTCGGAATGATACGCACGGCGGCGCGGACAATTACAGTTCACCGTACCCAGACACCATGCAAACTAGGTACGAAATTCAAGGAGGAAAACAAACAATGGCAAATCAGATGATCCGCATTCGGCTGAAGGCTTACGATCACCAGCTGATCGACTCCAGCGCTGCAAAGATCGTGGACACCGCAAAGCGCAACGGCGCTCAGGTTTCCGGCCCCATTCCCCTGCCCACCAAGAAGGAAGTTGTTACCATCCTTCGCGCTGTGCACAAGGACAAGGACAGCCGTGAGCAGTTCGAGCGCAGAACCCACAAGAGACTGATCGATATCCTCAACCCCAACCAGAAGACCGTCGAGGCTCTGATGAGCCTGGATCTGCCCGCTGGCGTTGAGATAGAGATAAAGCTGTAAGAGCTGACATTCTATCAGATCTTACCGCTGCCCGCACTGTCTGGCATCGGGCGGACGGGTCATGTTGGCATCTGTCCCAATGCAGAAGTCAACCAATAACCTAAAAAAGGAGAAACTCAACCATGAAAAAAGCAATCATCGGCAAAAAAGTGGGCATGACCCAGATCTTCGATGAGAGCGGCAAGGTCATCCCTGTTACCGTCGTGGAAGCAGGCCCCTGTGTCGTCACTCAGAAGAAGACCGTCGAAACCGACGGCTACACCGCCGTCCAGCTGGGCTTCGAAGATGTGAAGGAGTCCAAGCTGACCAAGCCTGAGGCTGGCCATCTGAAGAAGGCCGGCGTTGAGGCTAAGAAGCACCTGAAGGAGTTCCGGCTTGAGAACGCCGCCAACATGAATGTGGGCGATGTGATCAAGGCTGATGTCTTTGCCGCAGGCGACATGATCGATGTCACCGGCATCAGCAAGGGCCACGGCTACCAGGGTGTCATCAAGCGCCACGGCGCACACCGCATCGATATGACCCACGGCGGCGGCCCTGTCCATCGTCACGCTGGTTCTATGGGTGCTTCCTCCCATCAGTCCCGGATCTTCCCCGGTAAGATCGGCGCAGGTCAGATGGGCAATGAGCAGGTCACCATCGAGAACCTGCAGATCGTCAAGGTTGATGCAGAGCTGAACATGATTGTTGTTCGCGGTGCGATCCCCGGCCCCAAGGGCGGTCTGATCACCATCCGCAACACTGTCAAGAACAACAAGGTCAAGAATGTGGAGACCGGCATCAGCAAGAACCCGCAGAAGGCTTCCGGCAGAAATCCCCAGAAGGCTTCCGCAAGAGGCTAAGGAAAGGAGATCGTAAATCATGCTTAAGACGAATGTTTACAATATGTCCGGCGAGCTGGTTGGCGAGATCGAACTGGCCGAAGCTGTGTTTGGCATCACCCCCAACGAGTCTGTTGTCCATGATGTGGTGAAGAACCACCTGGCCAACAAGCGTCAGGGCACCCAGAGCGCTCTGACCCGTGCCGAGGTTTCCGGCGGCGGCCGCAAGCCCTGGCGTCAGAAGGGCACCGGCCGTGCCCGTCAGGGTTCCACCCGTGCTCCCCAGTGGACTCACGGCGGCATCGTGTTCGCCCCCAAGCCCCGGGATTACAGCTACACCCTGAATAAGAAGGCCAAGCGTCTGGCTATGAAGAGCGCCCTGAGCGCCAAGGTTCAGGACAACGGCCTGGTGGTCATCGACTCCATCAAGATGGACGCTCCCAAGACCGCTGAGTTCGCAAAGTTCCTGGCTGCCGTCGGCTGCAACACCAAGACCCTGGTGGTTACCGCTGAGGCTGACATGAATGTGGTGAAGTCCGGCCGCAACATCCCCGGCTGCGAGGTCGCCTTCGCAGGTGTCATGAATGTGTACTCCATCGTGAACGCCAACAAGCTGGTTGTCGACAAGGCTGCTCTGGCCAAGATCCAGGAGGTATTCGCATAATGAACGCTTACGATATTATCAGAAGACCTGTCATCACCGAGCAGTCCATGGAGGCTGTTGCTGACAAGAAGTATGTTTTCATGGTGGATGTCAACGCCAACAAGACCGAGATCAAGGCTGCCATCGAGCAGGCCTTCGGCGTCAAGGTGGCTAAGGTCAACACCATCCGGATGCAGGGCAAGGTCAAGCGCACCGGCGCTTACCCCGCCGGCAGACGCCCCGAGTACAAGAAGGCAATGGTCACTCTGACTGCCGATTCCAAGACCATCGAGCTGTTCGAGGGTATGGTCTAAACCAATCTCAATAAAGGAGAGAAACGCAAATGGCAATTAAGACTTTTAAGCCTTACACCCCCGCTCGCAGAAACATGACTGTTTCCGCTTTCGATGGTGTGGATAAGAAGGCAAAACCTGAGCGTAGCCTGGTTGAGACCCTGAAGAAGAACTCCGGTCGCAACAGCTATGGTCACATCACCGTCCGCCATCGCGGCGGCGGCAACAAGCGCAAGTATCGTATCATCGACTTCAAGCGCCAGAAGCAGGATTGCCCCGCTACCGTTGAGCGCATCGAGTACGATCCCAACCGCTCCGCTTATATCGCTCTGATCAAGTATGAGGACGGTACCCTGTCCTACATCCTGGCTCCCTACGGCCTGAAGGCCGGCGACCAGGTGATTTCCTCCGCCGCTGCCGACATCAAGCCCGGCAACTGCCTGCCCATCGCCAACATCCCCGTGGGTACTGTGATCCACAATGTGGAGCTGCAGCCCGGCCACGGCGCACAGCTGGTTCGCTCCGCCGGTGCCGCCGCTCAGCTGATGGCTAAGGAAGGCGAGCTGGCTCAGGTGAGACTGCCCTCCGGTGAGGTTCGCTATGTCCGGACCAACTGCACCGCCTGCATCGGTCAGGTGGGCAACCTGGACCATGAGAATGTCCACATCGGTAAGGCCGGCCGGAAGCGTCACATGGGCATCCGTCCCACCGTCCGCGGCTCCGTCATGAACCCCTGCGATCATCCCCACGGTGGTGGTGAGGGCCGTGCACCCATCGGCCGCAGCGGTCCTGTCACTCCCTGGGGCAAGCCTGCACTGGGCTACAAGACTCGTAAGACGAAGAACCCCACCAATAAGTTCATCGTCAAGCGCAGAAACAGCAAGTAAGGAGGAAATGAAATGAGCAGAAGTATCAAAAAGGGCCCTTTCGTAGCTCCTGAGCTGTACAAGCGCGTTGAAGAGCTGAACAAGGCCGGTGAAAAGAAGGTTCTGAAGACCTGGTCCAGAGCCTCCACCATTTTCCCCTCCTTCGTTGGTCACACCATCGCCGTTCACGACGGCCGGAAGCATGTGCCTGTCTATATCACCGAGGATATGGTCGGCCACAAGCTGGGCGAGTTCGTTCCTACCAGAACCTTCCGGGGTCACTCTGGCAGCAAGACCGCCAATTCCAAGTAAGGAGGTACGAAAATGGAAGCATTTGCACATGTTAAGTACGTCCGTATGTCTCCCCGCAAGGTCAAGCTGGTTTGCGACATGATCCGGGGCAAGGACGTAAAGACCGCTGCCGCGTACCTGAGCCAGACCTCTAAGGCCGCCTGCGAGCCCATGGCCAAGCTGCTGAAGAGTGCTGTGGCGAACGCCGAGCATAATCACGAAATGAACGCTGAGAACCTGTACGTTTCCACTGTGATCGCCAACCCCGGCCCCATCCTGAAGCGCGGCCGCATCGCGTCCCGTCGTGGTTTCGTTCGGATCAATAAGAGAACCACTCACATCACCATCGGTGTGAGCGAGAAGGCTTAATCAGGAGGTAGCTATGGGTCAGAAAGTAAATCCCCATGGACTGCGGGTAGGCGTTATCAAGGACTGGGATTCCCGCTGGTACGCCCGCGAGGACAAGGTCGGCGACCTGGTGGTCGAAGACTACAACATCCGTAAGTATCTGAAGAACAAGCTGTACGCCGCCGGCGTGGCTAAGATCGAGATCGAGCGTTCCAACGGCAAGGTCAAGATCAACATCAACTGCTCCCGTCCCGGTGTTGTCATCGGCAAGGCCGGCGCCGAGATCGAGAACCTGCGTAAGGATATGGAAGAGCGTCTGGGCAAGAGCGTCAACCTGAACATCGTTGAGGTTCGCTCCCCCGACCTGAACGCACAGCTGGTTGCCGAGAACATCGGCGCTCAGCTGGAGAAGCGTATCTCCTTCCGCCGGGCTATGAAGAAGGCCATGCAGCAGGCCACCCGCCTGGGTGCCAAGGGCATCAAGGTCACCTGTGCAGGCCGTCTGGGCGGTGCTGAAATCGCCCGTTCCGAGTCCTACCACGAGGGCACCATCCCCCTGCAGACCATCCGCGCCGACATCGACTATGGCTTCGCTGAGGCTGCTACCACCTACGGCCGTATCGGCATCAAGGTGTGGATCTACAAGGGCGAGGTTCTGGACAGAACGCTCCGCGTGGAAGCTCCCAAGCAGGAGCCCCGTGAGCGCCGTGAGCGCCGTGGTGGCGACCGCCGTCAGGGCGGCGAGCGCCGCGGTGACCGCCGTCAGGGCGGTGAGCGCAGAAACAACAACCGTGAAGGAGGTAATCGCTAATGCTGATGCCCAAAAGAGCTAAGTACCGCAAGGTTCAGCGTGGTCGTATGACCGGCACCGCCTCCCGCGGTAACAAGGTTGCCTACGGTGAATTTGGCATCCAGGCCTGCGAGCCCGGCTGGATCACCGGCAATCAGATTGAGGCAGCCCGTATTGCCATGACCCGTTACACCAAGCGTGGTGGTAAGGTCTGGATCAAGATTTTCCCCGACAAGCCTTATTCCAAGAAGGGCCTGGGCACCCGTATGGGTTCCGGTAAGGGCGCTCCCGAAGGCTGGGTCGCAGTCGTTAAGAATCAGAAGGTGATGTTTGAGATCGGTGGCGTTTCCGAGGAAATCGCCCGCGAGGCTCTGCGTCTGGCACAGCACAAGCTGCCCATCAAGACCAAGATCATCACCAAGGAAGTCGAAACTGAGATTGGTGGTGAATAATGATGAAGGCAAAGGAACTGAAGAACCTGTCCGTTGAGGAGCTGGCTAAGAAGCTGGACGAGCTGAAGAAGGATCTGTTCATGCTGCGGATGCAGCACGCAACCAACCAGCTGGACAATCCCATGCAGCTGGCTGCAACCAAGAAGGATATTGCCCGCATCAAGACCATTATTCGCGAGAAAGAGACCAACATCTGATGGAGGATACGAAAATGACTGAAACAAGAGCATTCCGTAAAACCAGAATTGGTCAGGTCGTCTCCGATAAGATGGACAAGACCATTGTGGTTGCAATCGAGGATAGCGTCCGCCATCCTCTGTACAAGAAGACCATGAAGCGCACCTACAAGCTGAAGGCCCACGACGAGAACAACGAGTGCGGCATCGGCGACACCGTCGAGGTCATGGAGACCCGGCCCCTGTCCAAGGATAAGCGCTGGAGACTGGTCAGAATCATCGAAAAGGCTAAGTAAGGAGGTCGGCGAGCTATGATTCAAGAAGAAAGCTATCTGAAGGTTGCCGACAACACCGGCGCTAAGGAAATCCACTGCATCCGTGTTCTGGGCGGCTCCAAGCGGAAGTACGGCAACATCGGCGATGTCATCGTTGCCTCCGTCCGCAAGGCCACTCCCGGCGGCACTGTCAAGAAGGGCGATGTGGTCAAGGCTGTCATCGTCCGTACCAAGCGGGGCGTCCGCCGTGAGGACGGCAGCTATGTCCGCTTTGATGAGAACGCTGCTGTGATCATCAAGGAAGACAAGAATCCCCGCGGTACCCGTATCTTTGGACCGGTGGCCCGTGAGCTGCGTGAGAGAGACTTCATGAAGATCCTCTCCCTGGCACCCGAAGTCATCTAAGGGGGAACCGAAGGAATGAACATTAAGAAGAACGATACCGTTATCGTCCTGTCCGGCAAGGACAAGGGTGTGAAGGGCAAGGTGCTGGTCGCCATGCCCAGCGAGAACAAGGTGATTGTGGAGAAGGTCAACGTCGCTACCTGCCACACCAAGCCCCGCCGTCAGGGCGAGACCGGTGGCATTGTCAAGCGCGAGACCCCCATCCGCTCCTGCAAGGTTGCCCTGTTCTGCGAGAAGTGCAACAAGGGTGTTCGCGTCGGCCACGAAATCAAGGACGGCAAGAAGATCCGCGTATGCCGCAAGTGCGGCGCCGAAATCTGAGAAAGGAGCACATAATCCATGGCTAACAGAATGAAAGACCGTTATGTTGCGGAGATCGCTCCTGCTCTGAACAAGAAGTTCGGCTACAAGAGCGTTATGCAGATCCCCAAGCTGGACAAGGTGATTGTGAACGTCGGCTGCGGCGAGAGCAAGAACAATGCCAAGGAGATTGAGGCCATCTGCAAGGATATCGCTGCCATCACCGGCCAGAAGCCCATCACCTGCAAGGCCCGCAAGAGCGTTGCAAACTTCAAGGTCCGTGAGGGCGAAACCGTCGGCGTGAAGGTTACCCTCCGCGGCGACAAGATGTACGAGTTCCTGGACCGCCTGTTCAATGTGGCCCTGCCTCGTGTCCGCGACTTCCGCGGCATCAACCCCAACTCCTTTGACGGCCGCGGCAACTACGCCTTCGGTCTGAAGGAGCAGCTGATCTTCCCTGAGATCGAGTACGACAAGGTGGACAAGATCCGTGGTATGGACATCTGCATCTGCACCACCGCCACCACCGACGAGGAAGCCAAGGAGCTGCTGACCCAGCTGGGCGCTCCCTTCACCGCTTGATTTAGGAGGATTACGTAAATGGCTAAGAAGTCTATGATCCTGAAGCAGCAGGCTGAGCCCAAGTTCTCCAGCCGCCGCTACAACCGCTGCAAGATCTGCGGCAGACCCCATGCCTACCTGCGCGACTACGGCGTGTGCCGTATCTGCTTCCGTGAGCTGGCCTACAAGGGCCAGATCCCCGGTGTTCGCAAGGCCAGCTGGTAAATAAAGGTCGAATTACAATGTAAAACAGATTCGGGAAGTCCCGGGAAGATGGCTGCGCTTCGGCGCGGCGCATTCCCCGGATACCCCCGGATCTTAACGGGTTAAGCCCGTAACTTCATTAAGGAGGATATTAACATGCAAATCACCGATCCCGTAGCAGATATGCTGACCCGTATCCGGAACGCGAACTCTGCAAAGCACGAAACCGTGGATGTCCCCGCTTCCAATCTGAAGAAGGCCATTGCCCAGATTCTGCTGGAAGAGGGCTACATCAAGTCCTACACCGTTGCCGACAACGGCAACCAGGGCGTGATCCACATCACCCTCAAGTACCTGGCCAAGAAGCAGCCCGTCCTCACCGGTCTGCGCCGGGTTTCCAAGCCCGGCCTGCGTGTGTATGCCGGCGCTGACGAGCTGCCCAGAGTTCTGAAGGGCCTGGGTATCGCAATTGTTTCCACTTCCAAGGGCGTTATGACCGACAAGAAGGCTCGCGAGAACCACATCGGCGGCGAAGTCCTGGCTTTCGTCTGGTAAGGAGGATATTCAGAAATGTCTAGAATTGGTAGAAAGCCGGTTATCATTCCGGCAAATGTCACGGTTGACATTGCTGAGGGCAACGTTGTTACCGTGAAGGGCCCCAAGGGCACTCTGAGCTACACCTTCCATCCCGACATGATCCTGAAGGTTGAGGGCAATGAGCTGACCGTAAACCGTCCCGACGAAGAGCACCTGCACAAGTCTCTGCACGGTCTGACCCGTACCCTGCTGTCCAACATGGTCGAGGGTGTTGAGAAGGGCTTCTCCAAGGAGCTGGAAGTCAACGGTGTTGGCTACCGCTGCGAGAAGAAGGGCAACCAGCTGGTTATGCGTCTGGGCTTCTCCCACGAGGTTTTCGTGGACGAAATCCCCGGCATCACCATTGAGGTTCCCACCCCCAACAAGATTGTCATCAAGGGCATTGACAAGCAGGCCGTCGGCCAGTTCGCTGCCGAAGTCCGCAGCAAGCGTCCCCCCGAACCCTACAAGGGCAAGGGTATCAAGTACACCACCGAAGTCATCCGCCGCAAGGTTGGTAAGACCGGTGGCAAGAAGTAATGGAGGTGTGCCGAAATGGTTAGCAAGATCAATAAGAAAGCAATGCGCCTGAAGCGGCATGTCCGCGTTCGTGGCAAGGTCTCCGGCACCCCTGAGCGTCCCCGTCTGAATGTGTTCCGCAGCAATGCAAACATCTATGCTCAGATTATCGACGATGTGAACGGCGTAACTCTGGTTTCCGCCAATACGCTGGAGAAGGAATTTGAGGGCGCTACCGGCAACTGCGAAGCTGCCAAGAAGGTTGGCGCAGTCCTGGCAGAGCGTGCCAAGGCAAAGGGCATCAGCGAGGTCGTCTTCGACCGCGGCGGCTATGTTTATCACGGCCGTGTGGCTGCCCTGGCTGAGGGTGCCCGCGAGGCTGGCCTCGAATTCTAAGAGTAAGGAGGAAAAGAAATGGCTTACAATAAGACTCCTAACAATGAGCCCTCTGAGTTCATTGAGAAGGTCGTTTACCTGAACCGTGTCAGCAAGACCGTTAAGGGCGGCCGTGTCATGAAGTTCTCCGCTCTGGTTGTGGTTGGCGATGGCAAGGGCACCGTAGGTTACGGCCTGGGCAAGGCTGCCGAGGTTTCCGAGGCAATCATCAAGGGTATCGCCGATGCCAAGAAGAACATGGTGAAGATCTCTCTGGATGGCAACACCATTCCCCACGAGGTCACCGGCATCTTCGGCGCCGGCACCGTGCTGCTGAAGCCCGCTCCCGTCGGTACCGGCGTGATCTGCGGCGGCGCAGTCCGTGCCGTTATGGACGCTGTGGGCATCAAGGATGTGTACTCCAAGTGCCTGCGTTCCAACAACCCCCAGAATGTTGTTAAGGCCACCATGGCTGGCCTGATGAGTCTGCGTTCCCCCGAGCAGGTGGCTGCTATGCGTGGCAAGAGCGTGGAAGAAATCGTTGGTTAATAAGGAGGGCAATTAACATGGCAAACCTGAAAATTAAGCTTGTTAAGAGCCTGAACGGCCGTCTGGAAAAGCAGATCGCTACTGCCGAGAGCCTGGGTCTTCGTAAGATCGGCCAGGTCACCATTCAGCCCGACAACACCCAGACCCGCGGCAAGATCGCCAAGATCGGCTTCATGCTGCAGGTTACCGAAGTTGAATAAGGAGGAGAGAAGAAATGAAACTTCATGAACTTTCTCCCGTTGCCGGCTCCACCCATGTCGGCAAGCGTAAGGGTCGCGGCGTTGCCACCGGCAACGGCAAGACCGGCGGCCGTGGCCACAAGGGCCAGAAGGCTCGCTCCGGCGGCAAGGTCCGTACCGGCTTCGAAGGCGGCCAGATGCCTCTGGTTCGCCGTATCCCCAAGCGCGGCTTCAACAACATCTTCGCCAAGCCCCTGACCTTCGTCAATGTGGGCAGCCTGAATCGTTTCGAGGACGGCGCTGTGGTGGATGCTGCCGCACTGGTGGAGGCCGGCGTCATTGCCAGCTGCCCCAATGGTCTGAAGGTGCTGTCCAACGGCACTCTGACCAAGAAAATCACCGTTAAGGCTGCGGCTTTCTCTGAGTCTGCTAAGGAAAAAATTGAGCAGGCAGGCGGAAAGGCCGAGGTGGTTTAAGTGATTCAGACACTGCAGAATGCTTGGAAGATTCCCGAGCTGCGGAAGAAGATCATCTTCACCCTGTTCATTCTGCTGATTTATCGTGTGGGTAATGTGATTCCCGTTCCCTACATCGATACGCTGACGCTTGCAAGCTACTTTGACAGCGTTCTTTCCACCACCATCCTGGGCCTGTACAATGCAATGTCCGGTTCCGCCTTCTCTCAGGCAACGGTCTTTGCACTGGGCATCCAGCCTTATATCAACGCATCCATCATTATCCAGCTGCTGACCGTGGCCATCCCCGCTCTGGAGCGGCTGGCCAAGGACGGCGGTGAGGAAGGCAAGAAGACCATCGCCAAGATCACCCGCTACACCACGGTAGGCCTGGGTCTGCTGATGGGCTGGGCTTACTACATGATGCTGAAGAACTACTCCATGCAGGGCTTCTCCATCATCACCGACAATGGTATTCTGCCTGCAATCGTTATCATTCTGGCATTTACTGCCGGTTCCGCCATGGTTATGTGGCTGGGCGAGCAGATTACAGAGTTCGGTATCGGCAACGGCATCTCCATGATCCTGTTTGCCAATATCATTTCCGGAATTCCCTCCATGGTGGGCACCATGTTCTCCATGCAGTGGTGGATGGCACTGATCGTTCTGGTCGGTATGACCGCTCTGATTCTGTTCATTATCTTCATCAACGACGCCGAGCGCCGGATTCCCATCCAGTACGCCAAGCGCGTGGTTGGCCGTAAGATCTACGGCGGCCAGAACACCAACCTGCCCATCAAGGTGGCCATGTCCGGTGTTATGCCTGTCATCTTTGCACAGTCCATCTGCAGCCTCCCCGCTACCGTCTGTGCCTTCACCGGAAAGACCTCCGGCTGGTGGTACGACAATGTGTGGAGCTCCCACAGCTGGTTCTATGCAGTTATGTACTTCCTGATGATCTTCTTCTTCAGCTGGTTCTACTCCACCATTCAGTATGATACCGTGGAGATTTCCAACAACCTGAAGTCCAACGGCGGCTTCATCCCCGGCTTCCGCCCCGGCAAGCCTACCGCTGAGTTCATCCAGAAGGTTATCAATAAGATCATTGTCTTTGGTGCTGTTTACCTTGGCATCGTCGCCCTGCTGCCCATCATTGCCGGCAACTGCATGACAGAAGTCCGGAATCTGGCCATCGGCGGCACCTCCGTCATCATCGTTGTGGGCGTCGCCCTGGAGACGGTGAAGGCTCTGGAGGCTCAGATGCTGATGCGGCATTACAAAGGCTTCCTGGACTAAATCAATCAGGAGGTATGGCAGGATGAATCTCATTCTACTGGGCGCACCCGGCGCCGGAAAGGGGACACAAGCAGAGCTTCTGGTGAAGAAACTCTCCATCCCCGCCATTTCAACCGGGAATATGCTCCGTGAGGCAATCGCCAACGGCACGGAGCTGGGCAAAAAAGCAAAGCAATTCATGGACGAAGGCGCTCTGGTTCCCGATGAGCTGATTCTCGGCATCATCGGCGACCGGGTTGCCCAGAGTGACTGTGCCAAGGGCTTTATTCTGGACGGGGTGCCCCGCACCCTGGCCCAGGCCGAGGCTCTGGAGGCAAAGGGCATTCGTATCGACCATGTTGTTTCCATCGAGGTTGACGACAGTGTGATCGAGGGTCGGATGACCGGCCGGCGTGTCTGCGGCAAATGCGGCGCCAGCTATCATGTTGTTGCCAATCCTCCCAAAGTGGATGGCGTCTGCGACAGCTGCGGAAGCGAGCTGGTGATCCGCAAGGATGACAAGCCCGAAACCGTCCGCAAGCGTCTGGAGGTCTACCACGCTACCACCGAGGTTCTGAAGGACTTCTATGGCAAGCTGGGCAGACTCTGCGTAGTCAACGGCGACCAGTCCATTGAGGGTGCCAACGAGGATATCCTCAAGGCGATTGGGGCTAAGGTATGATCGCAATCAAAAATGAACGCGAGCTGGAATCGATGCGCCAGGCCTGCAAAATTACCGCGGCAGCCCGTGCTTTGGCAGGGGAAATGGTAAGACCCGGCGTATCGACGAAGGCAATAGATCAGGCTGTCCACGATTATATCGTCAGTCAGGGCGCGAAACCGTCGTTCCTGAACTACAACGGCTACCCTGCAAGTGCATGCATCTCGGTGAACCAGACGGTGATCCACGGGATTCCCGGCGGCTATGTTCTGGCCGAAGGAGATATCGTCTCCATCGATGTGGGTGCTTACTATAAGGGTTTTCATGGCGATTGCGCAGCAACCTTTCCCTGCGGTGCCATCAGCACCGAAGCACAGCGGCTCATTGATGTGACGAGGGAATCCTTCTATGAGGGAATGAAATTCGCCACCATGGGCAACCGTGTGCAAGATATCTCCCACGCCATTGAGCAGCATGTGGAGTCTAACGGTTTTTCAATTGTCCGCTCCTTCGTAGGTCACGGCGTAGGGCGGCAGTTGCATGAGGAGCCGGAGGTTCCGAATTACGGAAAACCCGGCCGTGGGCCAAGATTGCTGAAGGGAATGACCCTGGCAGTCGAACCGATGGTGAATGCCGGCACAGCAGATGTGCGGATTCTCAAGGACGGCTGGACGGTGGTCACCACCGATGGCTCTCTCTCGGCGCACTATGAAAATACTGTACTCATCACCGACGGCGAGCCGGAAATCCTCACCGTCACCGAAGGACTTTAAGACTATGGATCCAGCAATATCGGAAATCAATATTTCTGATGTGGTGCAATCCACAGCAGGCCGGGATCAGGGCCAATGGTTTTATGTGATTGAAGCAGACCCCATCTACCTGATGCTGGCAAACGGTAAGGACCGCACACTGGAGAAGCCCAAGCGTAAAAAGCGTAAGCATGTCACAAAGGTCCTTCGCTCTGAGACCAGAGTTGCCGGGAAGATTCGTTCCGGCGACAAAGTGCTCAACAGCGAATTACGAAGAGACCTGGCGTTTCTCGCCAGTCAAATGCAAGCGAACAACCTGGGAGGTTAATAACTTGGCTAAGGACGACGTAATCGAGATTGAGGGCATCGTAACCGATGCACTGCCGAATGCGATGTTCAAAGTTGACATTGGCAACGGACACAACATTCTGGCACATATTTCCGGCAAGCTCAGAATGAATTTCATTAAGATCTTGCCCGGTGATAAGGTAACTGTTCAAATGTCTCCTTATGATCTGACTCAGGGTCGGATCACCTGGAGAAGTAAGTAATTTTTGAGAAAACCGTTCTCATATGGAGGTTAAACAGTATGAAGGTAAGACCGTCCGTTAAACCCATGTGCGAAAAGTGTAAGATCATCAAGCGCAAGGGTCGCGTTATGGTAATTTGCGAAAACCCCAAGCACAAGCAGAGACAAGGCTAATAGGAGGTGCTGAAAGTATATGGCTAGAATTTCTGGTATCGATCTTCCCCGCGACAAGCGGATCGAAGTTGCTCTGACCTATATCTACGGCATCGGACCGGCTCGCGCAGCCAAGGTTCTGGAGACCACCGGTATCAACCCCGATATCCGGGTCAAGGATCTGACCGAGGAGCAGGAGTCCATGCTGCGTGATGCCATCGAGCATCACTATATCATCGAGGGCGATCTGCGCCGTGAGACCGCTATGAACATCAAGCGCCTCAGCGAAATCGGCTGCTATCGTGGTCTGCGTCACCGCCGCGGCCTGCCTGTGCATGGCCAGCGCACCAAGACCAACGCCCGTACCCGCAAGGGTCCCAAGAAGACCATTGCTAACAAGAAGAAGTAAGGAGGGATATGTACAATGGCTAAGGCTACGAAGAAGGTTGTTAAGCGCCGTCGCGAGCGCAAGGTAGTTGAAAAGGGTGCGGCACATATCCGTTCCTCCTTCAACAACACCATGGTTACCATCACTGACCTGGAGGGCAATGCTCTGTCCTGGGCTTCCTCCGGCGGACTGGGCTTCCGTGGCTCCCGTAAGTCCACCCCCTACGCAGCACAGACCGCAGCTGAGACTGCCGCCAACGCTGCCAAGGAGTATGGCCTGAAGACTGTTGAGGTCTATGTTAAGGGTCCCGGTCAGGGACGCGAGGCTGCAATCCGCGCTCTGCAGACTGCCGGCCTGGAAGTTGTTATGATTAAGGATGTGACTCCCATTCCTCACAATGGTTGCCGTCCTCCCAAGAGACGCCGTGTCTAATTTGCAATAGGAGGAATTTATAAGTTATGGCTAAGAATATGCAGCCCGTACTGAAGCGTTGCAGAACGCTGGGTGTTTCTCCTGCCGCAATGGGTTATTCCAAGACTTCCAACAAGAACCCCGGCGGCCAGAGAAGAGCTAAGAAGTCTGAGTACGCCACTCAGCTGACCGAGAAGCAGAAGGTCAAGTTTGTTTATGGTATCCAGGAGAAGCAGTTCCGGAACTACTACGACAAGGCTGCCCGTCAGGGCGGCAACACCGGTGAGACTCTGCTGTCTCTGGTAGAGCGCCGGCTGGACAATGTCGTCTACCGTCTGGGCTTTGCTAACTCCCGTCGTCAGGCTCGCCAGCTGGTGAACCATGGCCACTTCACCGTCAACGGCAGCCGGGTGAACATCCCCAGCTACATGGTGAAGACCGGCGATGTGATCGCTGTCTGCGAGAAGAGCGCCTCCAATGCCTTCTTCAAGAAGCTGAAGGAAGACGACGCTTTCGTTGCTGCCCCCAAGTGGCTGGATCGTGATAAGAACACCCTCCAGGGTAAGGTTATTGCTCTGCCCACCAAGGACGATATCGACTTCGATATCGCAGTGCACCTCATCGTCGAGCTGTACTCCAAGTAATAATCGGTCCCTCATTGTACGCAAGTTTTTCCGGTGGGGAGATTTTCTCCCCACACACTTAAGGAGGGTTTTGATTCATGGTAGAAATTGAAAAGCCCCGCATCACCTGTCTTGACTCCGTTGAGGATCCTTCCTACGGCAAGTTCGTTGTGGAGCCTCTGGAGCGTGGCTATGGCATGACTCTGGGCAACTCTCTGCGCAGAATCATGCTCAGCAGCCTGCCCGGCTATGCTGCTACTTCTGTGAAGATCCAGGGCGTTCAGCATGAGTTCTCCACCATCCCCGGTGTTACCGAGGATGTCACCGAGATTGTTCTGAATGTCAAGCGGATCACACCCAAGCTGCATTGCTCCGGCATCAAGACTGTGCATATCGATGCAGTCGGCCCCTGTGAGGTCACGGCAGGCGATATCAAGGCCGATGCTGAGGTTGAGATCCTGAACCCCGAGCTGCACATCTGCACGCTGGGTGAGGATGCCACTTTCAATATGGAAATCACCCTGTCTCAGGGCCGCGGCTATGTCTCCGCTGACCGGAACAAGACCGCACAGACCGTGATCGGTGTGATTCCCATTGACTCCATCTATTCCCCTGTTACCAAGGTGAATTATACGGTGGAGCCCACTCGAGTCGGCGATAAGACCGACTTCGACAAGCTGACCCTTGAGGTCTGGACGGATTCCACGCTCACCGCAAAGGATGCGGTCTCTCTTGGCGCCAAGATCCTTTCCGATCATCTGACTGTGTTTACCAACCTGTCGGATGCCGTCAACACCTCCTCCACCGTGGTGGAAAAGGTTGCTGACCGCCCGGATGCCAAGCTGGCTATGACCATTGATGAGCTGGATCTGTCTGTCCGGAGCTTCAACTGCCTGAAGCGTGCCAACATCAACACCGTTGCCGATCTGATCAACAAGACCGGCGAGGACATGATGAAGGTTCGGAATATGGGCAAGAAGTCCCTGGACGAGGTTCAGAAGAAGCTGGAGATGATGGGTCTGTCCCTGGCCAGCGAAGAACCCGGCAGCAACAACTAAGCTAACCTTTTAAAAAGGAGGAAATGTCTATGTTCGGCACTCGTAAGCTGGGTAAGACCAGCGCTCAGAGAAAGGCCCTGCTGCGTCAGCAGGTCACCGATCTGCTGGAAAACGGCAAGATGGAGACCACCTTCTACCGCGCAAAGGAAGTGCAGCCTGTAGTCGAGAAGATGATTACCCTGGGCAAGAAGGGCAATCTGGCAGCTTACCGCAAGGCTCTGTCTTTCATCACCAAGGAAGATGTGGCTCACAAGCTGTTCAAGGAGATCGCTCCCAAGTATGCTGACCGCAACGGCGGCTACACCAGAGTGACCCGTACCGGCCCTCGCCGCGGTGATGCTGCTGAGATGGCAGTCATCGAGCTGGTGTAATCCGGTCTTTGTATGTGCTTAGAGGTCTGCCGCTGTCCGGCGGCAGACCTTTTTGGCGAAAAGGAAAGATTTTTCAAAAAAAGACCTTGACAAACGGCGATTCTCATTGTATAATGACAAAGCTGTCTGAGAGACAGAGACAAAAGAAAATGCTGCTATAGCTCAGCCGGTAGAGCGCATCCTTGGTAAGGATGAGGTCGCCAGTTCAAATCTGGCTAGCAGCTCCAAAGAATAAATCCCATCCATGTGGATGGGGTTTATTCTTTTTCTGAACCAGATTTGAAAGTAAAAATGCCACAGTCCGGTGGACTGTGGCTTGCCGCCAGCTGGATGGCGGCAACACAATACGATGTGCGTAGCACATCGGCAACAAATCTGGCTAGCAGCTCCAAACCCTTGAAACTCTTTGAGTTTCAAGGGTTTTTCTTTATTTCTTCCGAAAAGTCATGACCTCATCCTTCGCATCAAAATTTTGATTAGGGATGAGGTCATAATTATGAAGAAAATTGAGATGCCAAAACGAGAAAGTAAGAACTTTTTAGAAGTATTTGAGATGTTTGTAATATCTCAGGCAGCAAAGGGAGTTTCGGACATTACAATTCGCAATTACCGATACCACATGAAGAACATGAGTAACTATTTCGATGCTGAGAAGCCCTTTGATGAAGTGACCAAAAGAGACATCGAAGCAATGGTAGTGGCAATGAGAAAGGCAGGACTGGCACACAATACGATTGCAACCTATAATCGGATGCTGAAGACCTTGCCTATGTGACCAACTCCGAGCCGGGCCACGGGCTGCTGTTCTTCAACAATGTCATCCTGCCTTTTGCGGATGATTTCCCGAAGGATACCGAGCTTTATAAACTGCTTACCACCAAGCCCAGCGAGGTGGAACATAGTCAGTCCGCTGAATAATATGATTTCTATTCTTTGTGTCCTTTATTTGGAAGAGAGGATGTGATAAAATTTGATTAAATAAAAGAATGTTCGGACGCATCTTCAATGGTTCCTCTGATGCGTGGGTAGGTCTGCCGGATAACGATGCCTACTCTGCCGCAAATGCCGGTATCGTGGGTCTGACCTACGCCGCATCCAAGGAGCTGTATCGCTTTGGTATTACAGTGAATGCCTACTGTCCTCAGGGTGCTTCCCCCTCTCACGCTGTGGAGTACAACAAGATGCTCCGCAATGTGAAGGCTATCACCGGCCAGGATCCTGACCCCAGACTGCTGAAGGTAGTGGAGGATGACCACGGCGACCCCATCAATCTGGGCCCCTTCTTCGCTTTCCTCTCTGCTGAGGCCGGCGGCTACATCAGCGGTGAAGTGTTCGGCGTCAAATCCTCCAGTAAAATCGACCGCTATCTCTATCCCCAGCCTGTGGCTCGCATCCAGCGTGAGCCGGGCACGGGCTTCTGCTGGGATGTGTCGGAGCTGGAGACGGTGTTCAAGGCACAGCTCATGGGCGAAGGCTATGTAAGCCATGCCGCAAAGCGCGCATGGGGCTAAACCGATTCCCGATATCCAATGAAACCACGCGAGGGGAATTGCCATCGGCAATTCCCCTCAACTGAATTTCAAATTATCTGCCTGCTTCGTTAGATCCGTCAGCATGGAATGCCCCCTTCGTGGCAGCGATACTGGATACCCTTCTTGCCGGTACCCGGATATCTATAAAATTCCCCTCCGGTTTGAGCCTTTTGGCTCAAACTGGAGGGGTTTGCAGTTTTTCAGGGTTTATCAGAATTCACATCCGGGGCGCTGTCCCGCGGACACCTCCCGGTAGAAGGCGGCGGTGGCGGCGCTCCGGTAAGGGCGCAGCCACAGATTGCCGATGCCCAAAGTAAAGGCGCACAGGATTGCCCAGCCGATGAAGCTCAGCTGCAGGCAGAACAGCCGCCAGCGGTTGCCTGCCATCATGGCCTTGGAGCGGGCGAGAACCTGGCTGGGGTCCATCTCCGGGTTTTCCGCCAGAATGAAATCGGACATGGCGTAGCTGAAGGAGGCCATGATGCCGGGAATCACCAGCAGCAGTGTCCAGGCAAAGATGTATAAGCCCTTCAGCAGCCTGGTGAGGACAGCGTTGCCCCAGTGGGGGAAGTATTGGAACAGATTTCCAAAGGCCGGCTCCCGGCGATCCACCAGCTCCAGATTAAACCGGGAGTAGCCTACGCCAATGACGCAGCCCAGCACCAGAAAGAACAGGACGGCCAGCAGGAGAAAAACAGCCATACTCCGCAGCATCCCGGTGGTCCAGGAGCCAAACAGGGCATCCGTGGAGAAAATGGTTTGGCCAGCCTCATTCAAATCGGCAGAAAGAGCAGATGCATTGATCTGCCAGTTTACCGTGGGCGCGTCCCCCACGGGGCCGCCCAACAGCACGGCCACAAGGCCGGTGAGAACGGCAAGCCCCCACCGCCCCCGGAGGGCATCTCTGGCAATGGCACGAAATTCCGAAGCAGTTTTCATAGTGTCTCTTCCTTTCCTGAAACGAGCCTACTGAATCCGGTATCCGGTCTGGCTCATTTGAAATACATACTCCATCATGGCCTGATGGGTTTCGAAACGGATGGCATCAAAGCCCAGCCTCTGCTGGAAGGAGAAAATTCTGTTCCAGCTGTCCACCCAGAGCTGGCAGGCTTCCTTCTGCATCTCTTGTTCCATGGCGGCCTACCCATTGTTCCCGGTGGGGATGTAGGGACGGATGGAGGCAGCCACATTGCTGATGGGCATGGTCTGAAGCCACACCCGTCCGGGGCCGGTGAGGACGGTGTTGAACAGCCCCTCGCCCCCCAGCAGCACATTTTTCACACCGGGCACCTGCTGAATCTCCATCTGCACTCCCACGGAAAACCCTGCCACATTGCCGGTGTCCACCACAATCTTCTGCCCGGGCTTCAGGTCGTACTCGATCAGAGAGCCGTCGATCTCCACAAAGGCGGTGCCGCTGCCGGAGAGCCGCTGCATAATGAAGCCCTCGCCACCGAAGAGACCTGCCCCCAGATTTTTGCGGAAGTGGAGGGAAAGCTGCACCCCTGCCTCCGAGGCCAGGAAAGCGCTTTTCTGGACGATCATCTCCTGCCCCGGGGCGATGGTAACCGCCTTGATCTGACCGGGGAAGCTGGAGCCGAAGGCGATCATACCGGCACCGCTCGCGGTATAGGTGTTCTGGAACATACTCTCCCCGGTGAAGGCCTTGGAAAACATCCGCCCCAAGCCGCCGCCATGGGTCTGCATCTGCATATTGGGGCTCATCCAGACCATGGAGCCCTTTTCCGTGATCATTTTCTCCCCGTTTTCCAGATTGCAGATCACAACGGGAAAGCTGCCGCCCTTGATTTCATAATTCATATCGTTACCTCCTGATATTTGTGGGGCGGGAAAGCCCGGCGCAGGCCGGGGACTTCCCATGATAGAGCGTATGAACCCCCAGAACCCGGGCGTACCCGGGCTGCTTTTCCAGATGGTTCATCAGGCGAATGGTCATAACCCGTTCCTTCGGTCCCATGCGGTTCCCTCCCTTTGGTTTTTACAATTCTATTGTACGCCGGGAGGGGAGGGAAATAAAGGATTCTTTCCGCAAAATAGCCGGGGTGTTTTCTCCCTGCGGGGAAAATTACCCTTCCTGAGCCTCCTTACAGGCCTGATAGAGCTGGGGGTCAATTTTGCCGGTGGCCAGCATCTGCTCCGACCACAGCTGCAGGGTCTCCACGCAGATGGAAATCCGTTCCAGCTCCTGCTGAATCTGGATAAAATCCTGAATCTCATCCCGGGCGATCTGACCGTCCACCGTAATCTCAATGAGCCGATCCCGGCTGCGCTGGACGCTGTTCAGGGAAGCCAGCATCTCCAGAACAATCTGGGACAGATCCTTGATGGTGATTTCCGGGACATACTGCTGCCCGATGGGGCATTGATTGGCGCAGTAGAAATTGCACAGGCTGGGCTGACGGTATTTTTCTGCCATCAGCAGCACCTCATCGGGGTGGGGCAGGCAGCGCTCATTTTCAATTTTTTCGATCCGCTCCGGGGAAAGCGTCTGTAAAAGCTCGCTGGCGCTCTCCCGGGTCAGACCCAGGCTTTCTCTGGTCTGGTGATAAATATTCTTGTTTTCCTTGGTCGAAATCCGCGGCATGGCGTTTCCTCTCTGTCTTACAGAATGGCAGGGGGTTCCCCTTGCTAAAAGCATAGCACACCGGAGTCGAAAAATCTACAATTCCATTCTGAAAATGCGCTGGAAAAGCATAATATTCGGAATACCAATGAAAATTTTGGATGGTTGCACAGAAAAGGAAAGACATAATTGGCTATATCGATAAAAATGTTTCGAAAACCGTTATTTAGCACAAATCTATATTGAATAAAGCTCAGAATTATGGTAATATAACAACGGTTCAGGGAAATTATCAGGTGTCTATCAATGGTAATCATGCACACCATGCCTGAGATTTCCCTGCAGTCCCCAGGAAAACAAACAGTGCATGAAGAAAAAAGAGGAATCAATATTTTAGGAGGGTAATTTATGGATTTCTTAAACGCCACTGTTCTTCCCGTGATTCAGACTCTGAACGCCTACCTGTCTGACTACATTCTGGTGTTCCTGCTGGTGGGCACCGGCCTGTGGTTCTCCTTCAAGACCAAGTTCGTTCAGGTGCGCTGCTTCGGCGAAGGTATGCGCAATGTGTTCGGCAAGCTGACTCTGAACGGCAAGAAGCATGAAAGCGGTATGTCCTCTTTCCAGGCTCTGGCCACTGCTATTGCAGCTCAGGTCGGTACCGGCAACATCGTCGGTGCTTCCGGTGCTATCCTGACCGGCGGCCCCGGTGCTATCTTCTGGATGTGGGTCATCGCCTTCCTGGGCATGGCTACCATCTACGCTGAGGCAGTTCTGGCTCAGGAGACCCGCGTCAAGACCGAGAGCGGCGAGGTCATGGGCGGTCCCGTTTACTACATCACTCATGCTTTCAAGGGCAAGCTGGGCAAGTTCCTGGCTGGCTTCTTTGCTCTGGCCATCACTCTGGCTCTGGGCTTCTTCGGCTGCATGGTGCAGTCCAACTCCATCGGCTCCACCATCCAGACCGCTTTCGGCATCCCCGCTTGGGTCGTCGGTATCGTTCTGGTTGTCATCTGCGGCTTCATCTTCATCGGCGGCACTCAGAGACTGGCCTCCGTTACCGAGAAGATAGTTCCCATCATGGCTGCTGCCTTCCTGCTGGGCGCTGTCATCGTTCTGGTTGTCCGGATCAAGTATCTCCCCGAGGCTATCGGCCTGATCTTCAAGTATGCATTTGCTCCTCAGGCTATCATCGGCGGCGGCGTCGGTGCTGCTCTTAAGATCGCTATTTCTCAGGGCGCAAAGCGCGGCCTGTTCTCTAACGAAGCCGGTATGGGTTCTACTCCCCACGCTCACGCTCTGGCCAATGTCTCCTGCCCCCATGAGCAGGGCACCGTGGCTATCACCGGTGTGTTCATCGACACCTTCGTGGTGCTGACCCTGAACGCTCTGGTTATCATCGTTTCCCTGTACGCAGGCAACGGCCCTCTGGCCGGCGGCTATGTTGGCCCCGCTGCTGAGCTGTTCACCAAGACCAACCTGGCACAGAGCGCCTTCGGCGTTGTCTTCGGTGCCAAGGGCGGTGCAATGTTCGTCGCTGTGGCTCTGTTCTTCTTCGCATTCTCCACCATTCTGGGCTGGAATATGTTCGGTAAGGTGAATGTCAACTATCTGTTCGGTGAAAAGGGCGTGAAGGTCTACACCATCATCGGCCTGGTATTCATCTTCCTGGGCACCTGCATGTCTTCCGACCTGGTTTGGGAGCTGACCGACTTCGCCAACTACCTGATGGTTCTGCCCAACGTTCTGGGCCTGCTGGGCTGCAGCGGTCTGGTGGTCGCTCTCATGAAGACCAAGCAGAAGCAGTAATTTCTCGAATAGCCATAACGAAGGATTCCTCTGGGAGCCGCGGAAGCGGCTCCCATTTTCTTTTCGGGAAACTCTGATCAAATCGCCTGCGGCTGGACGGCCGCTTTTCTGCCGCCAACTCTTGCCGATTTTATCAGAGCTTCCCAAGACAATGAGGAATGTGTCCGCCGACTGCCACATAGAATCTACCGGTATCGGATAATCTCCGTCTTCCGGCGCAGCAGAAAGGGGCAGTTTTATGGAAGCAATCAACACCACACTTTTGCCAATTGTACAAACGCTGAATGCCTACCTGTCAGACTACATTCTGGTGGTTCTGCTGGTGGGTGCGGGACTCTGGTTCTCCTTCCAAACCCGGTTTATCCAGATCAGGGCATTTTCTCAGGGCATGAAAAGCATTTTCGGCGGAATGCGTCTGAAAGGGGAGAAGCAGAAAAGCGGTATGTCCTCCTTTCAGGCGGTGGCAACTGCCATTGCCGCACAGGTGGGTACCGGCAATATCGTAGGCGCCTCCGGAGCCATTCTCACCGGCGGCCCCGGCGCTATTTTCTGGATGTGGATCATTGCCTTCCTGGGCATGGCCACCATCTATGCCGAGGCAGTGCTGGCGCAGAAGACCCGGGTCACTACACCGGATGGGGAAATCATGGGCGGCCCCGTCTACTACATTACAACGGCTTATCGGGGGAAATTCGGCAGATTTCTGGCAGGTTTCTTTGCCCTTGCCATTACGCTGGCATTGGGGTTTTTCGGCTGCATGGTGCAGTCCAACTCCATCGGCTCCACCATTGAAAATGCCTTTGGCATTCCCTCCTGGATTGTGGGGGCCGCTCTTGTGGTGATCTGTGGGTTCATCTTCATCGGCGGAACCCAGAGACTGGCCTCCGTCACAGAAAAGCTGGTGCCTATCATGGCAGCACTTTTCCTGCTGGGTGGCCTGATTGTGCTGGTGGTTCGGATCCGGTTTCTGCCTGCTGCCTTCGGTATGATCTTCCGTTATGCCTTTGCACCGCAGGCCATCATCGGCGGCGCAGTGGGTGCGGCCATCAAGACTGCCATCAGTCAGGGTGCCAAGCGTGGACTGTTCTCCAATGAGGCCGGTATGGGCTCCACACCCCATGCCCACGCCCTGGCCAATGTCTCCTGTCCCCACGATCAGGGCGCCGTGGCGGTGGCCTCGGTGTTCATCGACACCTTTGTGGTGCTGACCCTGAACGCTCTGGTGATCATTGCCACCTTGTACACCCCTGACGGCCCGCTGGCAGGTGGCTATACCGGTGCGATTACCCAGACCCTGGGCAAGACCAATCTGGCGCAGACGGCCTTCGGCACGGTGCTGGGAGAACGGTTCGGAGCCATGTTTGTTGCAGTATCTCTGTTCTTCTTCGCGTTTTCCACCATACTGGGCTGGAATCTCTTTGGCAAGATCAATGTCAACTATCTGTTCGGCGCCGGCGGCACAAAGGTCTACACGATCATTGCTCTGATATTCATCTTCCTGGGAACGGTGATGTCCTCGGATCTTGTCTGGGAGCTGACAGACTTTGCAAACTATCTGATGGTGATTCCCAACGCGCTGGGGCTGTTCGGATGCACCGGACTTGTGATATCTCTGGCGAAAAAATAGAAAACCGGAAAATGGAGCCGCTTCGGCGGTTCCATTTTGCTTGTAATTCCGGCCCGGATGTGGTATCCTACAGAAAAGACAGAAAGGGGGCGGTACCATGAGTATGCAGGAATCTGGGGAAATGTATCTGGAGGCCATCTATGTTCTGATTCAAAAAAACGGAAATGCCCGTTCGGTGGATGTCAGCGACTATCTGGGCTATTCCAAGCCCAGTGTTTCCCGGGGCGTGGGAATTCTGAAAAAAGAAGGCTATGTTACCGTGGAAGCCGACGGAACACTGGTTTTGACGGAGCGGGGAGCAGAGAAAGCGCAGAAGATCTATGCCCGGCATACGCTGCTCACCCGTGTCCTGACGGCAATCGGCGTCAGCCCGGAAACTGCGGCGGCAGATGCCTGCAGGCTGGAGCACGCCGTCTCGGACGAGTCCTTTGAGGCGCTGAAAAAATATGCGGAAACACACTTTAAGGAGGATAACTGACATGGGCTGCAATGGAAATTGTGAAACCTGCGGCGGCTGCGGCGGAGGCTCCTGCGGCGGCTGCGGCGGAGGCTCCTGCGGCGGCTGCGGCGGAGGCTCCTGCGGCGGCTGCGGCAATTCTCTGGAAATCACGGAGCTGGAGCTGAATCTTTTGCAGACGCTCTGGCAGTATGCCTTCCTGCCGGTGCTGCGCAAGGCAGATGATCCGGTGTTTGTCTACCCGGATGCGGAGCCTTCCCGGCTGTACGAGTACAGTCTGGCTCTGCAGTGCCTGGAAAAGAAGGGGCTCATTGACATCGATTTTTCCAAGCCCCTTCAGAATTACACCCATCCCATGATGGAGCGCTATCCCATCTGCGGCAGCATTGGCCTGACAGAACGGGGGCAGGATGTTCTGGAAACCGTGGATATTCAGGGAATTTCCTGATTTTTTGCAGGGTATTGGACAAAAACTGTGCGCCTATGGATTACAAAAAAACATATCAGGCGTACATTTTTTTAAAAATTTTTGAAAAATGGGTTGACGAATGGTCAAAAGTCATGTACAATGGCCTCAACATTTGATAAGGCTGTGAAGAGAAGAGTACGCTTCCGGATGTCGTTCAGAGAGCCCCGGTTGGTGGAATGGGGTACGGATAGGGAAGCCGAACATGGTCTCGGAGCTGCGCAGGCGATAGGTAGTCTGCGATGGGTGCGCCCATTACCGCGCAGGAGTATGTTGGTACTCCCTGAGGCAGCTTTCGTGAGGGAGCTGTGAAACAAGGTGGTAACACGGTTTTTTCCGTCCTTGTGCTTTTCATAAGCACAAGGACTTTTTTGTTAGGAGGGAAACTTTTGGAATCCATTATTGAAATTCAAAACCTGTCCAAACGCTTCGGTGCCGGAGACAATCAGGTTGCCGCACTGCAAAATGTGTCCCTTTCCGTGAAGCCCGGGGAGATTTTCGGTATCATCGGCCTGTCCGGTGCCGGTAAGAGCACCCTGGTTCGCTGCATCAACCTGCTGGAAAATCCCAATGAGGGTGCGGTGCTGTTCCACGGCAAGGATCTCACCAGCCTGAAGGAGAAGGAGCTGCGGCTCCAGCGCAGAAAAATCTCCATGATCTTCCAGAGCTTCAACCTGCTGGATCAGCGCAATGCTCTGGACAATATCTGCTTCCCCATGGAGCTGGCTGGGGTGCCCCGGAAGGAGGCCCGGAAGCGGGCCACAGAGCTGCTGGAAACCGTGGGTCTGCCGGATAAGGCCAGCGCCTATCCCGTGCAGTTGTCCGGCGGACAGAAGCAGCGCATTGCCATCGCCAGAGCACTGGCCTCCGACCCGGAGGTGCTGCTGTGCGACGAGGCAACTTCCGCTCTGGATCCCACCACCACGGACTCCATCCTGAAGCTGCTGCAAAAAATCAACCGGGAAAAGGGAATCACAGTGATTATCATCACCCACCAGATGTCCGTCATTGAGCAGATTTGCCACCGGGTGGCGATTCTGGATGCCGGACGGGTGGCGGAAATCGGCGAGGTGGAAAGCGTGTTCAGCAATCCCCAGTCCGAGGCCGGCCGCCGTCTGGTGAGCCCGGAGAGTGCCTTGCCCGTTTCCGAGGAGGACGGCCCCGTGGCTCGGATTGCCTTCAACGGCAATGCCTCCGAGGAGCCCATCATCGCCTCCGTGGCCATGGATCTGGGCATCAAGGTCAGCATTCTGGGGGCGGACACCCGGAACATCAACGGAAAAGCCTTCGGCACCATGCTGGTGAGCCTGCCGGAAAACCGGGAGGACAAGCGCAGAGTGCTGGATTACTTAAACGACCACGAGGGCGTTACGGCAGAGGAGGTGCGGTAAATGTTTGATGTGTTTTCGGATGCAGCCAAGGTGGCGCAGCAGCTGCAAATCATTGCCAGCGAGTATAGCTTCGCCACCTGGGAGACCCTGTATTCTCTGCTGCTGGAAGTGGTTTTCGCATATGCCATTGGCCTGCCCCTGGGTGTGCTGCTGGTCACCGGAGAAAAGGACGGAATCCGCCCTCTGCCCGGCTGGGTGATGGCGCTGCTCAACGGTGTGATTAACCTGCTGAGAAGTATCCCCTTCCTGATCCTGTTCATCATCGCCCTGCCCTTGAGTAAGCTCATCGTGGGCACCAAGGTGGGCACCCCGGCAACCATTGCCCCCATGGTGGTGGCGGCCTTCCCGCTGGTGGCCAGAATGGTGGAGACCAGCCTGAGAGAGGTCAACCACGGTGTCATTGAAGCCGCCCAGTCTATGGGTGCCTCCGCCTGGCAGATTGTCCGAAAGGTTCTGCTTCCCGAGGCAGTGCCCAGCCTGCTGTCCGGCGCGGCCATCACCATCGGCACCATCCTTGGCTACGGCGCCATGACCGGTATCGTGGGCGGCGGCGGCCTGGGCAAGCTGGCCATCAACTATGGCTACTATAATTTCAAGTTCATCGTCATGTGGGCGGCGGTCATCGGCCTGATTATTCTGGTTCAGATCTTCCAGTCCGCCGGAACCAAGCTGGCAGCTGTCTGCGACAAGCGGCTGCGCAATCGTAGTTAGCAAGGATGTATTTCATCCAAGTTATAAATAAAGAAAAGGAGAGTAACATTATGAAAAAGACCATTTCTATCGTTCTGGCAGTTGTCCTGTGCTTCGGCCTGCTGGCAGGCTGCGGCAAGTCCGCGGATGACAAGGTCATCACCGTGGCTGCATCCCCCACGCCCCATGCCGAGATTCTGGCTGTGGCCGGTGAGGTTCTGGCCAAGGAGGGCTACACCCTGAAGGTCACCGAGTACGCCGACTATGTTGTCCCCAACAATGTGGTGGAGGACGGCGAGCTGGATGCCAACTACTTCCAGCATCAGCCCTATCTGGACACCTTCAACGCCGAGAACGGCACCCATCTGGTGAGCATCGCTTCTGTCCACTATGAGCCCTTCGGCATCTACGCCGGCACCAAGTCCTCCATCGCCGATCTGGCTGAGGGCGATAAGATTGCCATTCCCAACGACGGCTCCAACCGCGCCCGCGCACTGCTGCTGCTGGAGGCTCAGGGTCTCATCAAGCTGAAGGACGGCGTGGGCATGGATGCCACCGTGCTGGACATCGCTGAGAATGTCCTGAATCTGGAAATTGTTGAGATGGAAGCCGCTCAGATCGCCGGTGTCCGGGACTCCGTGGCTCTGACGGTTATCAACGGCAACTACGCTCTGCTGGCCGGTCTGAACGCCGGTACCGATGCCATCGCTGCTGAGGATGCCGCTTCTGTCTCCGCCCAGACCTACGCCAACATTCTGGTGGTGAAGGAAGGCAACGAGAACTCCGAGAAGCTGCAGGCTCTGAAGAAGGCTCTGCTCAGCGATGAGGTCAAGACCTTCATCAACAACACCTACTCCGGCGCAGTGGTGCCCATTTTCTAAGATCATAAAAAATCAGGTGCCTAAAAGGCACCTGATTTTTACTTCATGTGGATATTCAGATGGGGATAGGTCATCTCGATTTCCTGCTGGTCGAATACCTCCTTGATTCGCTGCTGGAGGGCGTAGTACACATCCCAGTAGTCCTCGGCCTTGACCCACACCCGGAGGCAATAGCCAATGGCACTGTCGCCGTAGCCGGTGATGACAGCGGAGGGGGCCGGGCTCAGCAGTACATTGTCCGCGGTTCCGGCCTGCACCAGCGCGTCCAGAACCTTCTGCACCGGGGCAGTATAGCCGGCGTTGACAGGGATTTCCACCCGGCGGGTTCCGGCGCTGGTGTAGTTGACAATCTGGGCGGCCACCACGGCGCTGTTGGGAATGGAAATCTGCTTGTTGTCCGGGGTCAGCAGGGTGGTGTAGCTCATGTTGATCTCCTGCACGGTGCCGGACTGGCCTGCAATCTCCACAAAGTCCCCGGCGCGGAAGGGATGGGTGGAAAGCAGGGTAAAGCCGCCGATGACATTGGCCAGCATATTTTGCAGCGCCAGAGAAACCGACAGGGTCAGCACACTGGCCAGAGCCACGATGCCCGTCACATCGATGCCCAGGGAGGAGGCCACAATCAGCCCCAGCAGCACATACAGGGCAACGCTTGCCAGAGAGGAGATCAGGCGGTGAGCTCCATTGGCGAGGTTTGATTTTTGCAGGGCTCTGCGCAGAATGGTCAGAATGACCCGGATAACCAGAATTCCGGCGCAGAGCAGAATCACGGCGAAGAAGATCCGGTTCAGAACGGTGTTCTGCCGGATAACAGAATAAAGCTGTTTCATGGGCAAATCCTTCCTTTCTTTTTCGGTATTATAGCCCCAATGAGCCAAAAAGGCAAGGGAAAGAAGGGATTTGCAGTCCCTTGACATTTTTGGGGCGCAGAGTATAATAAAACTGTAAATGCAGATCGGACTGACTCAGCAGAGAGATAAATTGGAATTTGGCGAGGTCAAAGGCCCCCTTGTGTAAAGGGGGCTGTCAGCGAAGCTGACTGGGGGATTGACAACCCCTCCGGCAAAAATCAATAGATTTTTGCCACCTCCCCTGTGTAAGGGGAGGCTTTGGACATCCCCACAAATTCCAACTTGTCTCGCTGCTGCTTTAGCCCGATCAGCACGAAACGGAAAAAAGAGAAGGAGGGTTTTCCCATGTATTATACCATGAATGTGGCAGGTCTGCAGCGGCAGCTGCCCATCTGCCCTGTAAACGACACCCTTTCCATTGCCGGTTTTGTGATTTTCGGTGATCAGGAGCTTACCGTAGCCTGCGCCCGGGAGCTGCTGAAGAAGGCACCGGAGTATGACTACATCATCACCGCAGAGGCCAAGGGCATTCCGCTGGCCCACGAGATGGCCCGTCAGCACGGCGATGCCAAGTACATCCTGGCCCGGAAGGGTCCCAAGCTGTATATGCGGGACATTTTCAGCGTCAGCGTCCAGTCCATCACCACCGCCAAGGAGCAGAAGCTCTATCTGGACGGTGCCGATGCAGCTCTGATGCAGGGCAAGCGGATTCTGGTGGTGGACGATGTGATCTCCACCGGCGAGAGCCTGAAGGCGCTGGAAGCCCTGGTGGAGAAGGCCGGGGGACAGATTTGCGGCCGCATGGCGATTCTTGCCGAGGGCGACGCTCAGGAGCGTCCCGACCTCATCTATCTGGAAAAGCTGCCTCTGTTCCACCCCGATGGAACCGTTATGGCCTGATTGTATCTTTTTAAAATTGCCGGAGAGGAAGTTTTCCTCTCCGGTTTTTTATATTTCTGTGAACACCGCGGGTTTGCATGGTTTTTCGGTTTACTTTTTCCGGGATTTGTGGTAGAATCTAAAAAACTATGTCTAAGCGAGATGATACGGCTTGTATTACGACAATACCCGGGTGAAAATCGACCTGGATGCCATCGAACGGAATATTGACCGGGTTCGGCAGAAGGTGGGCGTGCCCATTCTGGCGGTGATCAAGGCGGATGCCTATGGTCACGGCGCGGTTCAGATTGCCCGGCTGCTGCAAAAAAAATGTGCCTTTTTTGGTGTCAGTTCCATTTTGGAGGCCATGGAGCTGCGGCAGGCAGGACTGGAAACCCCGATTCTGATTTTGGGCCACACCCCGGTGCCCACCTTCCCGGTGGTAGTCCGCAACGCCATCCGCCCTACCATTTACCGGTATGAGGATGCCGTGGCTCTGTCTCAGGCTGCCCAGCAGGAGGGAGTCATTGCGCCCCTGCATATCGCGGTGGATACCGGCATGAGCCGGATCGGCTTTCAGGCCACCGAGGCGGATGCCGACATTTGCGCCGCCATTGCCAAGCTGCCGGGACTGCGGATTGAGGGACTGTTCAGCCACTTCGCTACCGCTGATGCTGCGGATCTGGAACGCTCCCGGGCTCAGGAGGAGCGGTTTGTGGCCTTTGACCGGATGCTGAAGGACAGAGGCTTGGAGATTCCCATCCGCCATCTGGACAATTCCGCCGGAATTATGAATTTCTCCACCCATTATGAGATGGTTCGCTCCGGCATCATCACCTATGGTATGTATCCCAGCGACGAGGTGCCTCAGGAGCGGCTGGAGCTGGAGCCTGCCCTGCAATGGCTCAGCCGGGTGACCCATGTGAAAACGCTGGAGCCGGGGCGGGAGATCAGCTACGGCGCCACCTACAAAACCACCAGGCCCACCGTTGTGGCCACCATCCCCGTGGGCTATGCAGACGGCTACCGCAGAAGCCTGTCCGGAAAATTCCATGTGCTGATCCGGGGTCAGAAGGCTCCCATTCTGGGCAGAATCTGCATGGATCAGATGATGGTGGATGTGACCCATATCCCTGATGTTGCCATCAATGACAAGGTGGTTCTGGTGGGGAAATATGGGGAGGAAGCCATCACCATGGAGGAAATTGCCGCTGCGGCGGACAGCTTCAACTACGAGTTTGTGTGCGGAATCAGCCGCCGGGTGCCCAGAATTTACACCAGCGGCGGAGAAAATGTCCGCGCCGTTCACTACTTAACAGATTCTTTCATATAAGGAGGGACAACCTATGCCCAATCCCAACAAGCCCCCCCGCAGACATACCGGCCTGATTGTTTTTCTGGTCATTCTGATGCTGCTGATGATTGCCGGCACAGCCCTGATGATCAAGCTGTGTCTGGACATCACCGACAAGCGGGTGCAGGTCAAGCCCGGCACCTCCCAGACCACACTGCCGACTGTGAGCCCTGCGCCTACGGAGACGGAGCCTCCGGAAACCACCCTGCCCACCCCTGAGCATGTGGTATCCACGGCCACCATCGTCTCCACCGGTGACCTGCTGATGCACAAGCCCGTCATCGACACCGGCTATAAGTCCGGCAGCTATGATTTTGAATCCATTTTCCGCTATCTGTCGGAGTACACCATGGATGCGGATCTGGCGGTGGCAAACCTGGAGACCACCCTGTGCAGTACGGACAATGGCTATTCCTATTCCGGCTATCCTAATTTCAACTGCCCGGATGCCCTTGTGGACGGGGCTAAGGATGCCGGCTTTGATATTCTGCTGAACGCCAGCAACCACAGCTACGATACCAGCTCCGTGGGTATGCACCGCACCATGCAGGTGATTCAGGACAAGGGCCTGATTCCGCTGGGCATTGTGGAAAATGCAGAGGATAAGCACTATATTGTGGAAGAGGTCAACGGCATCAACATCGGCATGATCTGCTATACCTACGAGACGGACTCCAACGCCGACCGGGTAGCGCTGAATGGCCTGCCGGTGAAGGCGGAGGATGCGCCCCTCATCAACTGCTTCGACTACAATGCGCTGGATACCTTCTATGCCGAGCTGCGTACCCGGCTGGAAGAGATGAAGGCCGACGGTGCCGAAGCCACCGTCCTGTATCTGCACTGGGGCACCGAATACCAGCTTCAGGCCAATGAGACCCAGAAGAAGATGGCACAGAAGATCTGCGATCTGGGCGTGGATGTGCTCATCGGCGGCCACCCCCATGTGGTGCAGCCCATGGATCTGATTTCCAGTACCACCGACGAGGATCATAAGATGGTCTGCCTCTATTCCATGGGCAACGCGGTTTCCAACCAGCGGCAGGGCAACCTCAGCGCCATCGCTACTGCCCATACCGAGGACGGCGTGCTGTTCAGTATTACCTTCTCCAAGTATTCCGACGGCACCGTCTATCTGGAAAGCACGGATCTGCTGCCCCTGTGGGTCTACCGCCGCAGCGACGGCACCGGAAACGAGTACAACATCATGCCCCTGGACATGGAGCGCAGAGACGAGTGGACCAGCTGGATGAACTTCCAGGAATACCATGCTACCGCCGCGGAAAACTCCTATGACCGCACCATGGCTATTGTGGGCGAAGGCCTGACAGCCTGTCAGGAATACCTGAAAGGCCAGTACGAGGCTCGGGAGGAATACTACTACGATCTGGCCTTCCACCCGGAGAAATACGCAACGGAGCCTACCCAGGCGCCCACGGAGGCAGAAACCACTGCCGAGACCGTGGCTCCTTGATGCCCAAAGTATTAGGCGTCTCACGAATAGAAAAGTGCATAAATAGAAGAACTGTCATTGCGAGCCAGTGCGCACACTGGCGTGGCAATCCGCGTCCCTTTGAAATGTTCGGATGGTTGACATTTAGAAGGAGAACGGATTCCCACGCCATCCTTCGGGATGGCTCGGAATGACAGCTTTTCTTTTATTTTGTTCGACTTTTGAAAGGACATTTTGAACAGAGGGCTTCGCTTTGTCATTTTTGCTTGCAGGCATAGTGATAGGCCATTTTGAAATCCTCCAGCTCCCGGTAGCACAGCTCCAGCAGGGGGGCGGTCTGCTCTGGGAAGTCCCCTTCGGCATGGCCAAGGAGCTTCGCCGCTGCGGCATAGTCCTTCCGGGACACGAGTACCTGACCCATGAGCAGACAGTATCTGGGGGAGGAGGTTTCCTCCATGGCTTCCAGCAGCGCCCCGGCCCGGGGGAAATCCCGGCGGTTTATAGCCAGCGATGCCCGGAGAATCAGCTCGTCGTCCAGAGAGGGAAGTACCTGCTCCGCCTTCCGGTGCCGCTGGGGAAGCTGCGCCATCAGAAAACTGCGGCGGCGATCCAGAAGCTCCCGACAGTAGAGAGATTCCGGAAGCTCCTGAGACAGAAGCTCGGCGGCATAGGGGCAGCGCTGCTGAGCCAGAGCATCCTGCGCCAGATCCAGCCGGGCAAGACACTGCAGAAGGGCTTTTTCCCGGTCATAGACGGTGTCCGGTTCCCGGTAGTCCTTCAAAATTTCCAAGACGGCCTGAGGCTGCTTGGCATCGTGGAGTGCCCGCGCCTGCTCCATCAGCTGGCAGTTGGGGGAGAGGAGGGCATCCTCCTCTAAAAAATAGCTCATGGGCTTTCCCAGCCGGGCAGCCAGAATTTTCAGGGTGGCCATGGAGGGACGGGCGGTGCCATGCTCGATCTGGGACAGCATATTTCGGGTGATGGTATCGCCGCAGAGGGCGCTCTGGGTCAGGTTGGCCTCGATCCGAGCCAGCCGCAGTTTTTCACCAAGTTCCACAGAATCTCCCTCCTTTGGTAATTGATGTTGTGCATATCGGTGTCAGTCGGCAGAGCGACAAATTGGAATTTGTGGGGATGCCCCCACGGGCAATGCGAGCCTTCGCCCAGGTGGTAATCTTTCTATCCTTAGGGCACGCCCGGTTCGTTTTTGCGGTGGTGGTCTATTCTATATAACCTACGCAGTTCCGGTCGAGGGGCCCAAAGGATGTGGATTGTCTACCCGCAGTCCGTAACGCATTGTCAGCGGCGACTCGCCGCCAAATAACAATTTGTCAGCTTACTGGCATATCCTATGCCGCCAGCCCGGCGATGACACAGAAGGCCAGCAAGGACAGCACCGTGGTGATGGAGCTGACGCCGGAGGCAATGGCTCCCTCCCGGGAATTTTTTCCCAGTCCTGCTGCCAGGTAGCTGGAAGGAAGGGTAAAGTACAGAGCCATCACCCAACGGGTCAGGCTGTCCACGGAAGGAATCAGCAGCAGAACCCCCTGCACCGCCAGTCCATACAGCCCGAATGCCAGAAAATGCCCCACAGACAGCCTGAGAATCTGGCTGCGGTTCTCCGCCGACAGGGAGAAGGTAAAGCCCACGCTGAAGAGCATCACCGTGGTCAGAGGCCGGGACAGGAACTCTGCCGTCCCCGTGACGGCACCTAGCAGTCCCACCCGAGCCAGCAGCTCCCGGGCTCCGCACAGATTCAGGAACAGTCCCAGCAGGCTCATAATCAGGAAGGGGGACTTGAGAATGTTCATCAGGTTTTTCGCCATCTTCCCGGCGGAAACATCCTCCCCTGCCGGGGCGGTGAGGATAGCCAGCACCGGGTAGGCAATCACGGCCTGGGTCAGATCCAGAACTCCCATGCGGTAGGCCTCCGAAGCCCCGAACAGGGTGATAAACAGGGGAATGCCCATCATCCCCGTCTCCTGCGCCGAAAACAGCATAGGCAGGTTATGGTATGGATATTTGCCCCCTCTGGCGCGGAACGACCACAGGCAGCAAACCAGCAGAACCGGCAGAATCATGGCCATGGACAGCAGCGCACCGCTGTTCAGCTCCATGGTCAGGCAGGAATTGAACACCACACAGGGCAGGCTGATACGGATGGCGTACTGCTGCAAGCCCCGATTCTCGGCCTCAGTCAGCCAGTTCCGTTTCCGGGAGATAAGACCCAAGGTCACCGCTCCCACAATGGGCGCCATCACCGTCAGGGTAGACATGAGCTTTTCCAACGCTGAATCGCTCCTTTTTTTGTTTTTTTCGATGGTAGCATAGAAGCATTGGACTGTCAAGTTGCATTTTTCGCCCTTCTGTGCTACAGTATCTGCAATCGCTTTTATGGGAGGTTTTTCCATGCTGGATATTCTCGCCCGTGCCGGATGCTATGTGGGCATCATCGTACTGGGCTGGTTTCTGCGAAAAAAAGAATTCTTCGGGCCGGATGCCTTCGGCACCCTCTCCAAAATTGTCATCCGCATCACCCTGCCTGCCGCCATCATCTCCAACTGCTCCGGAAAGAGCCTGAATCCGGCTCTGCTGGTGCTGGCGCTCTTCGGTCTGGGGGGAGGCTGCCTGTACATGGCGGCGGCCTGGCTGCTGTCCCGTGGGCAGAGCCGGGAGGATCGGGTCTTTGCGCTGGTGAACACCACCGGCTACAACATCGGCAATTTCTCTACGCCCTTTATTCAGAGCTTTCTGGGTCCCATGGGTATGGTTGCCACCAGTATTTTTGACATCGGCAACTGCTTCATCTGCATGGGCGGCTCCTATGGTCTGGGTCGGTCTTTGCTTCACGGCGGAAAGCTGAATGTAGGGAAGATTCTGAAGGAGCCTTTGAAGATTCCGCCTTTTTTAACCTATCTGCTCATGGCCATTCTGAACCTGCTGGGCTGGACGCTGCCCAAGCCCATTCTCACCTTTGCGGAAATCGTGGGCAGCGCCAACGCCTTTCTGGCCATGCTGGTCATCGGCATTGGCTTCCAGCTGTCCGGAGATCAGAGTCAGTTCAAAACCATCGCCCGGGTGCTGGTTCCCCGGTATGCCATTGCCGCCGTGCTGGCACTGTGCTACTATTATCTGCTGCCCTTTGATCTGGTTGTCCGGCAGACGCTGGTGATTCTGGCCTTCAGCCCCATCGGCTCCGCTACCCCGGTGTTTACCAGGCAGCTGGGCTGTGACGCCGGATTGTCCAGCGCCATCAACTCCATTGCCATCGTTATCAGCATCACCATCATTGTGGTTCTGCTGATGGTGATGTAGGTCTTTCGGATGAGGGATTCGATTGCCTTTTCGCCTTTGGCGAAAAGTATGGTTGCCGCCAGTTTTTGAACTGGCGGCCGCAACAGCCCACCGGGCTGTTGCATGGAAATT
>CAMCRV010000010.1 GCA_945877365.1 uncultured Clostridia bacterium | reverse complement strand
AGACCGGCGAGCGTATGGTGGGCCAGGTGGCAAAGCGCCAGGCCATCACCAACCCCGACCGCACCATCTCTTCCATCAAGCGTGAGATGGGCTCCGACCACAAGGTCACCATCGACGGCAAGGCCTACACCCCCCAGGAGATCAGCGCCATGATCCTGCAGAAGCTGAAGGCCGACGCCGAGGCCTATTTGGGCCAGACCGTCACCGAGGCCGTTATCACCGTCCCCGCTTACTTCACCGACTCTCAGCGTCAGGCCACCAAGGATGCCGGTAAGATCGCCGGTCTGGACGTGAAGCGTATCATCAACGAGCCCACCGCCGCCGCGCTGGCCTACGGTGTGGATAAGGAGCAGGCCCAGAAGATCATGGTCTACGACCTGGGCGGCGGCACCTTCGATGTGTCCATTCTGGATATCGGCGACGGCGTCATCGAGGTTCTGGCTACTGCCGGCGACACCCATCTGGGCGGCGACGACTTCGACCAGAGAATCATGGACTATCTGGTTGCCGAGTTCCAGAAGGCCGAGGGTATCAACCTGGCCAGCGACAAGGTCGCCATGCAGCGTCTGAAGGAGGCCGCCGAGAAGGCCAAGATTGAGCTGTCCGGCATGACCACCACCAATGTGAACCTGCCCTATATCACCGCCGATGCCACCGGCCCCAAGCATCTGGATGTCACCATCTCCCGGGCAAAGTTCAATGAGATGACCGCCGATCTGGTGGAGCGCACCATGAAGCCTGTCCGTCAGGCCATGTCCGACGCCGGTCTGAAGCCCAGCGACCTGCACAAAGTGCTGCTGGTGGGCGGTTCCACCCGTATCCCTGCCGTGCAGGAGGCCGTCAAGTCCATCACCGGGCAGGAGGGCTTCAAGGGCATCAACCCCGATGAGTGCGTGGCTCTGGGCGCAGCCGTGCAGGGCGGCGTTCTGACTGGCGATGTGCAGGATATCCTGCTGCTGGATGTCACCCCCCTGTCTCTGGGCATTGAGACCATGGGCGGCGTGTTCACCCGTCTGATTGACCGCAACACCACCATCCCCACCCACAAGAGCCAGATCTTCTCCACCGCCGCTGACGGCCAGACCTCCGTTGAGGTTCATGTGCTCCAGGGCGAGCGTGAGATGGCTGCCTATAACAAGACCCTGGGCCGCTTCCAGCTCACCGGCATCGCTCCTGCACCCCGCGGCGTGCCTCAGATTGAGGTCACCTTCGACATCGATGCCAACGGCATCGTGAAGGTCAGTGCCAAGGATCTGGGCACCGGTAAGGAGCAGCAGATCTCCATCACCGCCTCCACCAACCTGAGCCAGGAGGACATCGACAAGGCTGTCCGGGAGGCTGAGCAGTACGCCGCCGAGGATAAGGCCCGGAAGGACGAGGTGGACACCCACAACATGGCTGACCAGACCGTCTACCAGACCGAGAAGACCCTGAACGAGCTGGGCGATAAGCTCTCCGCCGAGGAGAAATCTTCCATCCAGTCCGCCATTGACCACCTGAAGGAAGTCAACAAGGGCACCGATGTCGCCGCCATCAAGGAGGCCACCGAGGCTGTCCAGAAGGCCTTCTACGCCGTGTCCGAGAAGCTGTACCAGCAGGCCAATCCTCAGGGCGGCCAGCAGGCAGGCCATCAGGGCGATGACGGCGTGGTGGATGCCGACTACGAGACCGTCGACTAATTGCAAACAGCCCAAGGGGCGGCAAAACGCCGCCCCTTGTCGGCGTAGTGAAGTGAATTGACAATTGATAATTGATAATTGACAATGCGAATCAAGAGTTGAAAAGTAAGGACAATACAGGAAATCGACCCATTTTGTCATCCTGAGCGAGCGAAAGCGAGTCGAAGGATCTTCGCACTTACCCGCTGTGCGTACTGCATACAATGACGGAATGCGAAGATTCCTCCATTGCGCTTCGCTCCAGTCGGAATGACACACTTTTTACAGCTTTGAAGGTATTTCAAATATTGATTTGGAGGATTGTCAACTGTCAATTGTCAATTGTCAACTGATATGAGGTGAGGAAAATGGCAGAAAATAAACGCGACTATTATGAGGTTTTGGGCGTCGAAAAGGGCGCCGATGCCGATACAATCAAGAGAGCCTACCGCAAGGCAGCCATGAAATACCATCCCGACCGCAACCCCGGAGACAAGGATGCCGAGGCCAAGTTCAAGGAAGTGGGCGAGGCCTACGAGGTTCTGTCCGATGCGGATAAGCGTGCCCGGTATGACCAGTTCGGCTTTGCCGGTGTGGACCCCAACTACGGCGGCGGCGCAGGCTATGGCGGCGGCTTTGGCGGCGGTGGCTTCGGCGGCTTCGGAGACTTCGGGGATATCTTCAGCGAGTTCTTCGGCGGCGGAAGCCGTTCCGGCGGTGCCGCCCGGAATGCACCCCGCCGGGGCGAAAATGTGATGGCCAGTCTGGAGCTGACCTTTGAGGAGGCCGCCTTCGGCTGTGAGAAGGAAGTGGCCTCCCAGCGGATTGAGAACTGCTCTGCCTGCAACGGCACCGGCAGCGCCGACGGGGTCATCGAGACCTGCTCCCAGTGCGGCGGCTCCGGTCAGGTGCGTACCACCCAGAATTTCATGGGTATGCAGATGCAGTCCACCACGGTGTGTCCCCGCTGTTCCGGCCGGGGTAAGATCACCAAGAACCCCTGCACCACCTGCAAGGGCAAGGGCAAGGTGCGCCGCACCCACAAGGTCAATGTGAAGATTCCTGCCGGCGTGGATGCCGGTCAGAGCGTCCGGGTTCGGGGCGAGGGCTGCGTGGGCAGCAACGGCGGCCCCAACGGCGATCTGCTGGTGGAAATCTACATCAAGCGCCACCCCATCTTCACCAGAGAGGATCGGGATGTTCTGTGCGAGGTGCCCATCTCCTTCACCCAGGCCGCACTGGGCGCCCAGATTCAGGTGCCTACCCTGGACGGCAAGGTGAGCTTTGAAATCCCCGAGGGAACCCAGACCGGCAAGGAGTTTATCCTCCGGGATAAGGGCATCCCCGAGGTGAACAATCCCCGGCGCCGGGGCAACCACCGCTTCACCGTGGTGGTGGAAACGCCCACCCACCTGACCAAGGAGCAGAAGGATCTGCTGCGGCAGCTGGACGGCTCCATGGAGAGCACCCCCAAAATCCGCAAGTTCTTTGACAATCTGAAGGACTTCTTTGATTAAATTCCCATGCATATCCATATACGCCATCAAATAGGAAAGCAGTCGGGCATGGGAATTTAATATGCATCAGCATCGGTTGCCCCGTAAGGGGCGAGATGCTGGCATTTGTTTGAAATATTCCTATGAACGCGGAGCTTTCATAGGAATTCCCAAAAATCGGGGACAGCCCAGTCCCCGATTTTTTCCTTGTATTTCCACAGTTTTTGTGTATAATGAAAAAATACAGATGGGCTTTGACGAATTGACAATTGACAGTTGACAATGGACAATTGCGGAATCCCTTCGGGATGAATTAAAAAAGAAAAGCAGCCGAAGTCAACGAATCCTGTTTTCAATTGTCCCGAAGGGACACAATAATTGTCAATTATCAATTTTCAATTGTCAATTGAATTGCCGGGAGGAACCGTTATGAAGCGTGGGGATTACATCAACTGGGACGAATATTTCATGGGCATTGCCCTGCTGGCGGCTCGCCGGAGCAAGGACCCCAACACCCAGGTGGGTGCCTGCATTGTCTCACAGGACAATATCATCATCTCCACCGGCTACAACGGAATGCCCAAGGGCTGCTCCGATGACGAGTACCCCTGGGAACGGGAGGGAGCCGAAACCAAGTACCCCTATGTGGTGCACGCGGAGCTGAACGCCGTTCTCAACGCCAACGGCCGTGACCTGCGGGGCAGCCGCCTGTATGTGGCGCTATTCCCCTGCAACGAGTGCGCCAAGGCCATTATCCAGAGCGGTGTGAAGGAGGTCTACTACCTCTCCGACAAGTACGCCGACTCCATGTCCACCCTGGCCTCCAAGCGGATGATGCTGTCCGCCGGGGTGAAGTTCACCCAGCTGAAAACCGACCTCAAGTCCATTACCCTGGACTTTGTTCCCGAAGAAGAACGATAATCATATCCTATACCAGGAGGGGCTCTCCTCCTGGTGTGTTTTTGAAAAAAGTATATCGACCTGACGCAGCAGGTGGATAAATTGGAATTTAGTGAGCTCAAAGGCCCCCTTGTGTAAAGGGGGCTGTCAGCGAAGCTGACTGGGGGATTGACAACCCCTCCGGCAAAAATCAATAGATTTTTGCCACCTCCCCTTACACAGGGGAGGCTTTGGGCATCCCCACAAATAACAATTTGCAGCACTGACGCGTAAACCCGATAAGCACAAAACGAAAAAACGAGGCGATAACTATGACGGATCTGCTTTTAAAGCTCTTTGTACCCAACCATGAAAACAAGGAGGATGCCGCCGTCCGGGGCAGAATCGGCACCCTCAGCGGCCTGACGGGCATCGTATGCAACCTGCTGCTGTTTCTGGGAAAGCTCATTGTGGGAACGGTGTCCTGCTCCGTGTCCATCACCGCCGACGCGCTGAACAACCTGTCGGATGCCTCCGGCTCCATTCTGACGCTGGTGGGCTTCCGGCTGGCAAGCAAGCCTGCCGACGAGGAGCATCCCTACGGCCATGCCCGGTTTGAGTATCTCAGCGGTTTGGCAGTGGCGGTGCTGATTCTGTTCATCGGCTTTGAGCTGGGAAAAAGCTCTCTGGAAAAGATCATCCACCCCACGGCTGTGGAATTCTCCGCGGTGGCGGCAGGGGTTCTGGCGGCCTCCATTCTGGTGAAGCTGTGGATGTTTGTCTTTAACCGCCGTCTGGGCAGCCATATCGGCTCCACCACTTTGATGGCTACCGCCATCGACAGCCGCAACGACTGCATCACCACCGCGGCGGTGCTGGGAGCTGCGCTGCTGGAGCGGTATGCCAACATCCGGGTGGACGGCGTGGCAGGTCTGGCGGTGGCAGTCTTTATTCTCCACAGCGGTCTGAATCTGGCTCGGGACACCATCAACCCCATTCTGGGGGAGGGTGCCAACCCGGAGCTGCGGCGGCAGCTGGTGGACTACATACAGAGCTGCCCCAAGGTGCTGGGCTACCACGATCTGATGGTGCATGACTACGGCCCCGGCCAGCGGTTTGCCAGCCTCCATGTGGAGATGGATTCCCGGGAGGATCCTCTGACCTGCCACGAGCTGATTGACGACATGGAACGGGAATGTTATGTTAACCACAAGGTGCAGCTGGTAATCCACTACGACCCCGTGGTCACCGATGACCCTGAGCTTTCCCGGATGAAGGAGAAGGCCAGAGCCGCCCTGAAAACCATCGACGACCGGCTGACCCTCCACGATTTTCGGATGGTGCAGGGCAAGGGTCACACCAATCTGATTTTTGATGTGGCGCTGCCCAGCGACCTGAGAGGCCGCAGCGAATCCATTTTGCAGGAGCTGACGGACAGAGTCAACGAGGGAGAGGATAAGACCTACTATCTGGTCGTTACCTTCGACTCCGCAGCCTTCAATCAGTGAACGGTCAGCAGCCATTCTTCATTGACCGACAACTGCTGCCAAAAGGCTCTGTCTCACCAGGGAACCCTTTCGTCAAATCGTGCAGAAGAAAAGAAAGAACTGTCATTGTGAGCCAGTAACATCGGTTACCGGTTCGCAATGACAGTTCTTCTGTTTGTACAATTTGCCTTTCGTGATACAGCCCCTGACAGGTTATCGGACTTTGATGCCGGAGTCCGGGGTCAGGGACAGGGGCAGGGTGTCGTAGTAGCCGTACCAGATGGTATCGCCCTCAGACAGTCCGGAGAGAATCTCCACCCACTGACCGTCGGATACGCCGGTGGTGACGGTTACCGGGTTTATGAGGGCTTCCCCCTCCTCATCGAAGCCGGTATAGACGATGGTTTCGGTTCCCTGTTGGGACAGTGCCTCCGCCGGAAGCCGCAGCACCCCCTCTGCCCGGTACAGGGGCAGCACGGCGCTGGCGCTCATGCCCGGGAGCATATTGGCACTCTTTTCCAGGGTCAGCTCCACGGTGAACTTGCTGCTGCCGCCGGAATTGACGCCCTCGGCGCCGATGGAGGTCACCGTTGCCGGGAAGGACTCGCCCTGCAGGGCATCCAGCGTCACGGTGGCTGCCATATCGGGGGAGACCTTGGCAATATCCTGCTCATCGATGGTAATTTCCAGGGTCATTTCGTTCTGGGAGGTGACGCTGGCCACGGTAATTGTCTCCAGAGAATAGGGCTCAAAGGTGGCGACTGTTCCGCCGCCCATGCCGCCTACGCCTCCCATCATACCGACCATGCTGCCCATTGCCCCGGCCAGATCGCCCATACCGGGCATTCCGGAGCCGCCGCCCACCTTTTGAGCATAGGTTCTGGTTTCTGTCACGGTATTCCCTTCTTCAATGGTTGTGGCGATGGTCTCGGTAATCACCGCAACGATATCCCCCGGCTGGAAACCGGCATTCACCACCGATGCCTCGCCGCAGGGAACCGGGTCTCCTCCAATGTCGTAAGGCTCCGGGGTGTCATAGGGACTGGTGGGTATGAAGCTGCGTCCCATTTTCACCAGTACCGTGCCGCCCTCCACGGACACCACCTGAAGGTAGTAGCCCTGATAGCTTATTTTAGTCTGGGGATACTGCGGTTGATCTGGCGGATCGACAGGGTCGGGATCGGTGTCAGGGTCAGGATCGGTGTCAGGATCGGTGTCAGGATCGGTATCAGGATCGGTGTCACCACTGCCCAGCAGCACAAAGCGGTAGTCTCCGCTGCTGCCCAGCAGAATGGGGGTGATTTCTGCATCTCCGGTCTGGGACAGAAGAAATGCCCCGTCCTCGTCCACCCCTGTGACGATGCCGTCACAGGGGGCGGTGAGCTCCTGGGTTTCGTACATCACGAACAGATCCCGGATCATTTCCTCGTAGTCCTGCCGCTGATCCAGCAAGGTCAGATACTGGGCGGTGTGTCCGGTGTCCTCCAGCTCCACCATGGTCTTGCCGGTGGGGAGCTTTTCCCCCTCCTTCACCTGCACCTTCTTCACGGTGCCGCTGGTGGCGAGGGCTTTCCACGGGCTGTGGATTTGGATTTCCCCGGAGCCAAGCTCCTGCCCATCCAGCAAAACAGCAGCCGTCAGGCCGGAGTCGTAGTCGTTGTCGGGGAACACCACGGTGAGCTTCCCCTCCAGATTGGACTCCACCCTGCCCTTCTCCTGCTGCCCGCCTTCCAGCCGGACAGTGACGGAATCACCCATGGCAAGGTCTGTATTGCATTCCACGGTAATGGTCATTTTATCGTCCAGAGACAGGATTGCCAGCGCGCCGTGCTCCAGCATCACATCCTCGACGGCATCCCCTTCCTGGGCATAGAGGTACTTCACCCAGCCACCGGCCTGTGCGGTGACGGTGGTGGGGGCTTCGTCATCCCGGGTATCGGCAATCTGCCCCGACAGGTACTGCAGGGTTTCCTGCACCGAGGCGATGGCCTTCATCACACTGACCCGATCCACCCGGGCGATGGGGTCGCCCTCGGCGACAGTTTCTCCGTTTTTCACCAGATATTTTGTCAGCTTCACCTCCGCCGGAATGGTGATTTCCTCCGGGCTCTGGCTGGCCAGCTGACCGCCGCCCTTCAGGGCGATGTCGATGCTGCCCTGCTCCGGCTTCACGGAGAGGATGCTCTGCTTGGGCTCGTCATCCTCCTCGCCGCTGCCTGCCATGGCAGGCATGGCCGCCAGCAGCACCACCACCAGAGCCAGAGCAATCCAGCGCAGCAGGTGCTTTTTGTTTTTCCGTTCCATGGCTTATCCTCCGTAATGCAGGGCATCGATGGGCTTCATTTTGGCTGCCTTGTTGGCAGGGTAGAGGCCGAAGATGATGCCGATGAAGAAGCAGAACACCACAGCCAGCACCACCACACCGGGATCCAGATAGAACACGATGTCCAGGCTTGCCACAATGGTGCTGACAATCTGCAAAATGGCCCAGCTGAGGAAAATTCCCAGTGCGCAGCCCATCATGCACAGCACCACGGCCTCTATGAGAAACTGGGTGAGGATGGTGCCCCGGCTGGCGCCGATGGCCTTGCGGATGCCGATTTCCCGGGTACGCTCGGTGACGGTGACCATCATGATGTTCATAATACCGATGCCGCCCACCACCAGAGAAATGGCGGCGATACCGCCCAAAAGGATGGTCAGCACGGAGGTGATGTTGTTCATGGCCTCCTCCAGCATATTCTGGCTGGAAAGGTCGAAGGCATCCTCGTCCTCCTCAAAGCGTTCCATCAGAAGGTCCTCCATCACAGCCTCTGCGCCCTCCACGGTGCCCCCCTCCGGGGCGGCGATGTAGAAGGTGGTGATGTCGTTGACGGCAGTGGTGCTGACCCGGACAAGGGTGGGGTAGGGAACATAGGCCATGAGCATACCGGAGGTGAGCACGCCGGTGAGGGTGTCCTCATCCGAGGCCAGCACGCCCACAATGGTAAAGGGCACATTGTTCAGGCTCACCGCCTCCCCCACGCAGTCCACATAGCCCATCAGCTCCTCCGCGGCTGTTTCGTTCAGCACGCAGACATAGGCGTTGTTTTCCACATCGCTGGGCTTCAGGAACCGCCCCATGGCCAGCTGCTGATTCTGGATGGTGTAGTATTCGGCGGTGGTGCCGTACACCGTGACGGAGCCGGTTTCGCCGTTTGCCCGTCCGGTGAGGGTGCTGGTGGTATAGGGGGCCATGATGCCCAGCCCCGGCTCCTCCTGCGCCCATTGGTTCAGGGTATCCAGCCGGATGGGCTTGCCCTTGTCGTCGGAAACGGTGACGCTGACCATGCTGCTGCCCAAATCCGCCACGGCTCCTGTGACGGAGCTGGTGGCACCATTGACAAGGCTCACCAGCACCACCAGCGCCATGACGCCGATGATGATGCCCAGCATGGTGAGCACTGCCCGCATTTTGTTGGAGGCGATGGAACGCAGCGCCATTTTGAAAGACATCATGACAGCGTCACCTCCGTAATCCGGCCGTCCAGAATGTGAATGGCTCTGGAGGCCTGCTTTGCCACCTCGTTGTCGTGGGTGATGAGAATGATGGTATTGCCCTGGGCGTGAAGCTCATGGAAAATCTCCATGATCTCCATTGAGGTCTTGGAGTCCAGATTGCCGGTGGGCTCGTCCGCCAGAATCAGGGCAGGACGGGTCACCAGCGCCCGGGCGATGGCCACCCGCTGCTGCTGACCGCCGGAAAGCTCCGTGGGCAGGTGCTTCGCCCGGTGGAGCAGCTTCACCCGTTCCAGCGCCTCCTGCACCCGTTTCTGCCGCTCTGCCCGGGGCACCTTCTGATAGATGAGGGGCAGCTCCACATTTTCCTCGGCGGTGAGCTTGGGAATCAGGTTGAAGCTCTGGAACACGAAGCCGATCTTCTGGTTCCGGATCCGCGCCAGCTCATTTTCACTGTAGGCTTCAATGGGCAGACCGTCCAGCAGGTATTTTCCCCCGTCCGCCACATCCAGACAGCCGATGATGTTCATCAGGGTGGACTTGCCGCTGCCGGAGGGGCCGATGATGCTGACAAATTCGTGGGGATAGATATGGAGCGTGGCGTGATCCAGTGCCCGAACCCGTTCGTCGCCCACCAGATACACCTTGCTCAGATCCTGAATATCAATCATAGGCCGCTCCTTATCCCCGGGGGGCGGACATTCCGCCGCCGGCAGGCATGGCCGGCATGGCGCTGCCGCTGCTGCGGTTGGGCTTCTGACCGCCGCCCATGTTGCCCATACCGCCAAAGAAGAAGAACTCCACGGTTTCGGTATAGCGGACGGTATCCCCCTCGGACAGGCCGGAGGTGATCTCCACATAGTCGTCGTTGCTCAGGCCGGTGACCACATCCACCCGACCGCCGTACTGCTTGGTCTCCTCGTCATAGGTGGTGTACACAAAGGCGCCGCCTGCGGTCTTGTGGAGGGCATCCACAGGAATAATCAGGGCATTTTCCACACCCTCAATGCGGATATCCACCTCGGCGGTCATGCCGGGGAGCATCCCGGTGACCTTATCCAGCGTGATTTCCGCGGTGTAGGCGCCGTCGGAGGCGGTTTTGTCGATTTCCGTCACCACGCCGGAGAGAATATCCTCGCTGACGGAGCTGACGGTGACCTCCGCCTGCTGATCCAGCTTCAGGGAGAGAATGTCGGATTCGTCCACGCTGATGACCACGGACATACGCTTATCCGGGGACAGGGTGACGATTTCCTCCAGCTCCTGCGTATCGTCGTCCAGATCCGCCACAAAGAACACGCTGCCGTCAATGGGGGCGGTGAGACCGCCGTATTTCTGCAGCTGCAACAGCTCCAGCAGGGTCTCCTCCTTCTCCTGACGGGTGCGCAGCAGGGCATTGTAGTCGGCATCGGTGGTGGTGTCGCTGAGGGTATAGATGTACATGGAGGAGGAAACCTTGTCGTTTTCCTTCACATTCACCCGGCTGATGGTGCCGGCGTAGCCGGTGACCGGCAGGGGGGTATGGATATACAGGCTGCCGGTGCCCAGGGTCTGACCCTCCCGGGAAATGGTGACCTCCTCCCCTACTGCGGGGCCGTCATCCGTCAGAAGGATGGTGGCGGTGCCTGCCAGCAGGGAGTCCACCCGGCCTTCCACCTCCTGCCCGTTGCTCAGGGTGACGGCTACGCTGTCCCCCTTGGCAAGCGCATTGGTTTCCACCTCCACAGCCATATGGCCGTCCAGAGAAATCACAGCCAGTGCGCCATACTCCACCATCAGGTCGGTGACCTTGTCACCTTCCTTGCCATAGAGTGTCTTCACCCGGCCGGAAACCCCGGCGGTGACACCGCTGCTGACGGTATCCTCCTTGGCGGAGGCCAGCTGCTTGTCCAGGGACTTGATTTCATCCTGCACATCCGTCATGGCGCTGCGAACGGTAGCCATCTCCACCAGCGCCAGCAGGTCGCCTTCCTTCACAATGTCGCCGTATTCCACCAGGGTTTCCGTGACCTCCACCCCCTCGGGGACGGTAAGCTCCCGGGCATCCACATTGCTGAGGGTGCCGGAGCCGGAGACCAGCGAGCTGATGGTGCCCCGGCTGACGGTATAGCTGAGCACCTCGGTATCCAGAGAGGCGAACTTCTCCCGAACCTGACGGCGCAGGGCGGCAACTCCCACCACCAGCACCACCGCCAGAGTCAGCAGCGTAATGCCCACCGTCAGCAGGATCCTGCGGCGGCGCTGCTTTCTGGATTTTCCCAGTGCCTCAAACAGGGCATCGTCCCTGGCACCGTTGGTATTTTTTTCCTGTTCCATAGTTTCTCCTTTCGGATTTCTCCCAAATGATGGGATTATTCTAGCGCAAAAAGGTAAATCTATCCTGAAAAGGATAGCATATGGTTGTAAACGATTTATAAACAAAACGAGAATTCGTGAGCAGTCAGGAGGTAAGGCATCCTCTGCAGGGGTGAGATAAATTGGAATTTGTGGGGATGCCCAAAGCCTCCCCTGTGTAAGGGGAGGTGGCAAAAATCTATTGATTTTTGCCGGAGGGGTTGTCCTGACAAATGTCAATCCCCCAGTCAGCTGCGCTGACAGCCCCCTTTACACAAGGGGGCCTTTAGATCACCAAATTCCTATTTATCTACCCTTCTTCCCCGCTGCCACCAGCAGGCACGCCCACAGGAACAGGCTCAGCACCCAGTACCGGGCGGCGAACATGGGCACGGAGATGATTCCCAGCACATAGTGCAGACTGTTGCCCAGAGTCTCCGACCCGGCGGCGGTGAGCATACTCACCACCAGCATCACCGCCGTCAGAGCCAGCGACAGGGCAGAAAGGTTCCGCACAAGGCACCGGGTCTGTCTGTCGCCCCGGTACAGAAGCCACGCCGGGGGCAGGAAGAAGATCAGCGCGGCGGCGATTCCCCAGACACCGGCATCGGGCAGCAGCCCCAGCACGGCACACAATACAAACAAAGCTCCCCAGAGGGCATACAGCATTTTCTTTGACATGGACAAATCTCCTTACGGTTTTTCCCTATTTTACCCCGGCCTTGGGAAAAAGGCAAGGGAACTGCACATCTGTGCCGGAACAAAAATTTTCTGGACAGGGGTATGAAAATCTGCTATAATGGAGAATAATGTACAAAAATTGGAGGGTTTATCCATGAAGTGTCCTTTTTGCGGCGACCAGGAAAGCAAGGTCGTAGATTCCCGACACAGCGAGGACAACCAGAGTATCCGCCGCCGCCGGGAGTGTGCCCGGTGCCAGCGCCGGTTCACCACCTATGAAATCGTGGAAACCCTGCCCATCATCGTGGTCAAGCGCAACGGCTCCCGCCAGAACTTTGACCGGAACAAGATCATCAACAGCATGATGCGGGCCTTTGACAAGCGGAAGGTGGATGTGTCGGATCTGGAGCGAATTGCTACCGAGATCGAGCAGACCATTCAGAACACCCTGGAGCGGGAAATCTCCACCGAAAAGGTGGGAGAAATGGTGATGGAGCGGCTGAAGCCTCTGGACGAGGTGGCCTACATCCGCTTCGCCTCCATCTATCACCGCTTCCAGGATGCCAACAGCTTCATGCGTGAGATCAGCAAATTCCTGGAGGAAAAATAATGAGCACCGATCCTACTGTACTCAACGCCGATCCGGCGCTGGATGTTGCGTCCATCAAGGAAATGATGGACGGCTTTGATCCGGCCTCCCTGCTGCCGGAGCTGGATTCCCTGCTGGAGCTGGCTGTCCGGCTCAGCAGATTCGCCATTTTCATCGGCCCCGTGATCCTGCTGGGGATGGGGCTTGCCTATCTGTTCCTCTCCCCCAAGGAGGCCAACTATCACTTCGGCTACCGCTGCTACTATGGCATGGGCAGCGTGGAGAGCTGGCAGTTCACCCAACGCCTGGCCGGAATTGTACTGGGGGCTCTGGGGCTGGTGCTCACCGTGATAGCCCTGATCGTCAGCATAGGGCTTTCCGCAAGGGAGCCCATGGATGCCGCGTGGCGCGCCGTGTACTGCCTGATTTTTCAGGCGGTGCTGGCTCTGCTTGCCAACGCCGCCATCTGGGGCGTGACGGCCTACCTGTTCGATGCCCACGGCCTGCCCCGCAGACGGGGAAAGCCTGCACCCCGGAACAACAGAAGAAAATAAGCAAAAGGAGCGTGCGAAAGCACGCTCTTTTAGTTAGGAGTTAGGAATTAGGAGTGAGGAGTTAGCAGTGAAACCATGTCATCCTGAGCGAGTGAAACGAGTCGAAGGATCTTCGCATTTAGTTCCTGCCATGCAGCGGAAAAAAGCGAAGATTCTTCGACTTCGCTCCCTATGGTCGCTACGCTCAGAATGACAGCGTGGGTGGAGAACCCGCCAAATTCCAATTTATCAAGCGGCTGAGTAAAACCGATAAGCATATTCGATAATCTCAGATCCCCCGTCTTCGGACGGGGGATCTGTTTTTTGCGGAGCATCAAGCCTTGATTAACCGGGGGAAATGTGATATCATGGACAAAAATATGCAAAAAGCGTGCTGTATCCGGAAGTCTCTCCGGCAGAGCGCAGGAAGAGGATCCTCCATGAAAGTTGTCATTCTGGCAGGCGGCTTCGGCACCCGCATTTCCGAAGAGTCCGCATTCAGACCCAAGCCCATGATCGAGATCGGCGGCATGCCCATTCTGTGGCACATTATGAAAACCTATTCTGCCCAGGGCTTCCATGAGTTCGTCATCTGCGCAGGCTACAAGCAGCATATGATTAAGGAATGGTTCGCCGACTATTTTCTGCACACCTCCGATATTACCTTTGACTACACCGGCGGAAAAAATGAGATTATCGTCCATGACAAGCGTGCAGAGCCCTGGAGGGTGACGGTGGTGGATACCGGCCTGAACACCCAGACCGGCGGCCGTGTCAAACGGATTCAGAACTATATCGGAGATGAGCCCTTTATGCTGACCTACGGCGACGCGGTGGGGGATGTGGACATCCACGCACTGTTGGAGTTCCATAAAGCCCACGGCAGAATCGGCACGGTATCCATGTACAACTTCGGCCAGAACAAGGGCGTGGTGGAGGCCGGCTCCGATGGGGAAATCACCGCCTTCCGGGAGAAGTCCGACATGGACGGCGACCTCATCAACATCGGCTTCATGGTCTTTCAGCCGGAGGTATTCGACTGCATCGACGGCGACGGCACCATTCTGGAAAAGGGAACCCTCACCAAACTGGTGGAGCGCAAGCAGCTGATGGGCTATGTCCACCGGGGCTACTGGCAGTGCATGGACACTCTCCGGGAAAAGCAGCAGCTGGAACAGCTGTGGGAGTCCGGCCGCGCCCCGTGGAAGCAGTGGGAGGAATAAGCCCTATGGAAAATTTTGACCTTTCCTTTTACCGGGGAAAACGGGTGTTCGTCACGGGACACACCGGCTTCAAGGGCGCATGGCTGTGCAGGATGCTGGCGCTGGCCGGGGCGGAGGTTACCGGCTTTTCCCTGAATCCCCCCACGGAGCCTTCCCTGTTTGAAATCGCCGGGATTGCCCGGGATGTCCATTCCGTCATCGGGGACATCCGGGACTATGCCGCCCTGAAGGCCGCCTTTGACGAGGCTCAGCCGGAGATTGTCCTGCATCTGGCTGCCCAGCCCATCGTCCGGGACAGCTACCGGGACCCTGTGTATACCTATGAAACCAATGTCATGGGCACGGTGCACATTCTGGAGTGCATCCGCACATCCGACTGTGTAAAGTCCTTTTTGAATGTGACCACCGACAAGGTCTACCGGAACCGGGAGTGGGTCTGGGGCTACCGGGAGAATGAGGAGCTGGACGGCTACGACCCCTACTCCAACTCCAAGTCCTGCTCCGAGCTGGTGACCCATTCCTACAAAAACAGCTTTTTCCCCCAGGGGAGCGTGGCGGTTTCCACAGCCCGGGCCGGAAATGTCATCGGCGGCGGCGACTTTGCCAATGACCGGATTGTCCCGGACTGCGTCCGCGCCGCCCTGCGCCATGAGGATATCGTGGTGCGCAATCCCTACTCCACCCGACCCTACCAGCATGTGCTGGAGCCGCTGTACGCCTACCTAATGATTGCCGCCGGGCAGTATCAGGATGAAAGTCTTGCCGGGTGGTACAATGTAGGCCCCGACGACGGGGACTGCTTCCAGACCGGGGCACTGGTGGATCTGTTTGTGAAGAAGTGGGGCGGCGATCTGCGGTGGGTCAACCGCTGGGACGGCGGCCCCCATGAGGCAAATTTCCTGAAGCTGGACTGCTCCAAATTGAAGGCCGCCTTCGGCTGGAAGCCCCGGTGGAATCTGGACACCGCCATGGAGATGGTGGTGCAGTGGAGCAAATGCTGGGCAGACTGCGGCGATATCCGCGGCTGCATGGATGAACAGATCGGGCAATTTCTGAAAGCATAAGGGTGATGGGCTTGAAAAATGTACTGGTAACCGGCGCCAACGGATTTATCGGCAAGACGCTGGTAAAGGCGCTGTTGGAACGGGGCTGCCATGTGGTGGCGCTGGATATTCGCTTTGACGATGTGCTGGCGCAGGACAATCGGGTGACCTGCGTGAATGTGGGCGGCAAGGAGGTTGCCGCGCTGGAGGGGGAGATTCCCCAAAGGACTTACGACTGCCTTTTCCATCTGGCCTGGGCAGGCACCTCCGGCCCTGCCAGAGCGGATTATGTGCTGCAGCTGAACAATGTGAAGCTGACCTGCGACTATATTCAGCTGTGCAAGGCCATCGGCTGCAGCCGGGTGGTGTATGCCTCCAGCATCAACGAGATGGAGACCTATGAGTATCTCCAATCCGACGGCATTTCCCCTGCCGGGGGCTATATCTACGGCACCGGCAAGCTGGCTGCCCATCTCATGGGGGAGACGGTGGCTAAGCTCAGCGGCGTGGATTTTATCCCGGTGATCATCACCAACATCTACGGCGCGGGGGAGGTCTCCGCCCGGATGATCAACACCGCCGTCCGCAAGCTGCTGAAGGGGGAGCACTGCTCCTTCACGGCAGGCTACCAGACCTATGATTTTATTTACCTGACGGACGCCATCGCCTCCATCCTCGCCGTGGCGGAAAAGGGTCAGAGCTTCCACCGCTACTATATCGGCAGCGGCGAGCCGAAGCAGCTGCGGCAGTTCCTGCTGGAAATGCGGGATGTGGTGGCGCCGGAGGCGGAGCTGGGGCTGGGGGATCTGCCCTTTCAGGGGGCGGACATCGACTACAGCCAGTTTGACCTGACTAAGGTGGCCCGGGACACCGGCTACCACAATCAGATCCCCTTTGCGGAGGGTATCCGCATGACTGCGGATGCCATCCGAAATGAGGAAAGCCAATGATACAGAAATTTGAATTTCAGGAGCTGGATCTCAAGGGCGCCTGGCTCATCAAGCCCTTTTACGCCACGGATCACCGGGGCGGACTGATCAAGGACTACAATGTGGATGTGTTCCGGGAGAACGGGATTTGTCACGACCTGAAGGAGGTATTCTACACCGTCTCCAAAAAAGGCGTGATCCGGGCCACCCACTTTCAGCTGGAAAAGCAGCAGGCCAAGCTGGTGCGGTGCATCAGCGGCCATGTCTATGATGTCATCGTAGACCTGCGGCCGGACTCCCCCACCTTCGGCCAGTGGCGGGGCTTCCACCTCACCGGGGAGAATACCGATATGCTGCTGGTGCCGGAGCAGTTCGGCCACGGCTATCTGGTGCTTGAGGACTCCGTGGTCAGCTATAAATGCGCAGAGGTGTTCTACGGCCCCGGGGACTCCGGCATCGCCTATGACGATCCGGACATCGGCATCCAGTGGCCTTTTGACGGCATCGGGGGAAAGGAAAACCTCATCATCAGCGACAAGGATCTGCACCTGATGAGCCTGAAGGACTATCTGCGTCAGTGTGCAAAAGAAGGAAGTGAGTAAGCCATGCCGGCAATTTCAGTGGTGATGCCCGTCTACAACACGGAAAAATATGTGGCCAAGGCCATCGAGTGTATCCTGAATCAGACCTTCCGGGATTATGAATTCCTGATTATCGACAACGGCTGCACCGACGGCTCCAGCCGGATCATTCAGGAATACGCGGCGAAGGACAGCCGCATCCGGGTGCTGCGGAACGAAGAAAATGTGTTCATCGCCCTGGCCCGGAATATGGCCATGGATCAGTGCACCGGGGAGTACCTGTATCTCATCGACTCCGACGACACCGCGGAGCTGGATATGCTGGAAAAGATGTACGCTGCCGCCAAACGCACCAATGCCCAGTATGTGGTGGCAGGCTACTATATGGAATATTACCAGCAGGGCATTGCCGCCTCCTACGAAAACCGCCCGGATGAGCACTTTTACAATCAGGCGGAGTTCCGGGCCAACGCGGCCAAATATCTGACCCGTACCCTGCTGACGGTGCCCTGGAACAAGCTGTACAGCCTGCAATACATCCGGGAGCACAACATCCGCTTCCGCAACACCAAGCTGGAGGATCACCACTTCAACATGGATTTCATCTACGATGTGGAACGGGTGTACATCATGGGAGAGTCCTTCTACCATTACAATCGCTCCCGTCCCGGCACCGACTCTCAGGAGGTCTATCATAAATTCCTGAACCAGAAGAAACGGGAGCACTTCCGGCATACCATGGATGTCTTTGCCCACTGGGGCGTCAATGACCCCCAGACCATCAACACCCTGTATGTCTATCAGGCCGGACGGCTGGTGGAGTGCGTGGCGGAGACGGTGTGCAACCCCACCTTCACCCCGGAACAGCGGGACAGCGAGCTGGAGCTGATTCTGAAGGATCCCATGACCGTTACCATCCTGCACGATGTGCACCCGGATTCTCTGGCGCTGCAGATCTGCATCCTGCCTCTGAAGTGGAAGTGCCGCTGGCTGTGCTTCCTCATGGGTCACACCATCGGCTTTGCCAAGAAGCATTTTTCCTATCTGTTCTATAAGCTCCGCTCCTGGGTTGCCCAGAAGGCCAGGTAAGGGAGATGCCATGAAAATATTGATAGTCAACAAGTTTTTCCGGATTGTGGGCGGTTCGGATACCTACTGCTTCAATCTGGCGGATGCCCTGAAGCAGGCAGGCCACGAGGTGGTCTTCTTCTCCATGCGCGATAGCCGGAACTGGCCGGATAAAAACGAGGATCTGTTTGTGGAGAACATCGACTACAACACCACGGATCCGGTGAAAAAGCTGAAATACGCCGCCAAGTATCCCTATTCTCTGGAGGCCAAGCGGAAAATCGCAAAGCTCCTGGATCGGGAGAAGCCGGATGTGGTGCACCTGAACCATATCCACCACCAGATCACCCTGTCGGTGGTCAGCGAGATCAAAAAACGGAATATCCCCATGGTGTTTGTGATGCACGATGTGATCTGCGCCTGCCCCAACTATATGATGCTCTCCCACGGGCAGGTCTGCGAAAAGTGCCTGGGAGGTCATTTCTCCCACTGCATCCGGGAGCGGTGCGTCAAGGACTCCCTGTTCAAAAGCGTGCTGGCAGCGGCGGAGCAGTGGAACTACTACCGCATGGGGGTCTACAACGACATCGATGCCTACATCGCCCCCTCGGCCTTTGTCCGGGACAAGGTGGGCTCCAGCGGCTTTACCAGCCGCCCCATCTACCATTTCAAAAATCTGCTCCCCATGGACACGGTTTACGGAAAGACTGCGGAACGGGAGGACTACATCCTCTACTTTGGACGGCTGTCCAGGGAAAAGGGACTGCCCACTCTGCTCCGGGCGGTTTCTCTCATGGAGCAGAAGAAGCGGCTGTATGTGGCAGGAACCGGCGACCTTCGCCCCATGCTGGAGCAGTTTGTGGCGGAGAATCATTTGGAGGACAGAGTCCGGTTTCTGGGCTTCCTCAGCGGCGAAGAGCTGGAAAGCACCATCCGCCGGGCAAGGTGCGTGGTGCTGGCCTCGGAATGGTATGAAAACGGCCCCTACGCCATTGCGGAGGCCTCTGCCTGCGGCACTCCCTGCATCGTCAGCAATCTGGGCGGTTTGCCGGAGGCGGTGGAGGATGGCGTCAACGGCTATGTCTGCCAGACCGGAAACGCCGGGGATCTCGCCCAAAAGATGGATCGGATTTTCACCCTGAGCCCGGAGGAATACGAGGCCATGTGTCAGGCCGCGGTGGAGAAGGCAAAGCGGGATTACAACGCGCAGGCCTATCTGGACAAGCTGCTGGCTCTGTATACGGAGCTTCTGGAGCAGAAAAGGAGAAATCCATGAGTCTTGTGACGATTTTGACCCCGGCTTACAACCGCGCCTACAGTCTGCCAAGGCTCTACCAGTCCCTGAAGGCTCAGACAGACCGGGATTTTGAATGGCTGGTGGTGGATGACGGCAGCGTGGATGATACCCGGGAGCTGATGCAGGGCTACATTGCAGAAAACGCCTTTCCCATCCGCTATATCCACAAGGAAAACGGGGGCAAGCACGATGCTTTGAATGTGGGCATCGCCGCCATCGATTCTGCCTGGACTTTTATCGTGGACAGCGACGACTGGCTGACGGAAAACGCCGTGGAGCGCATCCGGTTTTATGCAGACAGAATTCCCGGGTATGATGCCCGGCGGAAAATCAGCGCCCTGTGCTTTCTCCGGGCCTATCCCGACGGAAAGACCAACGGAGAAATGCCCCGGGACAATGAGGTTGTGGGCAACTTCATCGACAGGCGCATCAACAGCCACGATGAGCTGGCGGATAAGGCGGAGGTCTATCTGACAGAGGTGCTGAAGGCCTGTCCCTTCCCGGTGTATCCCGGGGAGCGGTTTTTGCAGGAGAACATCGTGTGGATCCGCATCGCCTTTGACTACGATATGCTGTTTCTCAACGAGGCCATCTACATCGGGGACTATCTGGCGGACGGCCTGACCAGAAATGTCCGGAAAAACAAGCTGCGCAATCCGGTGGGAATGTACGAGAACGCCGCCCTGCTGATGGATTCCCGGTTCGTGGGGATCGTCCGGGTGAAGGGGGCGCTGCTGTACGACATCTATTACAAGATTGCCCATGGCTCCATGCTCCGGGGCATTCCCCACAGCCCCAACCGGCTGCTCACCGCTGCCGTCCTCCCGGCGGCATACCTGATCTACTGGTACTACATGGTCAGATACGGCAGACTGCTGAAGGACTGAACATATACAACGGGACTTCCGGGAAGAAACCGCGGAAGTCCTGTTTTTGTAATTTTATACAAAGATTTCTTCTGGAAGCCCCTGGTTTTTGCAGGGGTTTTTCCTATTTTCCGGTTGCAATTCTTCCGGAAAAACGGTATCATGTAAGATGAATCGTTGTTTTTCTAAGGAGGCTTTGCCATGTCGCATCAGGACGCAGTTGAAGAATATGCACAGGCGCTGAGAAAGGGTCAGAAGGAATACCGGGAGCTGATGATGGAGGGAAAGAACCCCCATCCCGTGGTGCTGGACGAGATTCTGCCGGACAACGCCACCGACTCCGTGCAGGATGTGGGGCTTATGGAGCTGCCTGCGGAGCGGATTATCGGCGTGAAATCCGCCGGACGGATCACCGCCTTCACCGCCTCCTTCCGCCCCCTGCTGGAGCCGAGGTCGGAGTTTGGCACCAAGTGGATGAACCTGTGCGCCGCCCATCTCAGCGAGACGGGCATCACCGATCCCATCCAGTGCTTTGAATATCTGGGCAATTTCTATGTGCAGGAGGGCAATAAGCGGGTCAGCGTCCTGCGGCACTTCGGCGCCCCCCGGATTCCCGGCTATGTGAAGCGGATTCTGCCGCCCCAAAGCGAGGAGCCCCGGATCAAGGCCTACTATGAATTTCTGGAATTTTTCAAGGGTGCCCGGCTGTACACCGTGCAGTTCCGGCGACCCGGAGACTATGCCAAGCTCCTGAGCCATCTGGGCAAGGAAATGGGCGAGCCCTGGACGGAGGAGGAGCGGCGCACCTTCAACGCCGGCTTCCACTATCTGCAGGATGCCTTCCAGTCCCTGCACCACGGGGAGGATCTCCTGCCGGAGGAGGCGCTGCTGCTGTGGCTGGACATCTACCCCTTCAAGAGCCTGTCCAACCTCTCCGCTTCCCAGCTGAAGAAGGTTCTGGGCTCCCTGTGGGATGATGTGGTGGCGGCCAACAAGGAGGACTCCGTGAAAGTGCAGACCAAGCCGGAGGAGGAGGCCACCCGGAATTCTCTGCTGAAGCGGATTCTGAGCACCGGCATGGATCATATGGATGTGGCCTTTGTCCACCAGCTGACCCCGGAGACCAGCACCTGGGTCATGGGTCACGAGGAGGGACGGGAGCATATCCAGCGTGTGTTCAAGGGTCAGATCACCGTCCGCAGCTACTACGATGCCAACACCCCGGAGGAGGCGGAGGCCGCCATCCAGCACGCAGTGGCGGACGGGGCGCAGGTGGTGTTCACCACCTCCCCACCCCTGAGCAGAGCGACTTTGAAGGCGGCAGTGGAGCATCCCAAGGTGCATTTTCTCAACTGCTCTGTGGATCAGCCCTATTCCAGCCTGCGAACCTACTACGCTCGGGTGTATGAGGGCAAGTTTATCACCGGCGCCATTGCCGGCGCCATGGCAAGCAATGACCGCATCGGCTTTATCACCTCCTATCCCATTTTCGGAGTGCCTGCTTCCATCAACGCCTTTGCCCTGGGAGCCCAGCTTACCAATCCCCGGGCGCAGGTGGAGCTTCGCTGGAGCTGCCTGCCGGGCACGCCCCAGAAGGATTTCTTTGCCGACAACATCCGGGTGATCTCCAACCGCAGCGTGCCGGTGAAGAACCAGCCCTATCTGGATTTTTGCAGCTACGGCACCTACCTGCTGGACGACCGGGGGGAGCTGAATCCCCTTGGCTCTCCGGTGTGGCTGTGGGGCAAGTTCTATGAGTATGTGCTGCAGAGCCTCTTTTCCGGGAACTGGAAAAATGACCGCTCCGATTCCATTGCCCTGAATTACTGGCTGGGCATGGACAGCGGCGTCATTGATGTGAAGCTGTCTAAGCGGCTGCCGGAGGGCGTCCGGCAGATGGCTATGATGCTGCGCAAGGGGATTATTGACGGCAGCATCGACCCCTTCTGCCGCCGCATCGTCTCTCAGGACGGTACGGTGCGCAACGACGGCACCAAAGTCTTTACCCCGGAGCAGATCCTCCACATGGACTGGCTGTGCGACAATGTGGTGGGATATATTCCCAAATTTGAGGAATTGCTGCCGGCTTCCCAGCCGCTGGTTCGGGAGCTGGGCATCTACCGGGATCAGATTCCGCCAGAGAGAGAGGGAGCGATCATTGAAAATACTGACCATATCTGATGAAGAGTGTCTTGCCCTGTGGGATTTCTATGTCCCCGGGCGGCTGAGAGAGTACGACCTGATCCTCTCCTGCGGCGATCTGAACGCCAGCTATCTCAGCTTTCTGGTGACCATGGCAAGGTGTCCGGTGCTGTATGTCCATGGCAACCATGACGGCAGCTACCGCACCCGGCCCCCGGAGGGCTGCGACTGCATCGACGAGGCCATTGTGGAATACAACGGCCTGCGGATTCTGGGGCTGGGAGGCTGCCTGCGGTATCACCCCGGGGAGCACCAGTACACGGAAAAGGAAATGCGCGCCCGGATCCGCCAACTGAAATGGCGGCTGAAACTTCTGGGGGGCGTGGACATTGTGGTGACCCACTCGCCTCCGGCGGGGTTGGGAGACGGAGAGGATCCTGCCCACTGGGGCTTTGCCGCCCTGAAGGAGCTGCTGGATGAGTACCATCCCCAATATCTGATTCACGGTCATGTCCATACCCGATACGGCGCCGTCCAGTCCAGAACCCTGGAATATGGCCCCACCACCATCGTCAACGCCTGCGAGCGCTATGTGCTGGACATACAGGAGCCACCCTGCCCGGATATGAAAAAATACGGTCAGGTGATCTATCGCACCCGTCAGAAGAATTGGTACAAAAAGGATTAGAACACTATGAATGAATTTACCGGCTTCACCCCGGAGAGCGTGGATTTTCTCTGGGGCATTCGCCTGAACAACAACCGGGACTGGTTTACCCAGCATAAGCAGCAGTATGTAAATAGCCTTTACGAGCCCATGAAGGCGCTGGGAAAGGAATTGTTTGAACCCTTTCAGGAGCTTCCCGGCACCGTGCTGAAGGTGAGCCGCATCTACCGGGATGCCCGGCTCCACCACCCCGACCCCTACAAGGAGAGCCTGTGGATCTGCATCCGGCAGGATGTCCAGTGGTGGGCAGAGAATCCCTGCCTGTATTTTGAGATCCGCCCGGAGGGGATCAGCTACGGCTTCTGCTTCTGGCATCCCAAAGCGGCAGCCATGGAAGCCTTCCGCAAGGAGCTGGAGGCCAACCCGCAGCCGTTTCTGGAGCTGATAGAGCAGACGGAGGCGGCGGTGGGTCAGCCCATCACAGCGGAAGCCTATAAACGCCCCAAGCCCACCCAGAATCCGGCATTGCAGCGGTTCTTCGCCTGGAAGGGGGATATCAGCTGTGTCCGCGCTCTGGAGCCGGGGGAGGCAATGTTCCGCCGGGAGCTTGCGCAGGAGGTTTCGGACTTTTTTGAGAAGCTGATTCCCCTGTATACCTATTTTCAGAAGTTTGGAGAGTAATTCGGAAAATTGTGCAGAAGTGAGGAGTTAGGAATTAGGAGTTAGGAGTGATTGCATTCTTCCACTTCTTTCGTAGGGGCGGCCATCGGCCGCCCGAACCGGGCAGTTCCGCATCAAGGGTTGTGGGCGGCCAATGGCCGCCCCTACGAAGAAGTGTAAGGATTGTTCTCCCGTTTTTAATCTATCCCCGAAGGGGATACCATAACTCCTCACTCCTAACTCATCACTCCTAACTTCGCCAAAGATTGTTATAGAATAAAAAAGGAGACAGATACCATGAAAAACAGAATTTTCACCGGCATGGCATCCGCCATGATTACCCCCATGAACGCCCAGGGCGTGGACTATGAGGCCATGGAGCGTTTCATTGAGTTCCAGATTGAAAACGGCATCAATGCTCTGGTGGTGATGGGCACCACCGGCGAAAACGCCACTCTGGAGCCCTGGGAGCAGAAGGAGGTCATCCGCTTCGTGGTGGAGAAGGTGAACCACCGGGTTCCCGTCATCGCCGGTACCGGCACCAACAACACCGCTCATGTGCTGCAGAACACCAAAAACGCCTGTGAGGTGGGTGCCGACGCCGTGCTGGTGGTAACCCCCTACTACAACAAGGGCACCCAGAAGGGTCTGATCACCCACTTCACTGCCGTGGCCGATGCCTCCTCCGTTCCGGTGATTCTGTACAATGTTCCCAGCCGCACCGGGGTGAACCTGCTGCCCAGGACCGTGGCAGAGCTGGCAAAGCACCCCAACATCGTGGCCATCAAGGAGGCCAGCGGCAGCATGGCTCAGCTGGTGGAGCTGATGGCTCTGTGCGGCGATCAGATCGATGTCTACTCCGGCGAGGATGCCCTGACGGTTCCCATGCTGGCTATGGGCGCAGCCGGTACCATCAGCGTCCTGAGCAATGTGGCACCCAAGGAGTCCGTCGCCATGACCGATGCCTTCTTTGCCGGAAAGATTGAGGAAGCCGCCGCATGGCAGTGCAAGCTGCTGCCTCTCATCAACGCCCTGTTCAGCGAGGTCAACCCCATCCCCGTGAAGGCCGCCGTGTCCGCTCTGGGCTTTGGCGAGGACTACCTCCGTCTGCCCCTGACCCCCATGGAGGCTGGACACCGGGAGGTTCTGCTCTGCGAGATGAGAAAGCTGGGTATGCCGGTATGAGATGCATCCTCTGGGGCGCTAACGGCGCCATGGGCAAGCTGATTGACAGCATCCTGAAGGATGAAATTGTGGGTCGGGTCAGCATCGACGGAGAGAACGGCGTGCCCAGAACCGCCCAGGAGCTGGGTCGGGTGGAGGCCGATGTGGTCATCGACTTCTCCCATCACACCGCCGTATCCGGGGTTCTGGAATATGCCGAGGAAATCGGGGCTGCCGCCGTCATCGGCACCACCGGGCACACACCGGAGGAGAAGGCCATGATTCAGGCTGCATCCCAGCGGATTCCCGTGTTCTACTCCGGGAACATGAGCCTTGGCATTGCGGTGCTGTGCCGTCTGGCAAAGCAGGCCGCCGCCGCCTTCCCCCAGGCGGATATTGAGATTGTGGAGGTGCACCACACCCGGAAGGTGGATGCCCCCAGCGGCACCGCCCACATGATCTTCGATGCCATCCGTCAGGTTCGGCCTCAGGCCGTCGAGCACTGCGGCAGAGCCGGAGAGGGCAAGCGCACAGCGGAGGAAATCGGCATTTCCTCCCTTCGGCTGGGAAATGTGGTGGGCATCCACGAGGTGCACATCGATGCCGGTTCCCAGCGGCTGACCCTGCGCCACGAGGCCGTGACCCGGGATATGCTGGCCGAGGGCGGCGTGGAGGCCGCAAGATTCGTAGCAGGAAAGCCTGCAGGCCTGTACAATATGCAGGATATGCTGGGCTAACGGGAAAGGAACTGCAAATGGAAATCACCTACATGAACGGAGCCGGAAACGACTTCATGGTCATGGACGCCCGGGGACTGAAGCTGGATTTTCAGGCTCTGGCAATAAAGTTATGTAAACTTGCAGGAGCCGACGGCTTTCTGGCGGTGGATTACTCCCGGAAGGCGGACTTCAAGCTCCATTTCTATAATTCCGACGGCACCCGGGGGGAAATGTGCGGCAACGGCGCCCGGTGCATCTGCCGCTATGCCTATGACAAGGGCATTGCCGGCGCGGAAATGGTGGTGGAAACCGACGCCGGGCTGGTGTACGGCTGGCGGCTGGCGGAGGACTGCTACCGGGTGAAGCTCAACGACCCCCTGGTGCTGGATCTGCACCGCAAGGGGGATGTGGCCTATGTGGAGCTGGGCGATCCCGGGGTGCCCCATGCCGTGGCGGAGTACAAAGGCGATCTGTGGCAGGATCGGGATGCCCTCCGGGAGGAAATGCGGCGACTTCGCTTTGACCCTGCCTTCCCCAAGGGCGCCAATGTCAACTACTACCAGTGGCTTGGGGATGCGGAGGTGCGGATGCTGACCTTTGAGCGTGGGGTGGAGGATTTTACCCTGGCCTGCGGCACCGGCACCGGCAGCACTGCCTGCGCCCTGTACCGGGCCGGAAAGCTCCCCGGGGGCACTTTGACCGCCCACAATCCCGGCGGCACCCTGAGAATCACCCTGACCCATGAGGGGCAGAAGATCACCGGAGTATTTCTGGAAGGCCCTGCCCAGATGGTGCAGGCGTATGAATTGGAAATTGAGAATTGATAATTGACAATTGACAATTGACAATTACGGTGTTCCTTCGGGACAATTCTCAAAATAATTCTTGACAAATCGGGGGAAATCCGATACTATAAACTGGTCTGCGAATGCAGACAGATCCTTGCTCACGGCGCGACCGTGGGCCAAAAGTCCAAAAGGAGGTGCAATCAACATGGCTAAGATCACCGGTAAGTACGAGGTGCTCTACATCATCGACCCTGCTCAGGGCGAGGAGGGCATCGCAGCACTTGTGGAAAAGTTCAAGGCAATGGTGGAGGCGGAGGGTACTCTGTCCAACATCGATGAGTGGGGCAAGCGTCGTCTGGCATACCCCATCAACGATCTGACCGAGGGCTACTATGTTCTCATGAACTTCGAGACCAAGCCCGAGTTCCCTGCAGAGCTGGAGCGTGTGATGAAGATCACCGATGGCGTCCTGCGCTGCCTGACCACTGTCGTGGAGGAGTAAGAAATGCTCAACCACATCACCATCATGGGTCGCCTGGTTCGTGACCCTGAGCTTCGCCGGACTGGCAGCGGCATCGCCGTGACCAGCTTCACCGTGGCTGTCGACCGTGACTTCGGCGGCAGAGACGGCGGCGAGAAGGAAACCGATTTCATTGACTGTGTCGCCTGGCGTCAGACCGGAGAGTTCGTCTCCAAGTATTTCACCAAGGGCAGCATGATCGTGGTTTCCGGTCGTCTCCAGATTCGCAACTGGAACGACAAGGACGGCAACAAGCGTCGCTCCGCTGAGGTTGTGGCAGACAATGTCTACTTCGGTGAGAGCAAGCGCAGCAGCGATGCCGGGTCCGCTTACGGCGGCAGCACCGGCAGCAGCTACGGCAATTATGCCCCCAACAACGGCGGCTATAATGCTCCTGCGCCCAGCTACGGCGGCTACAGCGCCCCGGCCAGCGCTCCTGCATCCGACTTTGCGATGCTGGAGGACGACGACGCCCAGCTTCCGTTCTAATCTTCTGAACTTTTCTACCAGACTTACAAGGAGGGAACATCCATGGCTAACGAACAGCGTATGCGTCAGCGCAAGCGCAAGAAGGTTTGCGCATTCTGCGTTGATAAAGTCACCGCTATCGACTACAAGGACACCGCTAAGCTCCGCCGTTACCTGTCCGAGCGCGGCAAGATCCTGCCCCGCCGTACCACCGGTACCTGCGCAGCTCACCAGCGTGACCTGACCAGCGCCATCAAGCGTGCCCGTCAGATCGCCCTGCTGCCCTATGTGGCTGACTAATTGCAGAATAAATCCCCCTGTGGAACATTCCACAGGGGGATTTTTTGCCCGGATGCCCGGGCGGGCAATGGCGAGAGGTAAGTCTGGTGGTAGTCGTTACATCCTTAGGGCATTCCCGGTTCGTTTGTGCCTGTATGGTCTATCTCTGTCATTGCGAGCCATTGCGCACAATGGCGTGGCAATCCGACCTCCCCCTGCTAACTTCTCACTGCTCCCTAATACATCAGAAATTTCTGCATCTTTTTCTCCGCCCGGTAGAAAATGCGGTAGACAGAGGTTTTGTTTACGCCCCGCATCCGGGCGATGGCCGGGATGCTCATTCCCTGCAGATAGTGGGCGGTATACACCTCCCGCTGGGCAGGGGTCAGCTCCTGATTGAGAATCCGGTGTACCCGTTCCAGCTGCAAATCCCGGTCCCGGCGGCTTGCCTTGCAGCTGTTATACGGTGTACTTTTCATTCCGCCAGTACCCCCTGTCATAGTAATGAGCGGTGAGTTCCGCCAGCTCGTTCATCTCGGTGAGCAGGGGCGTCAGTGCCACAATCCTGCGCCGGATATGCCACAGCTTTTCCGGATCGGTTTCCGTTTTCATCATTTGCCGCAGCTCCTTCAGTCGCTTCTGCAGCAGCGCCGCAGAGGTCTCGTAGTCGTGGCTGATCTCCAGTAATGTCATACAGGCTCCTTTCGCATCGGATACAGTAAAGACTCGGACGGTAACATTCCCCTCCGCAGACCGGGCAGAATCCTGCCGGGGTGGCACACTGGGGATCCGTGTGCAAAATATCTTCGATTCCATGCAATTTCGTCCCTCCTTGCAGGCAGTATACCACGCGGGAAGGCCCTTGTCCGTCGAATAATCCGGTGGAGCTTTTTCGGTAGCATTCGCAGGGGACAGTGGCGTATACTGTTTGGGAAAGAACCCTCTTCCCAAACCGGTGGTTTTGGGGTATCATAAGAAAAAGGGGGGATCTTTCGTGGAGGATTTGGAATTTATGGATCAGGCGCTGGAGCTGGCGCGGCAGGCCGACGCTGCCGGAGAGGTGCCGGTGGGCTGCGTCATCGTCCGCAACGGCGAGGTGGTAGGCCGGGGCCGCAACCGCCGGGAGGGGGACAGAACCGCGCTGGGTCATGCGGAGCTGGAGGCCATCAACGATGCCTGCCGGAACCTGGGGGGCTGGCGGCTGTGGGAGTGCACCCTGTATGTGACCCTGGAGCCCTGCCCCATGTGCGCCGGCGCCATCCTCAACGCCCGGATTCCCCGGGTGGTCTACGGGGCGGCGGACAGCAAATGCGGCGCGGTGGATTCCGTGTGCAGCCTGTTTTCCATGAATTTCAACCACCACCCGGAGGTAGTCCGGGGTGTTCGGGAGGAGGAGGCCGCGGCGCTGCTGAAAGCCTTCTTTCAGGAGCTTCGGGTGGAGCTGCGCTCCCGGCCGAAATGGAGGCCGAAAACGGAAAACTGAGGATGGAGGAGTGCTATGAATTCCTATCGCCGCAGCCTGCAGGTGGGCAAGGCGGCTATTGCATGGGCGCTGGTGCTCCGGCTGTGGATGGCCGGGGTGCCGGAGAGAGTTTTACGGCGGCTGTCCCAGCCGGATATGGCATCGTTCCTGATATACTTAGAAACCGGACGGGATGTCCGGTTTTCTTTATCCCGGAAGAACACCGTGGCGGCATTTTCCCGGGAATCCCCTGCCCCTGTGCTGCCCGAGCCGGACAGGGCGGTGTTCTCCCGGCAGGAGGCGGAGGACATCGCCATCCGCTACAGCTGCCAGCATCGGCCGGATTTGCAGGCTTTGCTGACCCAGCCCCTGGACTGGAATCTGGCAGACGGGGAAAAACGGGTGCTGATTCTCCACACCCACGCCACGGAGAGCTATACCCAGGAGGGGGAGGACTACGAAGAAAGCGGCGCCTACCGCACCCTGGATGAGGACTGGAATATGCTGTGCATCGGCAGCCGGGTGGCGGAAATTCTGGAGCAGCAGGGCATCGGGGTGATCCATGACACCACCCTCCACGACTATCCTTCCTATAACGGCTCTTACGGCCACTCCCGGGAAACGGCAGAAAAAATTCTGGCGGAAAACCCGGGAATCCGGCTGATTCTGGATCTGCACCGGGATGCCGCCGGAACCGTGGGCAATCAGCTCCGGACGCAGGCGGAAACCGATACGGGGACAGCAGCTCAGCTGATGCTGGTGCTGGGGACAAACCATGACCATTGGCAGGAAAATCTGGCGCTGGGAGAAAAGCTCTATGTTCTTCTGGAACGGGATACCCCGGGGATCATGCGCCCCATTTCCCTGACAGAGCAGCGGTTCAATCAGGATCTGTGCCCCGGAAGCCTGCTGATTGAGGTGGGTGCCGCAGGAAACACAAGACAGGAGGCTCTTCTGGCGGCGGAAAAGCTGGCGCAGGCGATTGCGGCGTTGGGAGGCGGAAGCGTGGAAATTGACAATTGATAATTGACAATTGACAATTGGGGAACGGATTGCCACGCCTGCCCGGGCATCCGGGCAAAATTTTTACAATTTGAGGGCAGACAAGCGAAGAAAAATATGATATACTATAACGAACTATCCCTTTTGACAGATACAAGGAGGCGTTTCCTTTGAAATATTGGTTCGGTTATCTGGTTGCCGGCATCCTCGCCGGATTTACCTGGGTGCTGCAGCAGTTTGGCTCCCGGTACTCCACCCTGGTGGATATGGTTTACCCCTATGTGGTGCGCACCATGGAGGATTTTCTGGCAGGCTGGTCGGGGCAGGTGGATTTCCTGCTGTGGCAGTTTCTGGCAGTGGTGCTGGGTGTCATTGTGCTGGCATCTCTGGTGGTGGTCGTCGCCACCCGGCGCAGCCTCATTGGATGGGGCGGCTGGATGCTGAGCATCGCCGCCGCAGTGTATATGCTGCATACCCTGATGTGGGGGCTCAACTACTATGCCGGTCCCCTGTCCGACGATCTGCGGCTGGAGGTGGCTCAGTATACCCTGTCTGAGCTGAAGGAGGCCACGGAATACTACCGGGACAAGGCCAACATCCTGTCGGAGCAGGTGAAGCGGGACGGCAGCGGCGTTGCCCAGCTTGCCGATTTCGATACCCTGGCAGAAAGAGCCGGGGAGGGCTTTGAGGTTCTGACCCTGGAACACTCCTACCCCGTGTTTGCCGGATGTAAGCTGCCGGTAAAGAAGCTGGGCTGGGCGGATATGTATTCCTCCATGGGTATCACCGGCGTCACCTTTGGCATCACCGGTGAGGCCGCCGTGAATCCCCAGATTCCCGATGTGGCCCTGCCCTTTACAATGTGTCATGAGATGGCACACCGGATGTGCATCGCCAACGAACGGGACGCTAACTTCGCCGCATTCCTTGCCTGCAGTGTCCACCCGGATGTGGAATTTGAGTATTCCGCCTACTTCATGGCCTACCGCTACTGCTTCAATGCCCTGTCCACCATCCGAACCCAGGACGGCGTGCTGGCGGCAAAGGAGATTAAGGAGGGGGTGGGTCAGAAGCTGCAAACGGATCTCAACAACTACAGCAGCTTCTTTTCCCAAAAGCGGAACGATGCCGCCGCCAGCTTTGCCGATACCGCCAATGACACCTACCTGCGCTCCAGCGGAGACAGCGCCGGCATCGGCTCCTACAGTCAGGTCTGCGATCTGCTGGTGAACTGGCATATCCAGCAGGTGGTGCTGCCCTCCATCAGCACGGAGGAGTTCGTCTTTGACCCCTTCGACAGAAATCAGGTGGATGTCAGCGACATTATTCACTAAGGAAAAATTTACTATGGATGAGATGAAACAGACTCTGACGGAAGGGCTGCCCCAACTGGGCCTACACCTGACGGAGGAGAAAATCGATACCCTCTGCGCCTTTGGCCGTGCCATGGTGAAGCAGAACGAGGTGATGAACCTGACGGGCATCACCGACGATAAGGGCGTTGCCAATCTGCACCTGCTGGATTCCCTGACGGTGCTGGCAACGCAGGATCTTTCCGGAAAGCGGCTGGTGGATGTGGGCTGCGGTGCAGGTTTCCCCGGGGTGCCCCTGGCCATCGCCTGCCCGGAAGCGGACATCACGCTGCTGGATTCCCTTGGCAAGCGGATGAAATGGCTGGAAGCTGTCCTGCCCCAGCTGGGCATCCGGGCGGAGTGCGTCACAGCCCGGGCGGAGGAGGCAGTTGCCACCCGTCGGGAGAGCTACGATTTTGCCACCTCCCGGGCGGTTGCCCGACTGAATATCCTGCTGGAGTTGACGGCACCCTATGTGAAGGTGGGGGGCGCGGTGCTGGCTATGAAGGGCGCCGCCGCCAGGGAAGAGCTGGCGGAGTGCGGCAACGCCATGAAAAAGCTGGGGCTGAAGCTGGAGGAAGTCCGGGAATTTCCCATCGACGGCACCGCCCATGCGGTGATCGTGCTGCGCAAGGTGGCTCCCACCCCCAGGCAATACCCCCGTCGCTTTGCCAAAATCAAGCAAATGCCGCTTTAAGTTATTCAATTGACAATTGACAATGGAAAATTGACAATTAAGGAATCCCTTTGGGATGGAAGAAAAAGAAATCGACTGAAATTTACGGATATTATTTTAATCTGTCCTCCAGGGACACAATTATTGTCAACTGTCAATTGTCAATTATCAATTTGCTGATTTTTCTTTATCCAACGCGCATCTGGCGATATTAGGTTTCCCGTTTGGGGAAAGGAGAGATAGAATGGAAGCGATTATGAGTTTGGGTCTGGGCTACTTCATAGGCAGCATCAACCCGGCGGCTCTGTTTTCCCGGTGGAAGCATGTGGATCTGAAGACCAACGGCACCGGCAATCTGGGTGCCACCAACACCATGCTGCTGCTGGGCAAGGGCTGCGGCCTGATTGTGATGCTTCTGGATGTGGCCAAGGCGATTCTTTCTGCCCATCTGGCGCAGAAGCTGTTTCCCATGCTGAAATACGCCGGGATGCTGGGCAGTCTGGGGGCCATGATCGGCCATGATTTTTCCCTGTTCCTGCATTTTAAGGGAGGAAAGGGCGTGGCGGCCTTCGGCGGCCTGCTGCTGGCCTACAGCCCCGCGGTGTTCCTGTCCCTCTTCGGCTTCGGAATTTTGCAGGTAGCTATTTTTGACTATGGCTTTGCCGGCCCCATCTCCGCCGGAATCCTCTTCCCGGTGGTGGTGGCGCTGCGCTCCGGGGACTTTGCGGAGGTGGCCATTGCCGCCGTTGCCGGACTGGTGCTGGTGCATATGCACATGGATAATGTGAAAAAAGCCAAGAACCATCAGGAAACCCCGGTGCGGTCGTATCTGGTGGAGAAGCTGGCAAATCTGCGGAAGCAATAGAAGATTTCAAGGAGAATTTTCGGGAAAATCCGAAAATTCTCCTTTACTTTTGGGCAGACTTATGATACTATCAAAAAGCTGGCGCAAGCCGGACGATATTTCTATGCCCGTTGCTCAGTTTCGGGAGAAGGCCGAAAAACGGCATTCCATCAGCCCCTTACTTGGCTTCCGGGAAAATGTTTTGAAAGGTGGAAAACACAATGATTCTGAAGGAAAAGAAGACCCAGGTCATCCTGGAGAACGCTACCCATGAGGGCGACACCGGCTCCCCCGAGGTTCAGGTTGCCATCCTCACCGCCCGCATCAACGAGCTGACCGAGCACCTGCGTGTCCACAAGCACGACAACCACTCCCGTCGTGGCCTGCTGATGATGGTTGGTAAGCGCCGCAAGATGCTGGACTATCTGGCAAAGAAGGACATCAACCGTTACCGTGCTCTGATCGCCAAGCTGGGTATCCGTAAGTAAGATATCAATAAGAAGCGGCGGTGGAAACATCGCCGCTTCTGGTTTGATATATTTCATCCATTCCGGGAGAATTTTAGCAGTTGAAAGTGATTCCGCGCCTCGCGGCGTCAGTTTCAAGTGCTAAACCTCCCGAAGAAACAAAAAATTTTTACAGGAGGTTTTTTCCAATGATCAAGCGCAAGCAGTATCCCAACCATCATGTTTATGAGATGGAAATCGGCGGCCGCACCTTCACCGTGGAAACCGGCAAGGTGGCTGAGCTGGCCAACGCCGAGTGCATCTGCCGCTACGGCGACACCGTGGTGCTGACCACCTGCACCTGCAACCCCATCCCCAAGGCCGGCATCGACTACTTCCCCCTGACCATCGAGTTTGAGGAGCGGATGTATGCCGTGGGCCGCATCCCCGGCTCCTTCAACCGCCGGGAGGGAAAGCCCTCCGAGCGGGGCATCCTCAACAGCCGGATCATCGACCGCCCCATGCGCCCTCTCTTTGACGAGGAGCTGCGCAACGACACCGTGGTCACCTGCACCGTGCTGGCCAACGACTACGAGAACCCCGTGGAGATCGTAGCCTCTCTGGGCGCCTCCATCGCCATCGCTTCCTCCGATGTGCCCTGGAACGGCCCTGTGGCCACCACCAATGTGGCTTACCTGGACGGCGAGTATATCATCAACCCCTCTGCTGAGCAGCGTGAGGCCTGCAAGTGCTTCGTGTGCATCTCCTCCACCTTCGAGAAGGTGGTGATGATCGAGACCGAGGCCAACGAGGCTCCCGAGGATATCGTCTACGAGTGCATCCGTGTGGCCCACGAGACCAACATGGAGATCGTCAAGTTCATCAATGGCATCGTGGCCGAGATCGGCAAGCCCAAGTTCACCTTCGAGAAGGCCGCCGTCAACCACGAGCTGCTGGACGACCTGATGGCCTACGGCCTTCCCCAGATCGAGTACGCTCTGGACACCGACGACAAGAATGTCCGGGAGGAGCGGCTCACCGCTGCCCGTCTGGACTTTGCCGACAAGTTTGCCGACAAGTACGAGGACTTCGAGACCCACATCGAGGTCTGCCTGTACAAGATGCAGAAGAAGGTGGTCAAGAAGTGGCTGCTGGAGGGCAAGCGTGTGGACGGCCGCGGCATGGACGAGATCCGTCCTCTGGATGCCGAGGTTGGCGTGCTGCCCAGAGTCCACGGCTCCGGCCTGTTCTCCCGTGGTCAGACTCAGGTGCTGAGCATCTGCACCCTGAATCCCCTGTCCGCCGCCCAGAAGCTGGACACCATCTACCCCGAGGAGACCAAGCGGTATATCCACCACTACAACTTCCCCGCCTTCTCCACCGGCGAGGCAAGAGCCGCCCGCTCCACCTCCCGTCGGGAAATCGGCCACGGCGCACTGGCGGAAAAGGCTCTGCTGCCTGTGATCCCCAGCGTGGAGGAGTTCCCCTACGCCATCCGGGTGGTTTCCGAGGTGCTTAGCTCCAACGGCTCCACCTCTCAGGGCTCCATCTGCGGCTCTACCCTGGCTCTGATGGACGCCGGCGTGCCCATCAAGCGGCCTGTTGCCGGTATTTCCTGCGGCCTCATCTCCGATCAGGAGACCGGCGCATGGAGAACCTTCACCGATATTCAGGGCGTTGAGGACTTCCACGGCGAGATGGACTTCAAGGTGGCCGGTACCACCGAGGGCATCACCGCCATTCAGATGGATCTGAAGAACAAGGGTCTGACCATGGAGATCATCGCCGACGCTCTGGAACGCTGCCGCAAGGCCCGTCTGGAGATTCTCAGCGAGGTAATTCTGCCCTGCATCCCCGAGCCCCGCGCCGAGGTGAGCGAGTACGCTCCCAAGATGATCAGCCTGAAGATCCCCGTGGACAAGATCCGGGAGGTCATCGGCTCCGGCGGCAAGACCATCCAGAAGATCTGCGCCGACACCGGCGCCAAGGTGGACATCGATGACGACGGCTCCGTCTTCATCTCCGCCGTGGACGCCGCCGCTGCCTACGCCGCCAAGAAGATGGTGGACGACATCTGCTTCGTTCCCGAGGTGGGCAAGCTGTACTACGGCAAGGTGGTTCGCATCCTGCCCATCGGCGCCTTTGTGGAAATCGCTCCCGGCCATGACGGCATGGTGCACATCTCCAAGCTGGAGAACCGCCGTGTGGAAAAGGTGGAGGATGTTCTGAATCTGGGCGACATGACCTGGGTCAAGTTCATGGGCTTCGACGAGAAGGGCCGTGCCAACTTCTCCCGTAAGGACGCCCTGAAGGAAATGAACGGCTAAGCCGGGATGCCCCGGCTGGCACCTACGAGATTTGGGACTGGCTGTGGTCTTTCCATCCTCTGGGCTCGCCCGGTTCGTTTTTGCGGAAATAGTCTGAAAAGAGCGTGCGAAAGCACGCTCTTTTTCGTTAGGAGTTAGAAGTTTCGGTATCCCCTTCGGGGATGAAATAAATTGGAATTTGGCGGTGTGTCTGCCAAAGCCCTCCCCTTCGGGGAGGGTGGCCGAGCGTAAGCGAGGTCGGGAGAGGCTCCTATCGTTTCGCCGAAACATAAGAAATGATTTACGCTTCACCGCCCTCTTCCGCCCCAGTGTGCGCACTGGGGCACCTTCCCCAAAGGGGAAGGCATTTCCTCGCCAAATTCCAATTTATCGCACAGCGCAAGGAACACCCCGGGGAACCCGGGGTGTTTTGCATTGCCGCGTTCCAAGCGAGGCGACAATCTCCTGCCTGCAAACAGCCAAATTGTTCACAAATTGGTGACCTGCTTCGACTTGTTTTTTATGCCGGCAGATAGTACAATAGATCAAACACGAAAGGGGGCGGTGGAATGCCGACCAGAGAGACGGCGGTGACAGGACACGCCCAGCAAATTCTCAGCCAGATCCGGAAGGTGGTGGTGGGTAAGGATACCACCCTGCTGTGGGTGCTGGCGGCCATTCTGGCCAGAGGCCATATCCTGTTGGAGGATATCCCCGGGGTGGGCAAGACCACCATGGCGCTGGCCTTTTCCCGGGTGCTGGACTTACAATACAGCCGGATGCAGTTTACCCCGGATGTGCTGCCCTCGGATGTCACGGGCTATACCGTCATGGACCCGGTCACCGGGAAGATGCAGTACCAGCCCGGGGCGGTGTTATGTAACCTGTTTCTGGCGGATGAGCTGAACCGTGCCACTTCCCGCACCCAGTCCGCCCTGCTGGAAGCCATGGAGGAGGGACAGGTCACTGTGGACGGCGTCAGCCATCCCCTGCCCAATCCCTTTGTGGTCATTGCCACCCAGAATCCCATCGGTGCCGCCGGAACCCAGTTGCTGCCGGACAGCCAGATGGACAGGTTCATGGTGCGCCTGAGTCTGGGCTACCCCAGCCCCAGGGACGAGGTGAATATGGTGCTGAACCGGCAGGGGGGCGACCCTCTGGCGCAGGCACAGACCCTGATGTCCCGGGAAGATCTCGTGGCTCTGCAGCAGGCGGTGGAGGAGACCTATGTCAGCGAATCCGTGGTGAATTACATTGTGGATCTCATCTGCGCCACCCGGAATCACAGCAAAATCCTCCGGGGAGCCAGCCCCCGGGCAACTCTGGCGGTGACGGCTATGGCCAAGGCCGTGGCGCGGCTCCGGGGACGGGACTATGTGGTGCCCGGGGATGTCCGGGAGGTCTTTGTCTATACCATCGCCCACCGTCTGCTGCTGACACCGCTGACGCAGGCTCAGAATGAAACGCCGGAGGAGATTCTCCGTCAGATTCTGGAAACCGTCCCCGCCCCCAAGCTGCGCTGATGGCTGGGCGGCGGCTGTGTTATTTCGGACTGCTGCTGGGAGGCGTCCTGTTTTTCCTGCTGTATGGGCAGTGGCTTTCGGCGGTGGTGCTTATCGTGCTGGTGGTGCTGCCGGGGCTTTCCCTGCTGCTGTCAGTGCCGGCGCTGGCGCGGATTCGGATTGAACCCTCCGGCCCGGAGCGGCTGGAAATGGGGCAGGAGGGCAAGCTGTGGCTGCTGGGAAGCTGTGATTTGCCCATGCCTCCCTTCCGGGGATGGCTGCGGCTGCGCCGGTGCCTCACCGGGGAATCCTGGCGGTATCAGGAGAATAAGGGACTGCTCACCGACCACTGCGGCGGCATCTGCATCACCACGGAAAAGCTGAAAATCTTTGACTATCTGGGGCTGTTTGCCTTCCGGGCAAGGCACCCGGCAGAAATAACTGTGATCGTCCGCCCCACCCCCATTCCGGTGCCGCTGCAGGAGGATTTGCAGCGCTATCTGGCTCGGGCGTGGCGACCCAAGCCAGGGGGCGGCTTTTCGGAGCAGCATGAGCTGCGGCTGTACCGCCCCGGGGATCCCATGAACCAGATCCACTGGAAGCTCAGCGCCAAAACCGGCAAGCGCATCGTCCGGGAGGCCATGGAGCCGGAGCGCGGCCTGCTGCTTCTGACCCTGAACCTCCGGGGAACCGATGAGGAGCTGGACCGGAAGTTCGGCAGGCTTCTGTGGATGGGTGGACACCTGCTGGGGCAGGGGCTGAGCTTTGAGATTCGCGCCCTGACAGGAAATGGACTGCTGACCTTCCCGGTGGCCGGGGAGGAGGCACTGTGGAAGGCGGTGGATACCCTGCTGTGCAGCAGCCCCACCGCAGAGGGAGATCTGCGGCAGCAGGTGACGAATGCCGCCTGGCAGTACCATGTGGGAGGGGATGCCCATGAAGCGTGAATATGGGAGCCTCTGTATTCAGGCGGCGGCGCTCTCCTTTCTGCTGGCATTGGGCAGCGTGGGCTGCCTTGCCACGGCCTTTGCTCTGCCGGTAGCCAAGGAGGGCTTTCTGGCGGCAGGCCTCGGGGCATGGGCAGTGGTGTGCAGCCTGGCCTTTCTGAACCGGCGAACCACGCTTACCCTGCTGTGCCTGGGGGCACTGGGGCTGGGGTATTTCTGGCAGCAGGGGCAGATCCCCGGCAAGTTTCTCTATGCCGCCAAAATCATTGCCGATACTTACCACAGCGCCTACGGCTGGGGAACCCTGAATGTGTTCGGGCTGAAGGCCGGGCCTGTGGATGAAGCCCTGCTGGCGCTGGGCTTTGGCCTTGTGATGATCGTCAGCTTCTGTGTCTGCCGGAAAAAGGGCAGTTCCCTTTCGGTGCTGGCGGTGCTGATTCCCGTGAGCCTGTGCACCGTGGTGACGGATACCGTGCCGGGGAGAAAATGGGTGTTCTGCCTGCTGGCCGGCCTGATCCTGCTGATCCTGCCGGGAGCCGTCCGCCGGGAAAACCCGTGGCAGGGTCTGCGGCTGACGGCGGCTGCGGCGCTGCCGGTATCGCTGATGCTGGTGCTTCTGCTGACGGTGCTGCCCCGGGGCGGCTATGAGACCCCCCGGAAGTTTCAGGAAAAAGCGATCCAATGGCTGCAAAATCCCCCTCAGCAGGTTCACACTACGCTGGAAAAGCTGCTGCCCCAGGCTCGGGTGCAGACCAATGAGGTTGCGCTGGACACCCTTACGCCCCATCGCGCCAGCGCCCGGGCGGTGCTGACGGTGACCGGGGAGGAAGGGGGATTGCTGTATCTCCGGGGGCAGGATTATGACACCTATGACGGCAAACGCTGGATTTCCACCCAGACCCGGCAGGAAGTGCTGCCCCCCTCCGCCGCTCAGGCCAGCACCGTGACGGTGCGGACGGCGGATGCGCTGGACTGGTTCTTCCTGCCCTGCTACACTGCGGAGGAGGTCACCCTTGTGGGCGGCCGGGCGGAGAATCCCCTGCGCCTTCGGGAGTATACCGTCCAGTGCACCAAAGTGCCGGGGCTGCGCAGAGGCAGCAGCCAGATGCCGGGGGCGGAATATCTGGCTCTGCCGGAAACCAGCCGTCAGGGGCTTGCGGAGATGATCTCCCGGATTCCCGGGGCGGAGGGCAGCGATGCCCAGAAGGCGGCGGCCATTGGAGCCTATCTCCGGGGCTGCGCCGAATATGACCTGAATACCCCTCAGATGCCCCGGGAGCAGGGGGACTTCGTCCTCTGGTTTCTGGAGGAATCCGATCGGGGCTACTGCGTCCACTTCGCCTCGGCGGCGGTGGCGCTGCTCCGGAGCGCCGGGGTGAACGCCCGGTATGTCACCGGCTATCTGGCGCACACCGCTGCCGGGAAGCCGGCTGCCGTGACGGAACAGGATGCCCACGCCTGGGCGGAGTATTATGACACGGGGCAGAGCTGCTGGACTGTGCTGGAGGCCACCCCATCCTTGCAGGAGGAAGTCCCGGCCTCCGCCCCCACCGGGGAGAATACACCCGTGGAGCTTCCCCGGCCTTCTGCATCGCAGACGGAAAGTCCTTCCACACCTGCGGCGGAAAGTCAGCCCCCGGATCTGGGATGGGTGCGGAATCTATGGCTCGGCGCATTGGCAGCGGCGGCACTGTGGTGCGCGGTGGAGTTGCAGCGGTCGGTGCGGATCTGGCTGCGGCGGCGGCATTACCGCCGGGAACCGGTGAACGCTCAGGCACTGCTGTGCTGGCAGGAGGCGGAAAGACTCTGCCGCCTGCTGGGACAGAATCCATCGGAGGAGCTGCTGGATCTGGCGCAGAAGGCCAAATTCGGCCCCCGGAGCCTGACTACCGAGGAATTGCAGCGGCTGGAGGCCCACAACCGACAGTGTCTGCGGCAGCTGCGGCAGCAAACCGGCTGGAAACGGCTGTATTACCGCTATTGGCTGGCGCTGTTTTAGCTGGGGATGCCAAAAGCCCTCCCCTTTGGGGAGGGTGGCCGAGCGTAAGCGAGGTCGGGAGAGGCTCCTATCGTTTCACCGAAACATAAGAAATGATTTACGCTTCACCGCCCTCTTCCGCCCCAGTGTGCGCACTGGGGCACCTTCCCCAAAGGGGAAGGCATCTCCTCGTCAAATTCCAATTTGCCGTGCTGTCATCTCACTGCCGTAAGCATTTTCATATTTACAGAAAGGAACACAGCTATGGAAGAAAAATTCATCGCCGCGTGGATGCAGAACCGGGAGAAGGCAGCTGCCTTTGGGGCGCGGATGCGCCCGGTTGACCCGGCAACTGCCATGAAAACCGCCCACTTTGTGCTGGGGGGCAGCCGCCTCAGCGACGGCTTCGATGCGCTGGCCAAGGCCGGACATCTGGAGCTGAGCCTGGAAGCCCTTGCCGTGGACAGGCGGTTCACCCAGCTGTTCTCCGATGAGGAGGCCAACAACGCCCTGAGCCGCCTGCTGGATGCCGGGTATCGGTTCTAAAAAAGAAAAACTGTCATTCCGAGCCATCCGACAGGATGGCGTGGGAATCCGCTCTCCTTGAAAGGGGAATACGGATTGCCACAGGTGACCTGCGGTCACCTTCGCAATGACAGTTCTTCTATTTATGCGATTTTCTTTTGTGAGGCAGCGCCTGCCTGTTTTACGAAATGGCATCCAAAACCGTTCTGATGGTATTCTCGTTGGGCAGGATGGTGTTGAGATCCACCTGGGGATGCTCCCTGACATAAGCGGTGAGAAAATCCAGCAGATTCTCTTTGGTTTTCATATAATCATCTATAATTGTCTGATCGTCAAAGCCCAGCTTCTTCAGCAGGATCGCGGATACAACACCGGTCCTGTCCTTTCCGGCTCCGCAGAAATACAGAACATTGCTTTCTGCATCCAGAATCGTCCGGATAATCCTGTCCATCTGTTCATCCAGCATACCCAGATAGACAGATGCCACATCTCCGGGGGATTTGGGGACATCTCCGCCGCCGGTTACCGGCATATGATAAAAGGTGAAGCCATCCTCTGTTTCCAGACGGCAGGGCTTTCGTTCATATTCCTTCTTTTCCCGTAAGTCTACAACGGTGGTAATGTGGTTTTGCCGCAGCCATTCCACTTCCCCGTCCGTCAGGTTATCCGGGCAGTCACTTCGGATGAAACGCAGATCCCCGGTGGGCAGTGCGCGGGTATTTCGTGTGGATTGCAATAAGGAAGGCATTTCGGCTTCCTCCATCCTAAAGCATTGCGGTAATCAGGGGGAACACCACGGCGGTGAGCAGGCCTGCCACCACCAGCGACAGGCTGCTGACGGCGCCGGAAAGGGCGTTCAGCTCCGTGGCCTTGGCGGTGCCGATGACATGGGCGGCGGTGCCGAAGGCCACGCCCTGTGCCACCGGGTCTGTCAGATGGAAAAGTTTACATAACACGGGGCCAAGGATACTCCCCAGAATACCGGTGAAAATGATGGCGGCGGTGGTGATGCCCGGCATCCCGTCTGACATCTCCGTCAGGGCCACGCCGATGGCGGTGGTGATACTCTTGGGCAGCAGAGAAACGGTGAGCAGAGGGTGAAACCGGAGGAAAAGCCCGGTGCACACCACCATGGCCATGCAGGAAAGACTTCCTGCCACCACACCTGCCAGAATCATGGGCAGGTTCTTTTTCAGCACCTGAAACTGCTCATACATGGGGATGGCCAGACAGATGGTGGCCGGGGTCAGAAGCCAGGAGATGCTCCCCATGCCCAGCTGATATTCTGCCACAGGCATTCCGGTGGCAAACAGGAAGGCCAGCACCAGAATCACGGCGATGAGAATGGGATTTAAAAACGGGGAACGGAATCTGGCCTGCAGCACTCTGCCCACCTGAAAGGCGGCAAGGGTGAGAATCAGAGGGAGAATGGGAACGGACAGCAGCTCAGTCATGGCTTGCCCCTCCCTTCTTTTGCAGCAGCTGGGTGACGCTGCCGCTGATGCCGAAGGTGATCACCGTGGAGGCGAGAATCAGCAGGCAGATGGGCAGCAGCTGGGGGCGGATCAGCTCCCAGTTGGACACGATGCTCACCGCCGGGGAGACGAAGAGCACCGACATGATGCCGGTGAGAAAGGCGCCTGCGGCCTTTACCTGCTCCAGCTTCACAATGCCGAAGCACAGCGCCAGAAACAGAAGCACCAGCCCATACACCGAGGAGGGGATGGGCAGGGGCAGCAGTCGCTGCAGGGTTTCCCCCAGAAGGGTAAAGCCCAGAATGATACAGAATTGAGACAGATATTTCATATGTGTTTCTCCGAAAGGGCAGCGGCAATCCGCTGGATATTTTCCTCACAGCTCCGGGCGTTCCGGGCGCAGTACTCCTGAAATACCACATCGGTGACGATGAGCTGCGCCACCCGGGCAGGGACGGAGCCAAACTGGAAGGGGGATTCGTTGGAGCCGCACTGCAGCACCACCCGAGCCAGCTTGGCTGCTGGGGATTTGGGGAACCGGGTAATGAGAATGGTGGGGATGTTCCGCTCTTTGGCGTGCTCCAGAATCTGGATTCCCCCCAGGGTTGCACCGGAATAGGAGAACAGCACAATCACCCCGCCGGGCTCCATGGTGGCGGCAGCGGAAAGCTGCATATGGGAATCGGTGATGGTGTGGAATTTGCCGGAAACATTGGAAAACAGGTGGGCAAATTCCTGCGCCATAATCATACTGCCGCCGGAGCCCATGCACAGCACCATGGATGCCTTTTCCAGAAGCGCGACTGCCTGCTCCACCCGGGTGTGATCCAGCAGCTCCAGGGTCTGGCGGATGGCATCCGTGGACAGACGGCTGATCTCCTCAGCCCGGGCGCCGGGGGTGTCCGGGGCATGGGAGGGGGCAGGCCGGGGGCTGGAGCCGGCACAGTGCCGTGCCAGCTCGATTTTGAAGGCGTTGAAGCCCGGCAGCTGCAGGCTCCGGCAGAACCGGGAGACGGTGGCCTCGGCGGTGCCGCATTCCTCCGCCAGCTGGGTGATGGACATGAACTGGATCTGGGGATACTGAGCCAGCACATAGTCGGCGATTTTCCGTTCGGCGGCGGTGAGCTGAAAATAGGAGGTATGGATATGCTCCAAAATATTACTGCTCTTATCTTCCACAATGGCCTCCTTTATGGGTGGGAATGAAAGGCAGGGTGAGAGCTGTCTCCCACCCTGCGTTGCTTCGGATTATTCGCCCAGAATCTGACCCATCATCTGATCCACCAGGATCAGGCAGCGGGGCACATGGAACGGACCCTTGAAGGTGGAACCCTTGCAGGCGGGCTGGGTGGGGTTGCCGTCCCGGCGCAGATAGCCGTACCACTCGCCGTACTCGTCGGCAAAGTACTTCTTGCAGTAGTCCAGGATCTGGTAGAAGATGCCCAGATACTTCTCATCCTTAGTGTCGCGGTAGATCATCAGGGAGGCGATGAGAGCCTCGTTGTGGGGCCACCACAGCTTCATGTCATGCTCGTAGGCCTCGGGGGGATTGCCCAGGCAGTCCATGAAGTACAGGATGCCGCCATATTCCTTGTCCCAGCCCATGTTGAAGGCCATGTCGAACACATCAATGGCCTTGGCGTGAAGCTCCTTGTCGCCAACCTCGTTGGCATAGTCCATCAGGAACCAGCTGCACTCGATGTCGTGGCCGGGGTTCACCATACGACCCTCGGTGATGTCCAGCCGGGGGGTGCCATCGGGAGCCACATTCTCCAGAGTGCACTTCAGGTCGGGCTTCACATGGTAGGCGAAGATGTCGTGGATGCACTCCTTTGCCCGCTGATCGTACAGGGCGGTGTTGGCAGGGTCAACCCGCTTCATAACGCCGGTGACATTGAGGATGATCATGGGGATGCCCAGACTGCGGCCGGTGCGGGTGGACTTGGGACCCATGCCGGTGGGGTCAGCCATGCCGTGGTTCAGGTTCCAGTACATATCGTAGGCACGGCGAGCCCGCTCCAGATGCTCTTTTTCCCCGGTGATGCCGTAGTATTCTGCGTTGGCGATGCAGTAGAAGGCCTCGCTGAAGCAGTAGCGGCGCTGGCGCAGGGGCTGACCGTCGCCGGTGACGGTGAAGTAGAGGCGGCCGCCGGCCTCATGGTTGACGCAGTATTTTTCCAGGAAGTCGATGCAGCTCTTGGAGGCAGCCAGCCACTCCTCCTTCACGCCGTAGACCTTGCAAAGGTAGGCGTAGGTCCAGCCGCAGCGACCCTGCATCCACACGCTCTTGTCGGTGGAGTAGATCTTGCCGGTGCGGTCCAGACAGGTGTAGATGCCGCCGTGCTCATGATCCATGCCGTTTTTCAGCCAGAAGTCGGCAACACCGGCCAGCTGATCCTGAATCCACTTGCGCTCGGCAAGTAATTTCTGACGATCCATAAGGTTTCCTCCTGTATATCTCCAAAGATTTTTTGGGAATGGATTTTTACGCTCTCATCATACCACCTGAAAAAACGGATTGCAATGCAAAAAACACAATTTGTGAAAACTTTTTTCAGCCCACTGGCGGAAGGGAAGGAAATGTGGTATGATGAAGAAAAATTGACAATTGACAGTTGACAGTTGACAATTCTGGTGTCCCTTCGGGACGATTTTAAATAAAGAAATTTTTCATCCCCGAAGGGGATTCCTTCATTGTCAATTTTCCATTGTAAATTGTCAATTTGCAAAGAGAGGTAATAAAATGTTCCGAAACATTCTCAGACCCGACAGTCCCCTGATGATTACCATGACCCAGATTACGGACTGTATTTTCCTCAGCCTGTTCTGGCTGGTGGGGTGCTTTCCGGTTTTCACCGCCGGAGCCTCCACTGCGGCGCTGTACGATGCGGTGTACCACGGCTTCCGGCAGGGGGAAAAGCACACCTGGCAGCGGTTCTGGGGCAGCTTCAAGGCCAATTTCCGCCCCTCGCTGGTGCCTGCGCTGGTGTTCTGGCCTTTGACGGCGCTGCTGGTTCAGGGCATGGTGCGGTGCTGGAATCTGGCGGTGTGGGGGCAGCTGAGCTGGATGCTCTTTGCCTCGGCCATGGTGGTGGCGGTGCTGCTGGCAGGAATCCTCAGTGTGCTGTTTCCCCTGCTGTCCCGGTTTGAAAATACCACGGCCCGGCTGCTGAAAAACACCGTGCTCCTGGCTATGGCCAATATGCCCCGGACACTGGTGCTGGGGATTCTGAACTGCGCTGCGGTGCTGCTGTGCGCTGCCTATGTGTTTCCTCTGTTTTTCCTCCCGGCGCTGGCAAGCCTTTTGTCCACATGGCTGCTGGAGCCCATGTTTCGGCCTTTTCTGCCAAAACCGGAGGGGGAGGAATAAATTCCCTTTGGGCATATTGCCCCAAATCAGGTGCCTGGGTTTGTAAGTAATTTACAAAGATTCATTTCACTGGAAATTCTTTTCACAAATGAATTGACAAGAAACTCTTTGTGGGCTAATATGACAATGAAAAATGTGGGTCGATTCTGCCCACATCCGGGTATCCGGTAAAGAGGCTTTTACGGCACACTGCCGTGAGCATATTAAGAATCTAACTTAGGAGGAAACATAATGAAGAAGATCATTGCACTTGCACTGGCTCTGGTCATGGTTCTGGGCCTGGCTGCCTGCTCCGTCGAGAAGACCGAGGCTCCCGCACCTACCGCTGCTCCTGCTGCAACCGAGGCTCCCAAGGCTGAGGCTCCTGCCGCAACCGAGGCTGCTGCCGCACCCGTTGAGATCTCCCTGTGGACTTTCCCCGTTGGCAAGTGGGGCGAAGAAGCCACCGTCAACGGCTGGATCGAGGCTTTCCAGGCTGAGTATCCCCACATCACCGTCAAGGTGGAGTACCTGGACTACCAGGCCGGCGATGACAAGCTGAACACCGCTATCGAAGGCGGCCAGGCTCCTGACCTGATCTTCGAAGGCCCCGAGCGTCTGATTGCTCAGTACGCAGCCCGTGGCCTGCTGCTGGATCTGACCGATCTGAAGGAAACCGCCGGCGGCAAGGGTCTGTACCCCTCCATCGTCAACACCTGCTCCATTGACGGCAAGATGTATGCCTTCCCCATCTCCCAGATGGCTCACTGCATGGTTATCAACCGCGACATCTTCGAGAAGGCTGACGCTCTGAAGTACCTGAACGAGGAGACCGGCACCTGGAACTCCGTTGACGATTACTTCAACGCCATTCAGGCTGTTTACGACTCCGGCCACAAGGATGTTATGACCATCTACTGCGGCGGCCAGGGCGGCGACCAGGGCACCCGTCACATGATCTCCTGCCCCGCCGGCAACACTCCCTGGAGCAACCCTGAGCACACCCAGTACACCTTCGCTACTCAGGCAAATGCCGACATCCTGGCTCGTTTCTACGCTCAGGACGGCGTTTCCTTCGACCCCGCTATCGTCGCTGGTGACGAGATCAACCTGTTCGTGCAGGGTGTCCTGGCTATGGGCAACTGCTGGAACGCAACTCTGTACAACAACAACAAGGATGCCATCAACTTCAATGTCCTGCCCATGGCATTCCCTACTGACGAAGCAGCTCCCGCTCTGGCCGGTGGCTTCTACTGCCTGGGCGTGTTCGACAACAAGGACGCTGCCCGTGCCGAGGCTGCCAAGACCTTCATCGAGTGGATGACCTCCGACGACGCTATCTACACCGAGGCTGTTCTGGCTGCCGGCCAGTGGCCCACTCGTGACCTGGGTGTTGACCTGTACGCAGGCGACGAGGTTATGAGCCAGTACGGCAAGTTCGCTCCCTGGTTCGGTGACTACTACCAGATCACCAAGGGCTGGGCTGAGTTCCGTACCGAGATGTGGAACGCTCTGCAGCGCATTGCCAAGACCGACGGCTCCTCCGCTGCTATCCTGGCTGAGCTGGAAGCAGCTCAGACCGCTGCCAACGCAGCTGCCAGCGCCCAGTAATTGGGTTCCGGTCTGAAAGATATAGCATAACCGCAAAGCCCCTCCCCTCCTGAGGGGAGGGGCTGATTTGCAAAATCATGTGCAATAGTGAATAGGTGAGTTGTCTGCAAAAGACAACGGAGACAGTTCATTTATTCACTATTGTCCGTTGGGAAGATCGTTAATTTGAGAGGGGGATATTCTTGTCTAACAAAAGAGTTGTTTTGAACACGAAGAATCACAAGCTGATGATCCATGAGACGGCAACCTCCTACCTGTTCATGCTGCCGTTCATGATCTTCTTCGTGGGCTTCGTTCTGTATCCCATGTTCATGTGTGTGTATACCAGCTTTTTTGATGCCACCATGGGTAGAGAGGATATTTTTGTCGGCTTTGCAAACTATGTGCAGCTGAGCAAGGATCCGGTTTTCTGGAAGGGTCTGTGGAACACCCTGATTATCGTTCTTGTCTCCGTTCCTGTGACCTGCGCATTCTCTCTGTGGGTGGCTTCTGCTATCAGCAAGATGCCTGTAGCTGCCACCTCTGCCTTCCGCTGCATTTTCTATCTGCCCGTGGTTACCGGTTCTGTTGCCGTTACCGTGGTCTGGAAGTGGATGTTCAATAACTACTATGGTATTTTCAATTACCTCGGCAACAATCTGGGACTGTTTGATGAGAGAATCAACTGGCTGGGTGATGAGAGATTTGCCCTGGGCTGTATCATTATGATTCTTCTGACCACCTCTGTGGGCCAGCCCATCGTGCTGTATGTCTCCGCTCTGGACAATGTGGACAAGTCTCTGGTGGAGGCCGCCGAAGTGGACGGCGCCACCCAGATGCAGGCCTTCTGGAAGATCAAGTGGCCCCAGATGATGCCCACCACCCTGTACATTCTGGTCATCACCACCATCAATTCCTTCCAGTGCTTCGCGCTGATTCAGCTGCTGACCTCCGGCGGCCCCAACAACTCCACCATGACCATCATGTACTACATCTATTACAACGCCTTCAAGCTGTACAAGTACGGCTACGGCAATGCCATGGGTGTGATTCTGGCCATCATCATCGCCATCCTGTCTGCTGTCCAGTTCAAGCTGGGGCAAGAGAAATAAGGGAGGAGTGAAGATATGAATAATCAGAACCATTTGGATGCACAGGCCGCCAGAAGCAAGGCCTATACCATCTTCTCCTATGTGGTTATCATCATCATTGCTTTCCTGTTCCTGTTCCCCCTGTACTGGATTCTGACCGGTGCCTTCAAGACAAAGCAGGAAATTCTGGCTACAACCCCCGTGTGGTGGCCCAGTGAGTTTGTAAAAATCAACTTTGAAAACCTGATGAGCAAGCGTTCTGCCCCTCTGTTTGATATTTCCATCGGCGGCTGGGCGGTGAATCTGTTTGGCTATCGGTTCTCCTTTGCCAAGTATGTCATTGCCGGACCCACGGTTCCTGCTGCCATGCGCTGGCTGGTGAATACCGTTTTCATGGCTGTGACTTCCATGATTATCACCTGCATTACCTCTGCTATGGCAGGCTATGTTCTGGCAAAGAAGCGCTTCTGGGGTCGTGGCATTCTGTTTTCCCTCATCGTCTGCGCCATGGCTCTGCCCAAGCAGGTTATCCTGATCCCTCTGCTCCGGGAAATGTCCGCACTGAAGCTGTATGATACCATCTGGGCAGTTATCTTCCCCATCGTGGGCTGGCCCTTCGGCGTGTTCCTGCTGAAGCAGTTTGCCGAGGGCATCCCCACCGAAATGGTGGAGGCCTGCCGCATCGACGGTGCCTCCGAGTGGAGAACCTTTACCGATGTCATGTTCCCCATGATTAAGCCCGGTGTCGGTGCTCTGGCTATCTTCACCTTCATTAACTCCTGGAACGACTACTTCATGCAGCTGGTCATGCTGACCTCCACCAAGAACCTGACCATCTCTCTGGGCATTGCCTCCATGCAGGCAGAAAACTCCACGGACTTTGGTATTCTGATGGCAGGCTCTGCGCTGGCCTCCGTGCCCATCATCATCGTGTTCCTGATCTTCCAGAAGTACTTCACCAAGGGCATCACCATGGGTGCCGTCAAGGGTTAAATCAAATACCGGGCAGGGTTTTCCTGCCCGGACATTTCAAGATATTTAGGAGTGTTTATCATGGTTGATACAAAAAAGTATGAAGGCATTATTCCCGCTTTCTACGCCTGCTACGACGCAGAAGGTAAGATCAACCCCGAAGGCGTCCGCAGCCTGACCCGTTGGTTCATCGCTCAGGGTGTCAAGGGCCTGTATGTGGGCGGCTCCTCCGGCGAGTGCATCTACCAGAGCAAGGAGGATCGGAAGATCGTTCTGGAGAATGTCATGGCTGAGGCCAAGGGTAAGCTCACCATCATCGCCCATGTGGCCTGCAACAACACCGCCGACTCTCAGGAGCTGGCTGCCCATGCCGAGAGCCTGGGCGTGGATGCCATCGCCTCCATCCCCCCCATCTATTTCAAGCTGCCCCCCTATGCCATTGCCAAGTATTGGAATGACATCTCCGCAGCCGCTCCCAACACCGATTTCATCATCTACAACATCCCCCAGCTGGCCGGTGTGGCTCTGTCCGTGCCTCTGCTGAAGGAGATGCTGAAGAATCCCCGGTGCATCGGCGTCAAGAACTCCTCCATGCCCACTCAGGACATCCAGATGTGGCGGGACGAGGGTGCCATCGTCTTCAACGGCCCCGATGAGCAGCTGATTTCCGGTCTGGTGATGGGCGCCACCGGCGGCATCGGCGGCACCTACGGCGTCATGCCCGGCCTGTATGTGAAGCTGTTCAAGCTGGTGAAGGAGGGCGATCTGGCCACCGCTCTGGAGATCCAGAACGAATGCTGCCGCATCATCTACAAGATGTGCTCCGCCCACGGCAATATGTATGCCGTCATCAAGGAGATTCTGCGCAAGCACCACGGCATCGACTGCGGCTCTGTCCGGGCTCCTCTGGCTGAGCTGATTGAGGCCGATATGCCCATCGTGGACGAGTGCGTCGCCATGATCCGCGCCGCCGAAGCTAAGTACTGCTAAGTTTTTCGCCGCCGGGGAGTTTCTCCGGCGGCGTTTTTCAGAAAAATGGAGAAAACTATGGACTTTTTACCCCCTTTGCAGATTCTCTGGGACTATCTGGGGATGCACCAGAAGCCGGAAAAGGCCGATGTGATTGTGGGCTTCGGCAATTTCAATGACAACATCGCCCGCCGGGCGGCGGAGCTGTATTTGCAGGGCTATGCCCCCAAAATTCTGTTCACCGGCGGCCTTGGCCGGAACACCAAAAATCTTTTGTCGGAGCCGGAGGCAGAGCGGTTTGCCCGGGTGGCCATGGAATGCGGCGTACCGGAGGGGGATATCCTCCGGGAGGATCAATCCACCAACACCAAGGAGAATATCCTGTTCACCCGGGAAATGCTGGAGCGGCTGGAGCTGAAGCACGAGAGGATTCTGGGTGTGCACCAGCCCTTCATGGAGCGGCGGATCTGCGCCGCCATGGGGGTGTACTGGCCGGAGCAGAGCTTCCGGGTCACCTCCCCCCAGGTCACCATTCCGGAATACCTCCGGGAGGCGGAGCGGCAGGGCATGACCCGGGAGGGCTCCATCAGCGTCATCGTTGGGGACTTCCAGCGGATGGATTTGTATGCCAGACTGGGCTACCAGCTTCCTCAGGAGATTCCGGAGCAGGCTTGGGAGGCTTTTCGTCAGCTTGTTGATATGGGCTATGATAAACAGCTGGCAAAATAGTTAAAATGACAAAAAAGATGGCGAAAATTCTATTGCAAGTATGCCCAGCTGTGCTATAATGAATTTACGATTTCAATGATAAGAGGAGGAAAATCCCATGCAGTACTTAGGCGTTAACTATGAAATGAAGCACGCACCCAAGCTGGATCCCACCTTTATTCCCTTTGGTGTCTGGCGCGAGGCGTATCTGAAGGGCGCTTCCAAGCCTCTGGCCATCGCACTGGAGCGGGACAAGGGTCGGGTTTCCGTCCACCACACCATGATCCACGGCACCCCCGAAATGGCAGAGGCCGACTACCGCTATGTGGAGCGTTATGTCAAGTTCCTGCTGTGGTCCACCGGCGGCTTCCGGGTGTCCATCTGCGGCTGCAGCGAGCTGGCGCAGCGGCTGAAGAAGGCCTACACCCCCGAGGGTGAGCGCCACTTTGATTTTACCTTCGTCAATCAGCTCTACGAGCGGGATCTGGAGATTCTGGATCTGCCTCTGGAGGAGTGCCCTGCCGCCAACGAGGTGGCTGAGCCCATGGGCGGCCATATGGACGGCTGCCGCATCGGCTTCGACGCCGGCGGCTCCGACCGGAAGGTCTCCGCTGTCATCGACGGCGAGTGCGTCTACTCCGAGGAAGTGGTCTGGTTCCCCAAACTGCAGGAGGATCCCGACTACCACTTCGGTCACATCGTTGAGGCCTTCAAGACCGCCGCTTCCAAGATGCCCCGGGTGGACGCCATCGGCGTTTCCTCCGCCGGTACCTTCATCGGCAACGCTCCCATGGTGGCCTCTCTGTTCATCAAGGTTCCCCGCTCCAACTGGGACAAGGTGAAGACCATCTACGACCGCGCTGCTGCGGAAATCGACCCCAATGTCCCCATTCTGGTGGCAAACGACGGCGATGTCTCCGCTCTGGCAGGCGCCATGGGTCTGGGCAAGGGCAACCTGATGGGCATCGCCATGGGCACCTCCGAGGCCGTGGGCTATGTGGACGAGGACAAGAATGTTCTGGGCTGGATCAATGAGCTGGCCTTTGCCCCCGTTGACCTGCAGGACGGTGCCATGCAGGACGAGTGGTCCACCGACTACGGCGTGGGCTGCAAGTACTTCTCTCAGGATGCCGTTATCAAGCTGGCCCCCTGGGCAGGCATCCAGATCCCCGAGGATCTGTCTCTGGCCGAGAAGCTGAAGTTCGTCCAGAAGCTGATGGAGGCTGACGACGAGCGTGCCATCGCTGTCTTCGAGACCATCGGCGCATACCTTGCTTACACCGTGGTGCTGTACTCTCAGTTCTACAACATCGACTACATGATGCTGCTGGGCCGTGTCATGTCCGGCAAGGGCGGCGACACCATCCTGCGGGTGTGCAACGAGATTCTGGCAGACGAGTACCCCGAGCTGGCAGCCAAGTGCTGCGTCACCCTGCCCGATGAGAAGATGCGCCGGGTTGGTCAGTCCGTGGCAGCCGCATCTCTTCCGATTCTCTAAATGATCAATTCCCCAAAGGGCGCTGCAAACGCAGCGCCCTTTAGCGTAGCAAAAAAGAGTATGTCATTCCGAGGTGGTGCTCCGCGCAGCGAATCTGCAATCTCAATGATTGCCGGTGGCAATCATTCTATCATTCATCGAAGCGGCCGTGGGAATCCGTTTGCCCAAGAAAGCACAGATATGCCGTAAAACGCAATAAAGACAAAAGCGTTTGGAGAACGGATTGCCACGCCAGTGTGCGCACTGGCTCGCAATGACAGAATGATTGATAGCAGGAAAAATTCACCAAAAATTCATACCCTTTTTCAGCATTTTCCCGGAAATCCCGTTGCGAAGGGGAAAAAACTGTGATATACTTGGGTCAAATATCCGTTGGGAGAATGAAATGCTGAGGAAATATCTGCTTGTCTTTCTGGTGTCCATGGTGCCGCTGATCGAGCTGCGGGGCGGTGTTGTCATGGCGGTGGGCATGGGCCTGGATTATTTCAAGGCACTTGCCGTGTGCGTGATCGGCAATATGCTGCCGGTACCCTTTATCTATTTCTTTGCCCGGAAGGTGCTGATCTGGGGCAGCAACAAAAAATACATCGGCCCCTTCTTCTTGCACTGTCTGGAGAAGGGGGAGCGGGGCGGTCACAGGCTGACCCAGCGTGCCGGGCGGGGCGGCTCCTTCATGGCGCTGCTGCTGTTTGTGGGGATTCCCATCCCCGGCACCGGTGCCTGGACGGGAACTCTGGCTGCCAGCTTTCTGGACATGGGCATCAAGTCCACTAGTGCGGCGGTGTCACTTGGCGTGATTCTGGCGGGTCTGATTATGGGGTTTGTCAGCAAGGTTGGCATCCATGTATTCGGCCTGTAATATGATTCTCCAATGAAAATGTTTCATCCGAATCGATGAAACATTTTAAAAGAGAATCAGAATAAAATAAAGGAGAAGAACTATGGAAAACTGCTTATTCTGCAAGATCGTGGCCGGGGAGATCCCCTCCACAAAGGTGTATGAGGACGACAGGATTCTGGCCTTCCGGGACATCAACCCCCAGGCTCCCACCCACATCCTGGTGGTGCCCAAGACCCACATTGCCGACTGCAACGCCATCACCGCCGACAACGCCTGCGTGGTGGCTCACATCTTCACCCAGATTCCCAAAATCGCCGCTGCCGAGAATCTGACCGGGGGCTACCGGGTGGTTTCCAACTGCGGCGCCGATGCCGGCCAGACGGTGCAGCACCTGCACTTCCACATTCTGGGGGGCAAGGCTCTGGCACTGGAAATGGCTTGACAAATTTCGCCACCGCGCTATAATAGGAGCATCGCAGAACAGATTAGTCTTCGGGGAGCCGGGTGCATCCGGCTGAGAGTGGGCTTGGTAGCCCAGACCCGTGAACCTGATACGGTCAGTACCGTCGGAGGGAAAGATGCACATATGGGATGCTTTTTTGTGTCGCATTGCACCTGGACGGGTTTGCAATGCGACATTTTTCTGTAAAGGAGCAAATTACCATGACAAACAAGACAAAACGCCTGACGGAAAGCGCCATGCTGCTGGCTCTGGCAGTGGTGCTGGAGTTCACCGCCAAGATGATCATTCCCGAGATGCCCTTCGGCGGACAGGTGACACTGGTGAGTATGCTGCCGGTGGTGCTGATTTCCTACCGCTATGGCATGAAGTGGGGCTTCGTGGCCTCCTTCACCTATGCCCTGATTGAGATGCTCATCGGCGCCAAGACCGTGGCCGCCGCCTTCCAGCCCGGTTACTTCGGTGACGACGCCATGCTGCTGAACGCCTGCATCATGTGCCTGCTGGACTACATTCTGGCCTACACCCTGCTGGGTCTGGGTGGTGCCTTCCGGAATGACAGCAAGCCCGGCAGAGGCCTGATGCTGGGAAGCCTCCTGGCTCTGGCCGCCCGGTATGCCGCCCATGTCCTGTCCGGCTACATCCTGTTCTCCGGCTGGGCTGAGTGGTTCTTTACGCAGGAGGGCTTCCCCCAGTGGGGCGCCAATCTGGTGTCCAGCCTGTCCCCCACCGCTCTGGGCTGGGTCTATTCCCTGGTGTACAACGGAATGTACATGATTCCCGAGATGATCCTCACCGCTGTGGCAGCCCTGCTGATTGCACGGATTCCCGGCATCGTCAGGAAAATGGCATAAGAAGAAGTCCTCCCCAAATGGGGAGGACTTTTTCAATAGATTGTTTCCGCAGTCACGAACCGGGCGCGCCCAGAGGATGGAAAGATTACCACCGGACTAACCTCTCGTAATTGCCCGCCCGGGCATCCGGACAAAAAAACCCGCCCCAGGTATTCCCGGGACGGTGCTGCTAGAGCCATATTTAAATTTGGAACCGGGCTGCTGCCTGGCAGAAATCAGGGCAGGGATCATTGCCACAGTCCACGGTGACGGTCAGCCTCCTGCGCAGATCGATGCAGAACATTTCCATAAAGCTCTTTCCGTTTACCGAAAATCCACCGCAGTCTACCGCAACCGGGTAGTGGCAGGCGGTGGCCATGGACACAAAGTCCTGCACATCCTTTACCGATTCCAGTTTAATTTCCAGTGTCATGTTTTCCTCCCAGACTGTACAAACAGGATTCTATCGTGTATAATTGGGAGGCAAGAATTGATAAGCCTCTTTTTACCCGAATTTATTTATGGATGTAATGTATTATATCAGGTGAAATAGGGGTTTTCAACTGGGAAATGAGACAATATTCACAGTTTGGTAATATTATATTTGGTGGAAATGACAATGAAAGTAGCTTTTTATACCCTTGGATGCAAAACCAATCAATATGAGACACAGGCCATGGAGCGTATCCTGACGGAGCTGGGTCACACCATCGGCTCCTTTTCGGAACGCTGTGACGGCTATATCATCAATACCTGCTCCGTCACCGCCGTGGCGGACAAGAAAAACCGGGCGGTGATCCGCCGGTGCCGCCGGGAGAATCCCGATGCCATTCTGGGGGTCTGCGGCTGCTACTGCCAGCACGCCCCGGAGGCCGTCCGGGAGCTGGGCATCGATGTGCTGGGAGGCAGCGGAAACCGGCAGGAATTTCTGGAGGATTTTTTGAAGGCTCTGTCCACCCGGCAGCATCAGGAGCATCTGGACAACGCCCTGAGCCGCCGCAGCTTTGAGGTTCTGCCGGCCGGCGGTCTGGAGGAGCGCACACGAGCCATGCTGAAGGTGCAGGACGGCTGCGTCAATTTCTGCTCCTACTGCATCATTCCCTATACCCGGGGTCCCGTCCGCTCCGCGCCACTGGAGCTGGCGGTGGAGCAGGCCAAAGAGCTGGCAGACCGGGGCTACCGGGAGATTGTCCTCACCGGTATCGAAATTGCCAGTTGGGGCGTGGATCTGCCGGGGAAGCCCCCGGTTATCGACCTGATTGCCGCCATTTGTTCCGCCGTTCCCGAACTGCGGATCCGGCTGGGCAGTCTGGAGCCCCGGATCGTCACGGAGGATTTCTGCCTCCGGCTGAAAGCGTTTCCCAATCTGTGCCCCCAGTTTCACCTTTCCATGCAGTCGGGCTGCGACACGGTGCTCCAGCGGATGCGCCGGAAGTACGACACTGCCCGGTATCTGGAAAGTGTGGAGCTTCTGAAAGCCCATTTCCCCGGCTGTGCCATCACCACGGACATGATCGTGGCCTTCCCCGGGGAAAGCGAGGAGGAGTTTCAGGAGAGCCTGCGCTTTATCCGCAGATGCGGCTTTGCGGATATGCACATCTTCCCCTACTCCCGCCGCCCCGGAACTCCGGCGGATAAGATGCCCGGTCAGCTGGGCAACGCCGTGAAGGAGGAGCGGAGCCGGGCAGCCATGGCTGTGGCGGAGGAGATGAACCGGGATTACCGGCAGTCTCTGGTGGGCACGGTTCAGGAGGTTTTGTTTGAAGAGAAGGCCGGACCCTTTTACACCGGCCACGGGAGGAATTACATCCGGGTCTATGCCCCGGGGGAGGATCTGCACAATGTGATCGCAAAGGTCGCAATTACCGGCCTGTACGCCGACGGCGTGCAGGGCACCCTGATCTGAGGAGGAAACTATGAAAAGACTGCTGATTCTCACACTTGTGCTGCTGTCGCTGGTGCTCACCGGCTGCGGCAGGAAGAAACAACCGGAGCCTACCGCTCCCATGCTGGTGACGGAGGAACCCACCACTGCGGAAACCACTGCTCCAACCACTGCACCCACCACCGCACCCACCACCGCTCCCACCACGGAGCCTACCACCGCCCCTACCACGGCACCCACCACTGCCCCCACGGAGGCCACAAAGCCCCAGCAGACCATCGCTTCGGTGCAGTTTACGGGCTATGTCACCAATGCCCAGCAGCTGAATGTCCGTTCCCAGCCCAACGCTGCATCCACCCGTCTGGGAGGACTGTTTCTGGGCACGGAGGTGGAGGTCAACGGCTCCGTGCAGGAGAACGGCGTGGACATCGGCTGGTACCGCATCAACTATAACGGCAAGACCGCCTATGTGGCCTCCATGTACATCGGCAAGACCAAGCCCACCGCGGAAAGCATGGGATTGAAGCTCACCACGGAGAGCTTTACCCTTTACACCGAGGATAAGAGTCAGTCCATTCAGGTCTACAAGGCCACCGACGGAAACTGGTACGACACCGACGGCCGCCGCTACCAGCCCAGCAAGAGCGGCAAATGGACCTGCGAGGCCAGCACCACCGTTTGGCGGGATGCCTTCCCCGACGATACCCCGGCAGCCGTCCCCTCGCCCCCGGCAGACTGGCAGGAGGTTTTTGAAAAGAAGCTGTGGGAGGAGTACAAGGTGAAGCCGGAGCGCTACGAGGAGATTGACACGAATATCTATCAGGTCTATGTGCGCATCAACGATGAGCTGGTGCCCTATGTGACTGTCAACGCCATGACGGGAGATTTCCACGGATAAAACCAAAGGAGCCGCAATGCGGCTCCTTTTTCTGCAAAAACTGCCTTGCAATCGGAAAAATGCCATGTTATAATGACTTGATTTGAAAAATTCTGCCGGTCAATGCCTTCCCCTCTGAGGGAATGTCTTTGAAAAAAGGAATATTTAGTTGACAGTTGAAAGTGGACAGTTGACAGTTAAGGTATCCCCTTCGGGGATGAATAAAATAGTTTTTTTAATTTGTCCCGAAGGGACATCACAACTGTCAACTATCAACTGTACACTGTCAACTGAACTAAAGGAGGCTTTCCCCATGAACACCCTCTTACACATCTGCTGTGCCCCCTGCGCCAACCAGCCCATTGAGGTGCTCCGGGGCGATGGTCTGGAGGTCACCGGCTTCTGGTACAATCCCAATATCCACCCCTTTACGGAATACCGCGCCCGGCGCAACTGCCTGAGAGAATACGCCCAGACCATCGAACTGCCGGTCATCGAGCGCAACGACTATGGCCTGCGCCCCTTTGTCCGTGCCGTGGCGGAGGATATCCCCCACCGCTGCGTCAAGTGCTACGAAATGCGGCTGTTTGAAACCGCCCGGCAGGCGGCGGAAGGGGGCTTTGACAGCTTCACCTCCTCCCTGTTCATCAGCCCCTACCAGAACCACGAGCTGATGCGTGAGGTGGCAGAGCGTGCCGCGGCGGAGTACGGTGTGGAATTTCTCTACCGGGACTTCCGCCCCTATTTCCGGGACGGGCAGACCTTCGCCCGGGAGCATGGATTCTATATGCAGAAATACTGCGGCTGCGTCTTCTCCGAGGAGGAGCGCTATCTGAAGGCAAATAAGATCATCCCATAGGAATCACGGAGGTACTATGTCGAATTTGGAATTTTCCGTCCCCTGCCTGTTCGGGCTGGAGGGACTGGCCGGTGACGAGCTGCGCCGGATGGATGCACAGAATGTCCGGGTGGAGAACGGACGGGTGCTGTTTTCCGGCGGCGTCCGGGAGATGGCCAAGGCGAATCTTTGCCTGCGCACCGGTGAGCGTGTGCTGCTGGTGCTGGCGGATTTCCGGGCCACCACCTTTGAGGAGCTGTTTCAGGGGGTCGTCCGCACCAATCTGGAGGACTTCATCCCCAAAGACGGCAGCTTCCCCGTGAAGGGGCACTGCCTGAACTCCCAGCTCATGAGCGTGCCGGACTGTCAGGCCATCATCAAAAAAGCCGCCTGCAAGCGGCTGGGGGAGAAATACGGCGTCAGCTGGCTGCCGGAAACCGGGGCAAAATACCAGCTGCAATTTTCCATTATGAACGACCGGGTGCAGCTGTATCTGGACACCTCCGGGTCGGGGTTGCACAAGCGGGGCTATCGGGCTGTGGGCAACGACGCCCCCCTCCGGGAGACGCTGGCTGCCGCCATGGTGCAGCTGACCCACTACCGGGGTCGGGATTTCATCTGGGATCCCTTCTGTGGCTCCGGCACCATTCCCATCGAGGCCGCCCTCATCGCCCGGAACCGGGCTCCCGGCATGAACCGCCGGTTCGCTGCCGAGGCGTTTTCCTGGGTGGAGCCTGCAATCTGGGGCGATGTACGGACGGAGGCAAAGGACAAGGAGTTTCACGGCAAATACCAGATCCTTGGCTCCGACAATGACCCCAAGTGCATTTCCCTGTCTATCGCCAATGCCCGGAAGGCCGGGGTGGGGGACTGCATCTGCTTCCGGGATGGGGACGCCACCAAAATGGATCTGCCTGCCCAGGAAGGTTGTCTGATTTGCAATCCCCCCTACGGTCAGCGGATGCTGGAGCAGCAGAGCGCCCAGCGGCTGTATCAGGCTCTGGGGCGGCACCTGAAATATGCCGACGGCTGGAAAAAGTATATCATCACCTCCGAGCCGGAGTTTGAGCACTACTTCGGCCGCCGGGCGGACAAAAAGCGCAAGCTCTACAACGGCATGATCAAGTGCGATTACTATATGTATACCGACAACCAGAGAAAGAAGAGTCGATAACCATGAAACACCTGTTCATCATCAACCCTGCCGCCGGAAGCTGTGACCGCACGGAGAGCTACACCCGGCAGATCGAAGAAGCCTGCGGCAAGCGGGGGCTTGACTACCGCATCGAGGTGTCCGCCGCCCCCGGGGAGTGTGCCCGTCTGGCACGGGAGGCCGCCCAGACCGGGGAGGAAATCCGCATCTACGCCTGCGGCGGCGACGGCACCCTGAATGAAGTGGCCTCCGGCGCGGCTGGCTGCCCCAATGCCGCCGTGACGGTGCTGTCCGGGGGCAGCGGCAATGACTTTGTCCGGATCTTCAACGAGCCGGAGGCCTTTTTCGATCTGGAGCGGCTGCTGGACGCGGAGGAAGTGGAATTTGACATGATCCGCTGCAACGACGATCTGGCTATCAACATCTGCTCTGTGGGTCTGGATGCCCGGATTGGCACGGATGTTGCCAGCTATAAACGGATTCCCGGCTTCAGCGGCTTCAAAGCCTATGCGGTGTCCACGGTGGTGAATGTGATCCGGGGCATCGGCGAGCACTATGTGGTGGAGATCAACGGCGAAACGGTGGATGGGGAACAGACCTTCGTGTGCATCTGCAATGGCAGATTTTACGGCGGCGGCTTCAACCCCGTTCCCGAGGCCGACCCCTGCGACGGCAAGCTGGATGTGCTGCTGGTGAAGAAGGTCTCCCGGCTGCAGGTACCCTTCGTCATCAGCAAGTATAAAAACGGCCGCCATCGGGAGCTGCATAAGCTGATAAAACACTACCGGACGGATAAGGTCATCGTCCGCTGCGACCGGGAAAACGCCATCAATCTGGACGGCGAGCTGCGCCGGAGCAGGGAGGCAGTCTTCACCGTGGCGGAGGAGAAGCTCCGCTTCTTCTACCCCAGAGGTCTGACCTGGGCGGCGAAGGAAGCGGCGAAGGTATAAAAATTCAACCAAGGAAAAGAAAAACTGTCATTCCGAGTCATCCGGAAGGATGGCGTGGGAATCCGTTCTCCTGAAAAACGCCAATCATTTGAGCATTTCAAGGGGAATACGGATTGCCACAGGTGACCTGCGGTCACCTTCGCAATGACAGTTCTTTTTTACTGCTTATACAGCTTGGGCATATACACATTGATATCCACCGGACCCTGAATGCCCGGCACCGTGCCGGACTGGGTGTACTGCCACATCTCCACATGCCAGGGGTACACCATCCGATCCTGATACAGTGCCAGCCAGAAGGCGTAGTCCTCCAGCTCGCTGAGGTACAGCAGGTTGCTGGACTGGGTCCAGTTGAAGTAGATCATGGGCTCAAAGCCCTTTTTCTCCATCTCCTGACAAAAGTGCTTCTGCATCTCCGTCAGAGTTCGGGGGTCCATGTTGGCGGTACGGGGGTTCTCGGCGCCGCCGGGAATCTCCCAGTCCAGCACGATGGGCAGGCTCAGGGTGTAGTCCCCCAGAATTTTCAGCATGAACTCGATCTCCTCATCCACCTCTTGGATGGAGGTGGCCTGGGAGAAGAAGTAGGCGCCGATGGGCAGCCCCACGGCCTCTGTCTTTTCCAGATTTTTCTGGATGTACTCATCCTCCACCAGGGTTCCCTTTTTGCCCCAGCCCCGGTAGCCCAGCCGGAGCATGGCAAAGGAGATGCCGCTGTCCTTCACCTTCTGCCAGTCGATGTCCCCCTGAAAGGCGGAGACATCCACCCCGGCGTAGCTGGGCTGCTCGGTGCAGTAGAGATAGTTGCTGCGGTTGTACTGGAAGTGCAGCCGTCCGTAGGGGTTGGCCTCCGGTGGGATGGTGGGGGGTGTGGTCTCCTCCTCGGCTGGCTCGCTGCTCTCGGTGCTGTCTGTCTGCGCCTCCGGCTCTGCCAGCAGCAGGGGCGGCTCAGGGCGGCGCAGGGCCTGGGGATCTTCGTTCTTTCCGGCGGAGAAATAAGGCATACACATCACCAGCAGCACCAGAAAGGCCACTGCCAGCACACCGGCCAGAATTCCCATAATCAGCTCCGGGCGGATGTGCCGGGGTGTGGGGGTGGGAGCGGGATCCTCCCTCAGTATTTCCTGCAGCTGCTCCAGATCGTCCAAGGCAAAGCCCTCCTTTTCCGGGTTTCGTCATCTTTCGACCCAGTATACCATACAATCCCCCATTCGCCAAGGGGGGAATGTCCGTGAAGGCCTGCCAAATCTTAAATAATCCGTAAACATTCTTTTCTGGCGGTTGAAATCTGCCGGGAAAGCAATATAATAAGAAAAAAGCAAGACAAACAGCAAAAGGTGATCATGTAGGCTATGAACGAACTTCGTAATTTTCTCTATCGGCTTTCGACGAATCTTTCTGCAGCCATGCGCAGCTTTATGGAGGGGCGCTACGGCACAGACCGGCTGAATATGGTGATTCTCTGCGCCGGGCTGGTGGCAAGTCTGCTGTCCATGCTGGTGCGGCAGCCTGCCATCGGGTTGATTCTGTGGGTGCTGAGCTACGGCCTGATGTTCTGGGCGATTTTCCGGTGCCTGTCCCGGAACACCTACCGGCGGTACATGGAAAACCGGAAATTCTTCCAGCTGACGGAGCAGATTAAGGATCGGGATCACCGCTACTATGCCTGCCCCAAGTGCCGCCAGACCGTTCGGGTTCCCCGGGGCAAGGGAAAAATCTCCATCACCTGCCCCCGCTGCAAGGAGCGGTTTGTAAAAAAGACATAGGAAAAGGACTGCCGCGGGCAGTCCTTTTTCAGTTAGGAGTTTATCTCCGCAGAAAAGTGTGTCATCCTGAGCGTAGCACGAAGTGCGAAGTCGAAGGATCTTCGCATTTTCCCACTGCACAGCATGAAACCAGTGCGAAGATCCTTCGACTCGCACAGCTGCTCAGGATGACAGGGGGTTTAAATGCCTCACTTGGGTATGGTGATGGTCAGCACAATCTGGCTGTCCGTCTCCCGGCGTTCGGAGACAGCAGGAATGCCGGAGAGCTGGATTTTTTGCAGGGACTGGGTCAGGCTGTTGAGAAATGCCCCCACATTGGCCTTTTTCGGGGTTTCCGGGCATTTGCTCAGCAGGGCTTCGATGTACTTTTCCGTCCGTGCCACACTCATCCCCTGCCGGACGATTTCCGCAATGGCGGTGAGTTTCTGCTCCTCCGTGGGCAGCTTCAGCAGCGCCCGGCCGTGGCGTTCTGTCAGCTCCCCCTGCCGCAGCGCCGCCAGCACCGCGTCGCTGTGGCGCAGCAGACGCAGCTTGTTGGCTACGGCGCTCTGGCTCTTCCCCAGCAGCCGGGCGGCCTGCTCCTGGCTCATCTGGTATTCCTCCAGCAGATGGCGGATGCCCAGAGCTTCCTCGATGAAATCCAGATCCTGCCGCTGGAGATTTTCCACCATGGCAGCCATACCGGATTCCCGGGCGTCCATCTGCATGACGATGCAGGGCACCTCGGAAAGTCCTGCAATCTGAGCCGCCCGAAGCCGCCGTTCTCCGGCAATCAGCTCATAGCCCCCGGGAATCCGGCGGACGGACAGGGGCTGCAAAATCCCATGGCGGGCGATGGAGTCAGCCAGCTCCTGCAGCGGCTCCGGCTGGAATACCTTCCGGGGCTGGCTTGGGTTGGGGCGGATGGAGCGCACCGGGAGAAATACCACCCGGCCGGTTTCCATATAGGTTTTCAGCTTCTGGCATTGCATTGCCCTTCCTCCCTTGTGAATACTGCCTCCATTGTAAGCATCCGGGAAAGGGAAACTCCACGAAACCGGCAGGGGAAGGAAGGAAACTCCACGACAGTTTTACCCATAATTGACAGGGCTGCATTTTCGGGCTATACTGATGACAGAAATGAGGTGCTGCTATGAAAAGGAATACATTTTTGAATCTTTTGAACGACCTTCTGGTGCCGGTGATGCTGGTGGGCATCGGCCTTGTGCTGCTGGTGAACCCGGATGCGGCTACAATTCTGGTGACCCGGGTTCTGGCATGGATTCTCATGGGCGTGGGACTGCTCAGTATTCTTTATACCGTGATGACCTGGCCTGTGGGTCGGGTGCAGGGAATTCTCTGGGCGGTGATCGGCCTGGGGCTGGGGGGCTTTCTGCTGGGCAATCCGCTGTTTCTGGCGAAAAATCTCAGCCGGTTTCTGGGAATCCTGCTGGCCGGTGAGGCCGGTGCCAGCCTGTACCGGGGCACCGCCGGCAAGACCATGTGCCTGATCACCCTTGGGGTGGGCGTGGTGCTGGTGCTGTCACCCATGACCGCCTCCCGGTTGATGTTCGCCCTGTGCGGCATCGTGCTGATGGCGGTGGGCGGTGGCCTGATCTGGGATCGCTTTCGCTATCGGAAGCTGGATTCCGGGGACGATGACCCCAATATCATCGATGCACTGTAAATTGGAATTTGCGGGGGTGCCCAAAGCCTCCCCTGTGTAAGGGGAGGTGGCAAAAATCTATTGATTTTTGCCGGAGGGGTTGTCCTGACAAATGTCAATCCCCCAGTCAGCTGCGCTGACAGCCCCCTTTACACAAGGGGGCCTTTAGATCGCCAAATTCCAATTTTCCTTCCTGAAGAAAGGACAACAACTACTCACTACGAAAGAAGGAGAACCCCCATGCTGTTTGATACCCATGCCCACATGGACGACAGAGCCTTTGACGATGACCGGGAGGAGCTGTTGTCCTCCCTGCCGGAACGGGGCATTGCTCTGCTGATGAATCCGGGCTGTTCCCTGGCATCCTCCCGGGCAGCCTCCCGACTCTCTCAGGAATACGACTATATCTATGCCGCCGTTGGTTCCCATCCCGATGCCGCCGACGAGGTGGATGAGGCAGTTTTGGAGGAATATAGGAAGTTATGTAAACTGAATCCCAAAATCAAGGCCATCGGGGAGATCGGGCTGGACTACCACTACGAGGACATCCCCCGAGGAATTCAGCAGCGCGCCTTTCGGATGCAGCTGGAGCTGGCTCGGGAGCTGGATCTGCCGGTGATTGTCCACGAACGGGAGGCTCACGAGGACGGACTGAAGATCATCTCGGAATTTCCGGAGGTGACGGGGGTGTTCCACTGCTACTCCGGCTCTGCGGAAATGGCGAAGCTGCTGGTGGAGCGGGGCTGGTACATCGGCTTCACCGGGGTGCTGACCTTCAAAAACGCCCGAAAGGCGGTGGAGGTGGCGCAGAGCATTCCCCTGGAACGGATTGTGCTGGAAACGGACTGCCCCTATATGTCCCCGGAGCCCTTCCGGGGCAAGCGCAATGACCCCAGCAGGCTCTGCTATATGGCGGAAAAGCTGGCGCAGCTGCGGTCTTTGCCGGTGGAGAGAATCCACGAAATCACCGTAGAAAACGGAAAACGGCTCTATAGGATATAAAAAACCAGGCGTGCCGCAGCACGCCTGGTTTTCAGTTATGAGTGAGCGGTTAGCAGTAAAACCCCTGTCATCCTGAGCGAGTGAAACGAGTCGAAGGATCTTCGCACTGACCCACTGCTTAGCAGAAACAGAATGCGAAGATCCTTCGACTACGCGCTTCGCGCTGCGCTCAGGATGACAAAAGTGGGACATTTTTCGTTCTTTTATCCCATTAACTTTTGATTCACATTATCAATTATCAATTGTCAATTTTTCCACCTGCTGCCGGACATAGGCCAGCTGCTGCTCCACGCTCTCCGGGGAGGTGCCGCCCACGGAAATCCGGGAGGAGGCGCAGGCCTTCAGGTCGATGGCCGGATACACATCCCTGGCAAACAGGGGGCTGAACTTCTGGTATTCTTCCAGCGGCATGGTTTCCAGCACCCAGCCCTTTTCCATACACGCTGCCACGATGCCGCCGGAGAGCTTGTAGGCGGTGCGGAAGGGCAAACCTTTCTTCACCAGATAGTCTGCCAAGTCCGTGGCGTTGATGAAGCCGTTCTGGGCGGCCTTGTACATATTCTCCGGCAGAGCCTCCATGGAGGCAATCATGGGGGTCATGACCCCGAGGCACATATGGACGGTGTCCACCGCATCAAAAATGGCCTCCTTGTCCTCCTGCATATCCTTGTTGTAGGCCAGGGGCAGCCCCTTCAGGGTGGTGAGCAGCGCCATCAGGTCGCCGTAGACCCTGCCGGTCTTGCCCCGGATCAGCTCCGCCATGTCCGGGTTTTTCTTCTGGGGCATGATGGAGGAGCCGGTGGTGAAGCTGTCGGACAGCTTTATGAATTTGAACTCCCAGCTGCTCCACAGAATCAGCTCCTCGGAAAACCGGGACAGGTGCATCATGGCAATGGAAAGGCAGGACAGCAGCTCCAGACAGAAGTCCCGGTCGGAGACACCGTCGATGCTGTTCCGGGCGATATCCGGAAAGCCCAGCAGTAGGCCTTCCGCCCAGCGGTCGGTGTGGTAGGTGGTGCCTGCCAGTGCGCAGCAGCCGATGGGACTGACATTCATCCGCTCTATGGCGTCCCGGAGCCGTCCGGCATCCCGGAGGAGCATCATGCTGTAGGCCAGCAGATGGTGACCGAACAAAATGGGCTGGGCACGCTGCAAATGGGTGTAGCCCGGAGCCACGAAGGTCTTGCACTTCTCCGCCTGATCGGTAATGGCGGCGATGAGGGCGGTCAGCTCCTGCATCAGCTTTTTCCCTTCTTCCCGGAGGTACAGCCGCAGATCCAGTGCCACCTGATCGTTGCGGCTTCTGGCGGTGTGGAGCTTTTTGCCCACATCTCCCAGCCGCTGGGTCAGCACCTGCTCCACGAACATATGGATGTCCTCACAGGTCATGTCGAAGGCCAGCTTTCCGCTGTCCAAATCCGCCAGAATTTCCTTCAGACCCTCCTGAAGCTGCCGGGCTTCCTGAGGGGTGATGATATTCTGCATCCCCAGCATGGCAGCGTGGGCTATGGAGCCTTCGATATCCTGCCGGTACATCCGGCAGTCGAAGCGGATGGAGGAATTGAAATCGTCTGCCAGCGCGTCGGTTTCGCCGGAGGTCACCCCGGCCCAGAGCTTAGACATAAACTTACCACCTTTTGAAGAAATTGACAATTGACAATTGAGAATTGACAATTGTGGTATCCCCTTCGGGGATGAATGAAAATTTAGAATGTGCTTGTTGGTTTTGCTCAGATGCTTGATAGATTGGAATTTGTGGGGATGCCCAAGCCCTCCCCTTTGGGGAGGGTGGCCGAGCGTCAGCGAGGTCGGGAGAGGTTCCGCGCCAATTTGCCCGGGTGCGCCGCCAAGAATTAGTCGGTGCTGCACCTCTTCCGTCACGCCTGCGGCGTGCCACCTTCCCCAAAGGGGAAGGCATTGCCTCGCCAAATTCCAATTTGTCCGTTTGCTGACGCAAGACGATATACAATTTAGAATAAGGCTGAAACGCAATCGCAGGGGCGACCATTGGACGCCCCCACGGACACGCTGATTTTTGGATAATTGTCAATTGTCCATTGTCAACTGTCAATTGCTTACAGTTTCCCCTGCTCCCGCAGTGCCTGCACCTTGGTGGGCAGACCCCACAGATTGATGAAGCCTGCGCTCTGTGCCTGGTCGTAGTCGCTCTCGCCGAAGGTCACCAGATTCTCGGAGTACAGAGAATAGGGGCTGGTGGTTCCGGCGGGGATGATGTTGCCCTTGTACAGCTTCAGCTTCACGGAGCCGGTGACATACTTGTTGGCCTCGTTGGCGAAGGCGGTGAGAGCCTCCTGCAGGGGGGAGTACCACTTGCCGTTGTACAGCAGGTCGGCGTAGTCCACTGCCAGCTTCTGCTTCACATGGAGGGTGTCCTTGTCCATGGTGATCATTTCCAGCTGGGCATGGGCAAAGTAGAGGATGGTGCCGCCGGGGGTCTCGTATACGCCCCGATCCTTCATGCCCACCAGCCGGTTTTCCACGATGTCGATGATGCCGATGCCGTTGGCGCCGCCCAGAGCGTTGAGCTTTTCAATGATCTTGCTGGCCTTCATCTTCTCGCCGTCGATGGCTACGGGGGCGCCGGCCTCAAAGTCGATGGTGACATAGGTGGGGGTGTCGGGAGCCTGATAGGGGGACACGCCCATTTCCAGGAAGCCGGGCTTGTCCAGATCCGGCTCGTTGGCGGGGTCTTCCAGATCCAGACCCTCGTGGCTCAGGTGCCACAGGTTCTTGTCCTTGGAGTAGCTGGTCTCCCGGCTGATCTTCAGGGGGATGTGGTGAGCCTCGGCGTAGTCGATTTCCTCGTCCCGGGACTTGATATCCCACTCACGCCAGGGGGCGATGATCTTCATATCCGGGGCGAAGCGCTTGATGGCCAGCTCAAACCGAACCTGATCGTTGCCCTTGCCGGTGGCGCCATGGGCGATGGCGTCGGCGCCCTCTGCCAGGGCGATTTCGGCCAGCTTCTTGCCGATGACGGGCCGGGCGAAGGCGGTGCCCAGCAGATAGGTCTCATACTTGGCGTCCATCTTCAG
>CAMCRV010000009.1 GCA_945877365.1 uncultured Clostridia bacterium | reverse complement strand
CCACCACCAAGACCGAGACCACCACTGAGACCAAAACTACTACCGAGACCGAAACTACTACCGAGACCGAAGCCACTACCAAAACCGGGACCACTACCGAGACCGAAACCACTCCTGAGAGCGGCAACAGCATCCCCGAGGGCAACAGCATCCCCGAGGGCAACAGCATCCCCGAGGGCAACAGCACCCCCGAGGGCACCGGCACCTCGCAGACGGTGGAAAAAGCGGTTACTTACAAGACTCCGGAAACGAATCCCACTGAGACGGGAACGACGCCTCCTGTTGTGACAGTAAAGAATGGCGCACTGACGGACGGAAGCGAGAACTGGGATGCCGAGAACACGGCAGGAGTGCGCTTTGATGAAGCCTCCGGCAGCGTGGTGATGGTGAACAACGCCAACGCTGTGACCATTCAGACCGACAGCAAGGGCGTGAATTTGAGCGTGGCTGGTGTGAACCGCATCAGCACCCTCTACGCCGACGGAAATGTGAACATTACCGGCACCGGCATCGTGCTCATTGACAGCATCGATATGCTGGAGGGTACAAACCTGAACCTGCTGACCAATACCAATATCTACACCGAGGGCAGCGCCGCAGTCTTCCTGCTGAACCCGGAGACCGGCAGCTATGAACTGATCAACGGCAGTGTTTCCGGCATTCTGGATGAGGAATACACCATCCCCGAGGGGGTTACGCTGGTGGTTCCCGAGGGCGGCACGCTGGATATGCGGGTCACCACCACCGTTACCACCACCACGGACGGCACCCAGACGGAAACCCACTATGGCTTTACGGACGAGGAAAAGAGCATTCTGGAATCCGACAGCGAGGAAGAAAAGAAGATCTTCACGGAGGGGGTGCAGCAGGAGGGCGTTCTGGTTCAGAAATCGGTGATTTTCTCCACCCCCAAGCTGAACATTGCCGCCGAGTCCTGCCTGTACATTCAGCAAGGCGGACAGATGCTGATGAATTCCTTCCGGAATGAAACCCTGGGGGTTTCCAACGGCAGCACGCTGGAGGTTTCCGGTATGCTGTATCTGGACGGCAACATCAGTGCCTATCAGGGCAGCGGCGTGGGGCAGGCCGAGAATTTCTATCTGGATGTAAAAGACGGCGGCTGTGTTGCCGGAGAAGGAACACTGTCCGGCGTGACGGCTGTCTATGAAACCGGTGCGGGAGATGAGGATACCCTGAACATCGCCGGGGACGGCAGCTATGTGAAAATCAACAATGGCGGCATTGCAGAGCTGAATACCAGCGGCAATACCGGCGTGGTATTCGATGACGGCGCATCCATCGGCAGCATCACAGCTGCCGAGGGCGGCAGCGTTGCCTTCTACGCCACCGATTACACTGCCCAGATGCAGGCCGATTCCATTACGGGAGAATACGACATCAGCAGCGGCTATGTGACGGTGGGCAACGGCATTGCCAAGGAGAATATTTCTGCCCCCACAACAGCGGACAGCATCTCCTTCCTCAGCAACGGCGGCGTGATGGGGCAGAGGGAGACCTCCGTTGCTCATCTGGAGTTCTGGAAGGATATGGGCACCCTGGGGCAGGGAAGCTCCTTCTGGAAGAGCGGCACTCTGACCGGTTTCGGGACAAATATGGATTATTCCTACCTCTCCGGCAATGCTGCCACCAGAGGCTTTGATTTCTATGAGGTGTTTGTTCAGGAAGGGGATACCCTCAAGCTCTATCTGCTGAACAAGGACAGCACCCAGAGTCTGCCCGTGGAAAACATCTGTCAAATTCGGGGCGTGAACTTCAATTCCCGGATTGCCGTGGGAGAAGAGGTTCTCAACGGCTCCAGCAATTCCGGCTGGACATCTTCGGGCAGTACCGGCTCCGGCTGGCGGTATGACGGCGCCTCTGTCAGCATGGTGAACAACGGCGCGGCTGTGGATATCAAGGCCGAGGGCAAGGGCGTGGATTTCAGCGTGGCAGGCCTGAACCGCATCGGCACCCTCTATGCCGACGGAGATGTGAATATCACCGGCACCGGCATTGTGCTCATCGACAAAATCGATATGAAGTTGGATGCCAACCTGAACCTTCTAAGCATCCAGGGTGTCTACGAAAATGGCAGCGCCGCCGTGTTCCTGAAGAATGAAAACGGCGAGTATGTGCTGATCAACGGCAGCGTCGCCGGTATTCTGGATGAGGAATACACCATTCCCTCCGGCATCACGCTGGTGGTTCCGGGCACTGGTACGCTGGATATGCGGGTGACCAGAACGGATACAGGATCCGGTACATACAGCTATTCCGCACCCAAGCTGACGGTGTCCTCCGGCGCAGCACTGGAAGTGGCCGGACAGATGAAGATGAACGCCTTCCGGGTGGGGACGGTCATCAACAGCAGCACCCTGCAGATTGGCGGCACCCTGCGGCTGAACGGCACCCTCAGCGTCTACCGGAACGCCGGGGAAACGGCGGAGAACTTCTGCCTGAATGTAATGTCCGGCGGCAGCGTAACCGGAAACGGCACCATGACTGGTGTTACCGCCATTTACGAAACCGGCGCGGGCAAGAGCGACACGCTGAATATCACCGGGGACGGCAGCTATGTGAAGATCAACAATGGCGGCATCGCAAATCTGAACACCACCGGCAATACCGGCGTGGTGTTTGAAAACGGTGCGTCCATCGGCAGCGTTGCGGCAACCGGCAGCGGCAGAGTCACCTTCTACGGCGTCAACTTTACCGATCAGATGCAGGCCAATGCCCTTTCAGGCTCCTACAGCATCGGCAGCGGCTATGTGAAGGTGGGTACAGGCTTTGCCGGGGAGAGCTTCTCCGCACCTGCGCAGAGCATCCCCTTCCTCAGCAACGGCGGCGTGATGGGGCAGAAGGAGACCTCCGTTGCCCATCTGGAGTTCTGGAAGGATATGGGGACGCAGGGACAGGGGGACGGCTTCTGGAAGAGCAGCACCCTGACGGGCTTCGGGTCAGCCATTGATCATAGCTTCCTTTCGGGGAATTCTACCACCAGAGGCTTTGATTTCTATGAGGTGTTTGTTCAGGAAGGGGATACCCTCAAGCTCTATCTGCTGAACAGGGACAGCACCCAGAGCCTGTCCGTGGAAAACATCTGTCAAATTCGGGGCGTGAATTTCAATTCCGGCATCACCGTCGGCGGAACGGTTCTCAACGGTGCAACCAATGCCGGATGGACATCGGGCACCGGCTGGCGGTATGACGGCAGCTCTGTCAGCATGGTGAACAACGGTGCGGCTGTGGATGTTCGGGCAGATGGTAAGGGCGTGGATTTCAGCGTAGCAGGCCTGAACCGCATCGGCACCCTCTACGCCGACAGCGATGTGAACATCACCGGCACCGGCATCGTCCTGATTGACAGCCTCGACCTGAAGGAAGGCGCGAAGCTGAACCTGCTGAATATCAAGGATGTCTACGACAGCGGCAGCGCCGCCGTGTTCCTGAAAACAGGAGATGGGGAGTATACGCTGATCAACAAGAATGTTGCCGGCATTCTGGACGAGAAATATACCATTCCCTCCGGGATTACATTGGTTGTTCCCGACGGCGGCAAGCTGGATATGCGGGTCACCACCTCGGTTACCACAACCACCGCCGTGGAAAAGAACGGCACCACAACCACCCAGACAGAGACCCACTACGGCATTACCCAGTATGACAAGGACAACATCGCGGCATTCACGAGACCGCAGGAAACAAACAGCGAGGAGAACGGAATTGTCACCAAGACAACGGTGAGCAAGTCCATAGGCTTTACGGTTCCGGAACTGAACATTTCCTCCAATGCCGTACTGCGGATTCAGTCGGGTGCACAGCTGCTGATGCAGGCCTTCCAGGACTGTATCACCAATTTCAACAGAAGCAGTACCCTGAATGTGTTCGGCGATCTGGAACTGTACGGAGAGATTGAAGCCACCGGGGACACCCAGAATGGAAATGATGCCAACCTGCGTGTGAATGTGAAGTCCGGCGGCAGTGTAACGGGAACCGGCACCATCACCGATGCCACAATCCGGTATGAAACGGGAGCGGGCAACGGGGATCAGCTGAACATCGCCGGAGGCGGGAACATCATCGACCTCAACAGCAGCGGCATCGGCACCCTGAATCTGAACGGAAAAGCGGATCTCTATTATGCCGACAATGTCACAATGGGCAGTGTTTCTGTTGCGGCAGCAGAAGGCAGCGACAATGGGATTACCTTCTATGGAAAAAATGAGTTGAACCGGCTCAATATTACGAACCCCATTGCAGGAAGCTACACCATCAGCAGCGGCTATCTCACAGTAGCCGGCAACTATGCCAACGAGGTCATCAAACCTCTCACAGAGGGGATAATCACCACCAAAGTTTGTCCGCCGGGAGTCAATGGCAGCCTTCTGTATACAAAGTTGGGCCAATACGACACAATTTACTATTGCACCGATACCAATACTGCCAATTATTCTGGTGCCTGGGAAAGCCGGGATCTTTACTCTGAAAGCACGATCAGCTGGAGCGAACTGACAGAAAAGCTTGGCAACTATTCCGTTTTTGAAGTGTTTACCCGTAATAACGGCAAGGTGACGGTACATCTCTTCGCCCAAAGCACGGAGCAGACCATGAGCACCTCCGGCGTTTTCCTGATCCGGGGCTTTAACCTAGCAATTCAAACATCCAGTGAATCAGGCTCCGGCAGCATCAATTCCGGCACCTCCAACACCGGCTCCGGTGTGCTGGGCGGCGAAAATGCAGGCTCCCTCACCGGCGGCAATCCCAGCGGTATTCTGAACGGCGACCGGACGAATCCCTCCGGAGGTCAGAACAACAATACCCTCACCGGCACCAACACCGGCTCCACCGGTTCCGGTATTCTGGGGGGCGGCAGCTCCCTCACCGGCGGCAATGCCAGCGGCATTCTGGACGGCGACCGGGACAGCCAGAGCGGAGGTCAGAACAACAATATCCTCACAGGCACCAACACCGGCTCCACCGGCTCCGGTGTGCTGGGGGGCGGCAGCTCTCTGGTGGGGGGCAATGCCGTCGGTGTCCTCGGCGGCACCCGAAAGCCCCCGGCACCTCCGCAGCAGGTGTACCAGCCTGCCGCACCCAAACAGGAGGCATCCGAGTATGACCTGGTTCTGAAGGTCACCGGCAGCGGAACGGAATATGACCTGAAGGCCTTCTACGACGGCGTAGAGCTGAAGGAGCTGGGAGGCGGCACCGTTGCGGTGGAGCTGGAAGCCCAGCTGGATCCCGGCTGGAATCCCAATCACATTTTCGCGGTATTCCGGGATGCGCAGGGACGGCTGGTGGTTGTCCGGGTGCGCTGCAATGCCCTTACCGGGAAGCTGGAATTTGATGCGCCCATGCTGGGTCACTTCCAACTGGTGTGGCTGGACTGGGAGGGCACGGACTATACGGATGAAGCCTTCCTTGCCGCCATTGCGGCCTGCCTGAACTGATCCTTCCCAAAGGAGGAAAGCCATGGAAAACTATGATATCTGCGTGATCTCCGTCCCTGAGGATGCACAGATTGCCGAAAAGCTGGCCGGGAGCATCCGCTCCTATAAGCTGCCCCGGGGAGTTACCCTGCCCAATCCGGAGCTGGATTACCGCAGTGTTTTTGTGGACAGCACCGGCTCGGAGTTTGACGACCCTGTGAAAATGCTGCTGGATCACACCCGGTATCTGGTGGTGATCTGCTCCCCGGATGCCAGGGTATCCCCGGGAATCCGCAGCCGCCTGACCTATTTCCGCAATTTCCGCAGAATGGAGGATATTGTGGCGGTAATCGTCCGGGGGGAGCCTGTGGATTCCTTCCCGGAGAGCTTCATTGAGCGCAAGGTGGTGCGGCGGATTCTGCCGGATATGCGGGTTGTGGAACGGGAGGAAACCATCGAGCCCGTGGCCGCCGACCTCCGGGCGGATACCGAATCCCGGTTCCGCCAGCTGCTGCGCTATGAGACGGTGCGCATCACCGCCTCGGTGCTGGGGCTGCACCCGGATGTGCTGGAGCAGCGCCACCGCCGCAGGCGCAATCAGGCCGTCGTTGCGGCGGCAGCTGCGGTATGCAGCGTGCTGCTGGTGCTGTCCGGCCTGTTCCTGCGGCTGGGGCTTATTGCCCGGCGGGAGGGTCAGATTGCCCAGGCGCAGACGGAAAAGAGCATCGAGGTGGCGCAGCGCCTTACCAAAGAGCTGCCGGAGCTGTTTGCCGATGACCCCCAGGCGCTGGGCTATGTGCAGGAGGCCATTGAAAAGGCCAGATCGGTACTGGATCAGATTGCACCAGGGGAGGGACAGTGATGGAACAGAAGTTTGATTACGACATTTTCCTCAGCTATCGGCACAAAAACCTGGACAGCATCATCACGCAGAAAACCTTCCAGTTTGTGGAGAGCTACCGGCTGCCCCGCTCCCTGAAGCGGAAGGGATACCGGGATGTCCACCGGGCATTCCGGGATACGGAGGAGCTGCCCGTCAGCCGGATTCTGACGGACACCATCGACAAGGCTCTGCGGTCTACCAAATGCCTGCTGCTGGTGTGTTCCACCGATACCCCCAGCTCGGAGTGGGTGGATCGGGAGGTTTCCACCTTTATTGAGCTGGGTCGGGCGGAGTATATCTATCCGCTGCTGATTACCGGCGACCCGGAGACCTCCTTCCCCTCCAGCCTGAAACAGGTGCCGGACATCATGGATCGGGTGATGGATATCCGAACTCCGGGAAATTCCGTCCGGAAGATGCTGGCAAAGGAGGACCCGGCACTGCTGAAAATCCTTGCCGGGGTTACCGGTTGCCCCCTGCGGGAGCTGGAACGGGAGCACGGCCTGCGGAAAGCCGGGCGGGTGGTTGCCAGAGCAGTGGCTGCCGCCGCCGTGTTTGTGGCGGCAGGGGCAGTGAGCCTGGGGCTGATGCGTCAGGCGCAGGACTACCGGGATCGGGCGCAGGCTGCGGAGCGCAGCTCCATGCAGGTGCTGCAGGAGCTGACCTATGACCTGCCGGATAAGCTCACCGCCGTCCCCGGAGCCTATTCGAAAATCTCCGGAATTCTGGTGGAAAACGCCCGGCAGATTCAGGAGATTCTGCTGCTGTCCTCCGACAAGGAGACTGCGGAGTATGAGGTGGCGGCAAACTATGAGAAGCTGGCCACAGCCATGAGCGTGCTGGGCAGCTATGACGCGGCCGCGGACTACCAGCAGCAGGCTATCGACCTGTATCAATCCCTCTGCGAAAAGTCCGGGGATATGGCGCCTCTGGCTTCCGCGGAGAACAACTACGGCAAGGTTCTCAACGCCGCAGGCCAGTATCAGCAGGCGGCGCAGGCCTTTGAGGCTGCCATCTCATGGCAGCGGCAGTCTGCGGATGACCCGGTGACCCTGGCGGCCATGCTGTCCAATGCGGGAGCCAATGCCATCGATCTGGGGCAGGATGCGGAGGCTGCGGAGTTTTTCCGGGAGTGCGAAACCCTTCTGGAAGATCAGGACAGCAGTGAATACGGCGTTTTGTCCATTCAGGCGGGTAATGCCTATAACTACGGTGTTCTGCTGTACCGGCAGGGAGAATTTTTACAGGCACGGCAGCGTTTGGGTGTGGCGGCGGATGCCTACGCCGGGCTTTGTGAGCGGGTGGATTCCCCCCAGAACCGCAACCTCTGGGCAAGGGCGATTTCCAGTCTGGCGCTGTGCCTGTCCAACGAGGGGCAATATGATCAGGCAGTAAGCCAGTACCAGAAGGCAATCGCCATCTCCGAGGAGCTGGCCGCCGATGGCGAGAATACGGATGCCATGACCACCCTGGCCGCACTCTATAATAACTGCGGCCTCTGCCTGAACATACAGGGCTGGTTCGGGGATGCAGACCAGTACTACAGCGCCGCAGCGGAGCTGTACGGGAAAGTCTATGACCGCACCGGCACGCCCACGGATGCGGCGCAATATGCCGCGGCTTTGCTGAACACCGGGGAAAACGCCTTCAAAGCCGGAATCTATGACCATTCCAGAGAGAAATTTGAGGAAGGCCTGAAAATCTATGAGCAGGCTCTTTCGGGAATGGGGGACTACCATACCGCCCAGTATTATGCCTGGGCTTCCTACTACACCCTGATATTTCCGCGGGATTATGAAACCGCCGTGGATTACGGCGTTGCAGCGGTGCAGCTTCAGCCGGCCAGTGTGCTGGCCAACCTCAATCTGGGCTACGCCTGCCTGTATGCAGGCTACTATGAGGACTGCGACACCCTCCTTGGCTGGGTTGCCGGTTTGGGGGATGGGCAGGTGGATGCCATTCGCCTGGATCTGGAGGCGCAGGCACGCGCCGGCCTGCACAGCGACCACACCGAAGTGCTGATGACCCTGCTGAATGCGGAATAAGAAACGCGGGAAATTGGAATTTGGCGGTGTGTCTGCCAAAGCCCTCCCCTTCGGGGAGGGTGGCCGAGCGTAAGCGAGGTCGGGAGAGGCTCCTATCGTTTCGCCGAAACATAAGAAATGATTTACGCTTCACCGCCCTCTTCCGCCCCAGTGTGCGCACTGGGGCACCTTCCCCAAAGGGGAAGGCATTGCCTCACCAAATCTCAATTTCCCTGCCTGAATCTGACACAGCGAGTTTTGCCGCTCTGAACCGACAAAAAATCCGGTTCAGAGCGGCGTTTTTTTGTATATGCGAATGGGAATTTTTGTGTTGACAAATGTGAGAGCTTGCGTATAATTGTATACATTAAAACCGAGAACCGGAGAGGGGCGTTTTGTATGCTTGAAATTTCCAGAAAGACCAACCTGCTGGAAAAGAAATCCTATAAATACTCTCTGCAGGATGTGGCCGAGCCCAACCTGCAGCGGGATGTGTATTCCTACGGCACCGTTCCCAAGGTGGCCTTCAACCACCGCCGGGTGCCTATGGCCATGCCGGAGGAGATCTGGATCACCGATACCTCCCTCCGGGACGGCCAGCAGTCCGTGGAGCCCTACACCGCAGACCAGATCGTGAAGATCTACCAGCTGCTGAACCGGCTGGGCGGCCCCTATGGCATCATCCGCCAGACGGAGTTCTTCATCTACAGCAAGAAGGATCGGGAGGCTCTGGAACGGTGCATGGCTCTGGATCTGAAGTTCCCGGAGATCACCACATGGATTCGCGCCAGCAAGGAGGACTTCAAGCTGGTGAAGGATCTGGGCATCCGGGAGACGGGTATTCTGGTGTCCTGCTCCGACTATCACATCTTCAATAAGATGAAGATGAACCGCCGCCAGTGCATGGAGCACTACCTTGGGGTGGTGAAGGATGCCTTTGACGCCGGAGTTGTGCCCCGCTGCCATCTGGAGGATATCACCCGCGCCGATTTCTACGGCTTCGTGGTGCCCTTCGTCAATGAGCTGCAGGAGCTGTCCCGGGAGGCAGGAATCCCTGTGAAGATTCGCGCCTGCGACACCATGGGCTACGGCGTGCCCTACACCGAGGCCGCCATGCCCCGAAGCGTGGCCGGTATCATCTACGGCTTGCAGCACTACTCCGATGTTCCCAGCGAATATCTGGAATGGCACGGACACAACGACTTCTACAAGGGCGTTGCCAACGCTTCCACCGCATGGCTCTACGGTGCCTGTGCCGTCAACTGCTCTCTGCTGGGCATCGGCGAGCGCACCGGCAATGTGCCGCTGGAGGCTATGGTGTTTGAGTATGCCTCCCTCCGGGGCTCTCTGGACGGCATGGATACCACGGTGATTACCGAGATTGCGGACTTCTTCCAGCGTGACATCGGCTACAAGATTCCCCCCATGACCCCCTTTGTGGGCTCTGCCTTCAATGTCACCCGGGCAGGCGTTCACGCCGACGGTCTGATGAAGGACGAGGAGATCTACACCATCTTCGACACCCGGAAAATCCTGAACAAGCCCCCCACGGTGCAGATCAGTAAGACCTCCGGCCTTGCCGGTATCGCCTACTGGATCAACCAGACCTACCGGCTGGAGGGGGACGACAAGCTGGATAAGAAGTCCGATCTGGTGGTTGCCATGAAGGAATGGGTGGATACCCAGTATGAGGACGGCCGTCAGACGGTGATGACCGATCACGAGCTGGAGGAAAAGCTGGAGCAGCTGGCTCCCGGCCGTTTCCGCAGACCGTAATAAGGAGAAAGGCTATGAATCAGTTTAAAACCACATCTCTGGCGGATCAGATTTTTGAACGCCTGGAGAATGATATTATTCAGGGGGTCTACCCCAGAGGAGAGATTCTCACGGAGCTGCGTCTGGCGGAGGAGCTGGGGGTCAGCCGCACCCCCATCCGGGAGGCTCTGCGGCGGCTGGAGCAGGAGCGGCTCATTGAAAGTGCCGGAAAGGGCAGTGTGGTGCTGGGCATCACGGAGACCGACCTGCTGGATATCATGACCATCCGGGAGCGGGTGGAGGGCGTTGCTGCCTACTACGCCGCCCAGAATATCACCCCCGAGGGCATCAAGGAGATGTCCGACATTGTGGATTTACAGGAGTTCTACTTCTCCCGGAAGGATGCGGCGCACCTGCATCAGGTGGACGACCGGTTCCACGATGCCATCTGCCAGCTCAGCAACCGCAATGTGCTCATCGACACCCTGCTGCCCCTGCTGCGCAAGACCCGGCGCTACCGCAAGCTCTCGCTGGAGAACTGGGACCGCACCTCCAACACCAAGCAGGAGCACTACGCCATCTATCAGGCCATTGTCTCCGGCAACGCCCCGCTGGCGGAGGAGCTGACGGCGAAGCATATTTCCAACGCGAAAGCCCACATGATGAAAGGAATGAAGAACAATGGGTAAGACCATCGCACAGAAGATCATCGCATCCCATCTGGTTCGGGGCGACATGACCCCCGGCAGCGAAATCGCCCTGAGAATCGACCAGACCCTGACGCAGGATGCCACCGGCACCATGGCCTATCTGGAATTTGAGACCATGGGCATCGACCGGGTGCGCACCGAGCTGAGTGTGGCCTATGTGGATCACAACACCCTGCAGTGCGGCTTTGAAAACAGCGACGACCACCGCTATCTGCAAACCGTCGCCGCCAAGTACGGCGTGCGGTTCTCCCGTCCTGGCAACGGCATCTGCCATCAGGTGCATCTGGAGCGGTTCGGCAAGCCCGGCAAGACCCTCATCGGCTCCGACAGCCACACCCCCACCGGCGGCGGTCTGGGTATGCTGGCCTTCGGCGCCGGGGGACTGGATGTGGCGGTGGCCATGGGCGGCGGCGCGTACTATATCACCATGCCCAAGATGTTCAAGGTGAACCTCACCGGAAAGCTCAGACCCTATGTCACCGCCAAGGATGTGAGCCTGGAGCTGCTGCGGATTCTGTCCGTCAAGGGCGGCGTGGGAGCCATCATCGAGTGGGGCGGCGAGGGTGTTGCCACCCTGTCCGTTCCCGAGCGGGGCACCATCACCAATATGGGCACCGAGCTGGGAGCCACCACCTCCATCTTCCCCTCCGATGAAATCACCCGTCAGTTTCTGGCGGCGCAGGGACGGGAGGAGGACTTCGTCCCCCTGTCCAGTGACCCGGATGCGCAGTACGACCGGATCATCGACATCGACCTGAGCACATTGAAGCCCATGATCGCCTGCCCCCACAGCCCCGACAATGTGGTGGAGGTGGCTTCCCTGAAGGATGTGAAGGTGGATCAGGTGTGCATCGGCTCCTGCACCAACTCCTCCCTGTATGATATGCTGAAGGTTGCTGCCATGCTGAAGGGCAAAACCGTGGATCCCTCCGTCAGTATGTCCGTCTCCCCCGGCTCCCGGCAGGTGCTGACCATGCTGTCCGACTGCGGAGCCTTGTCCGACATTCTGGCCAGCGGCGCCCGGGTGCTGGAATGCGCCTGCGGCCCCTGCATCGGCATGGGCTTCTCTCCCAACTCCGGTGGCGTCAGCTTGCGAACCTTCAACCGCAACTTCCTGGGCCGCAGCGGCACCCGGGACGGTCAGGTCTACCTGGTCTCCCCGGAGACTGCCGTGGCCTCCGCCCTCACCGGCTACATCACTGACCCCACCACTCTGGGCGAGGGCGTAACCGTCACCATGCCCCAGAAGTTCAAGGTCAATGACTCCGCCGTCCTGATGCCCCTGCCCCCGGAGCAGGCAAAGACCGCCGAAGTTCTTCGTGGCCCCAACATCAAGGAATTCCCCAAAAGCAAGCCCTTTGCCGATACCCTCTCCGCCCAGCTGGTGCTGAAGGTTGGCGACAACATCACCACCGATCACATCATGCCTGCCGGTGCGAAAATCCTGCCCTACCGCTCCAATATCCCCTACCTCAGCAAATTCTGCTTCGAGGTCTGCGATCCCACCTTTGCGGAGCGTGCCAAGGCTGCCGGGGACGGGATTGTCATCGGCGGCAGCAACTACGGACAGGGCTCCTCCCGGGAGCACGCCGCGCTGGTACCCATGTATCTGGGAATCCGATGCGTCATCGCCAAGAGCTTTGCCCGGATCCATGTGGCAAACCTCATCAACGCAGGCATTCTGCCGGTGACCTTCGCCAACCCCGAGGATTATGACCGTCTGGAGCAGGGCGGCAATCTTACCATTTCCAATATCGTCAAGGGTATGGAAGAAGGCAAGCTGACAGTGACCGATGAAACCGGTTTTGCATTCCAAGTCGTATGTAATCTCACCGACCGGCAGAGAGCCATTCTGCTGGCTGGTGGACTTCTGAATTACACCAGGGAGGGTGGTCAATAATGATGAATATCGAACAGGCCTGTGAGGCTTTTAAGACACTGCTGGAGGAACAGGCTGCCAGAATCGCAGCCATGTCCACGGAAAAGACGGATTTTACCACAAAGAAGTGTGTTACCATCGGCGTCATTGACGGCGACGGCATCGGCCCCATCATCACCGCGCAGGCCTACCGGGTGCTGAACAAGCTCCTGGCCGACGAGATTGCTGCCGGTTCCATTGTGCTCAAGCAGATCAACGGCCTGACCATCGAAAACCGCATCGCCTGCGGCAAGGCCATCCCCGACGATGTACTGGCGGAGATCAAGTCCTGCGATGTGCTGCTGAAAGGCCCCACCACCACACCCCACGGCGGCACAATGGAGTCTGCCAATGTGGCCATGCGCCGGGAGCTGGATCTGTATGCCAACTGCCGCCCTGTCTGCGTGCCGGAGAAGAACATCGACTGGATGTTCTTCCGGGAGAACACCGAGGGTGAGTATGTGCTGGGCAGCCGGGGCGTGGAGCTTGACGGCATGGCTGTGGATTTCAAGGTCACCACGGATCTGGGCACCAAGCGGATTGCCCGGGCAGCATTCGAGTACGCCAAGAACAACGGCAAGACCCATGTGTCCATTGTCACCAAGGCCAACATCATGAAAAAGACCGACGGCAAGTTCACCGCCCTGGCTCATGAGGTTGCCAAGGACTACCCCGGCATCGAGGTGGAGGACTACTACATCGACATCATGACCGCAAATCTCCTGAAGGAGCCTCTGCGGGAGAAGTTCCAGGTAGTTCTGCTGCCCAACCTCTACGGTGACATCATCACCGACGAGGCTGCCCAGATTCAGGGCGGCGTGGGCACTGCAGGCTCCTCCAATGTGGGCGACAAGTACGCCATGTTTGAGGCCATCCACGGCTCCGCTCCCAGAATGATCGAACGGGGCATGGGGGACTACGCTAACCCTGCCTCCATCATCAAGGCAGCCGCCATGCTCCTGCGGCACATCTGCCGCCCCGAGGCCGCCGCCAGACTGGAGAAGGCCATGGACGAATGCACCGTGGAGGTTCGCTCCGACGGCACCGGCGCCACGGCTGCGCAGTATGCAGATGCCCTGATGCAGATGCTGTAAAGGATTATTTAATTGACAATTGACAATGGAAAATTGACAATGAAGGAATCCCTTCAGGATGAAATAAAAAAGAAATTCCATCTGAAAACTACAGGGATTATTTTGAAATCGTCCCGAAGGGACACCACAATTGTCAATTGTCAATTCTCAATTGTCAATTCACTAAAGTACGAAATTCCTGCGAAAACCGGGCGCACTTTGGTGCGCCCTTTTCCATGGGTGGGAAATTCTGACAAAATAATTTGGATTTCCACAATTTTTAGATTGACAATCCCGGGGTGGTAGTGGTATATTAAGACAACCGAATACTTCGTAGGCGTACAAAAGTCCGCGGAGTAAAAACGAAGGAGAGATAAGAAATGAAAAAAATCGTTGCGCTGACACTGGCAGCTCTGATGCTGGTTTCTCTGGCTGCCTGCGGCGGCTCCGGCAGCGGCAAATACACTGTCGGTATCTGCCAGCTGGTGCAGCACCCGGCACTGGATGCCGCTACTCAGGGCTTCCAGGATGCACTGACCAAGGCTCTGGGCGAGGACAAGGTTGCCTTTGATGTCCAGAACGCCTCCGGCGAGCCCACCAACTGCACCACCATCGTCAACAAGTTCGTGTCCTCCAAGGTGGATCTCATTATGGCCAACGCCACCCCTGCCCTGCAGGCAGCTGTGCAGGCCACCAAGGATATCCCCGTGCTGGGCACCTCCGTCACCGACTACGCCTCCGCTCTGGAGATCGAGGGCTGGACCGGCACCGTGGGCGGCAATGTCTCCGGTACCTCTGACCTGGCTCCTCTGGACGGTCAGGCAGCTATGATCAAGGAGCTGTTCCCCGATGCCAAGACCGTGGGCATCCTGTACTGCTCTAGCGAGGCCAACAGCCAGTATCAGGTGGATGTGATCACCGGTTACCTGACGGAAATGGGCTTCACCGTCACCCCCTACAGCTTCACCGACACCAATGATGTCGCTTCCGTGACCCAGGCCGCCTGCGACGCCAGCGATGTCATCTACATCCCCACCGATAACACCGCCGCTTCCAACACCGAGGCCATTGCCAATGTGGTGCTGCCTGCCAAGGTGCCCGTGGTGGCCGGCGAGGCTGGTATCTGCGGCGGCTGCGGCGTGGCTACCCTGTCCATCAGCTACTACGATCTGGGCTATGCCACCGGCGAGATGGCTGCCAAGGTGCTGAAGGGCGAGGCCAAGATTTCCGAGATGCCTGTGCAGTACGCACCCGAGTTCACCAAGCAGTACAATGCTGCCAACTGTGAGGCTTTGGGCATCACCGTTCCTGCCGACTACACCCCCATGGAGTAACATTTCCTGAAAATATTGGCAGGGCAGGGCTTATCCCTGTCCTGCCAAAATCTGCTGTTTGAGGTATTTTTGTATGCTATCACTTCTCAACGCCATGCCGGGCGCGGTGACACAGGGTATGCTCTGGGGCATCATGGCCATCGGCGTTTACCTGACCTTCCGGATTCTGAATGTATCCGACCTGACGGTGGACGGCTCTCTGGCCACCGGCGGCGCGGTGTGTGTCATGCTGATGCGCGCCGGCTGCAACCCCTGGATTGCACTGCTGTGCGCCTTTCTGGCAGGTATGCTGGCAGGATTGATCACCGGTCTGCTCCACACCCGGTGCAACATCCCCGCCATCCTGTCCGGTATCCTCACCCAGCTTGCCCTGTACTCCGTCAATCTGCGGATTATGAGCGGCAAGGCCAACCAGCCCATTGGTGTGGATAAGTATGACCTGCTGGTTTCCCAGCGGTATGTCCGGGATCTGACTCTGGAAAACCCCATTTTGCTGGTGCTGATCATTCTGGCAGTGGTGGTAGGTATCCTCTACTGGTTCTTCGGCACCGAGTATGGCAGCGCACTGCGGGCCACCGGCGCTAACCAGAACATGGCCCGGGCACAGGGCATCGACACCAAAATCGGCATCACCGTGGGCCTGATGGTCTCCAACGGCCTGGTGGCTCTGTCCGGCGCACTGCTTGCCCAGTATCAGGGCGCAGTGGATGTGAACATGGGTCGCGGCGCCATCGTCATCGGTCTGGCTGCCGTCATCGTGGGCGAGGTGCTGTTCGGCAAGGTGTTCCGTAACTTCGCCCTGAAGCTGGTGGCAGTGGCACTGGGTGCTGTGGTCTACTATCTGGTGATCCAGATTGTGCTGCAGATGGGTCTGAATACCAACGACCTGAAGCTCCTCACCGCTCTGGTGGTGGCTCTGTTCCTGGCCGTTCCCTACTGGCAGTCTCTGGTAAAGCCCAAGAAGCAGCGTGTGGGAGGTGACGGCAATGCTTGAACTGAAAAACATTCGCAAGACCTTTAACCCCGGCACCGTCAATGCCAAAACGGCGCTGAACGGCCTGAATCTGACTTTGAATGACGGGGATTTCGTCACCGTCATCGGCGGCAACGGCGCCGGTAAGTCCACCATGCTCAACGCCATTGCAGGTACTTTCCTTGTGGACGAGGGTCAGATCCTGCTGGACGGCAAGGACATCACCCGTCTGCCGGAGCACCAGCGCGCCGCCTATCTGGGTCGGGTGTTTCAGGACCCCATGATGGGTACCGCAGCCACCATGCAGATTGAGGAAAATCTGGCACTGGCTGCCCGTCGGGGGCAGAAGCGCACCCTCCGCCCCGGCATCACCCGGACGGAACGGGAGAGCTACCGGGAGCAGCTGAAGATTCTGGATCTGGGTCTGGAGGATCGCCTCACCACCAAGGTGGGTCTGCTCTCCGGCGGCCAGCGGCAGGCACTGACCCTGCTGATGGCCACCCTGCAGCAGCCCAAGCTGCTGCTGCTGGATGAGCACACCGCGGCGCTGGACCCCAAGACCGCCGCCAAGGTTCTGGAGGTTACGGAGCGGATCGTCACCCGCAGCAACCTCACCACCCTGATGATCACCCACAATATGCGTGATGCCATTACCTACGGCAACCGCCTGATCATGATGTACGACGGTCATGTGGTGGTGGATGTGGCCGGGGAGGAGAAGAAGAACCTGACGGTGGAGCAGCTGCTGGGACTGTTCAGCAAGGCCTCCGGTTCCGACGAAGTGGACGACAAGATGGTTCTGTCATAAAAAATCTGCCAGAGGTTTTCCTCTGGCAGATTTTTCAGTTAGGAGTTAGGAGTTAGGAGCTGTGGTATCCCCTTCGGGGATAGAAAACAAAATGTCTTGATTAAGGCCTTTCATCAATTTCGTAGGGGCGGCCATTGGCCGCCCGATACCCTCGATGCGGAACTTCCCGATTCGGGCGGCCGATGGCCGCCCCTACGAAAGAAGTGGAAAAATTTACTCACTCCTCACTCATCACAGAGAGTATTCCGGATGGCATTCCTCCTGCTCCCGGAGCCAGCGGCTGTCCTCCCGGTGGAAGGGGGCTGGGCCTTCAAACTCGGTGTCATCAATGGTCATGTCCGCCCGGATGGCACTGGCGTAGACGGAATGCCCGACAATGGGCAGGGGGAGCTTCGCCATGGGGAAGAGAAACCAGGCGTGGTAGCGAATTTCGGCGGCAAAGGAGTGGAAGGAGGTGTTGGCGGCGTGGGTGGCCAGAATGGCCTTCTGCTCGAAGGGGGTCGGCTGCTCCGGGTTCTGAAGATAGATAAAACGATGGTCGCAGACAGTGCGCCCCGCGGCGGCGTTGTTAGCCTCCAGAAAATCCGGCAGCCGGCGGCACTTGGCGGATGCGCCGGGAAGCTGGCTCTGGCGGTAGATTTCGGCGTAATGCAGCGGCACAGGCAGCTGACCGCCCTTTGACAGAGAGGTCAGAAAACGGATATAGAGCCTGGCGATGAGATAGGAGCCGTCGGCCTCCGCCCGGATGAAATAGTCCTTCAGCACCGGATGGTGACTCTGCCCGGAGACGGAAACCACCCGGTTCAGCTCCCGGTTCCAGGCCTGACGGTTTTCCTCCGTGGGGTTGTCCAGACAGACCTGAAGGGGGGCTGGGTTCAGGGCGATGAAGCACACGGTGACGCCGGGGGTGTCCCCATCCCCGGGTACGCCCTCCTGGGCATCAAATTCCTGCTCCCGCATTTTGAAGAGACTGTAGACAAAATCCTCCCCGGCAGGGACGGCGTAGAGATACCAGTCGTCATAGAACCGCTGGCACAGCCGAGGCTCCCCCTGATCGTTGGGAAAGGTGAGAATATTGCGCTGCTTCAGAATATCCGCGATGGAGGTATCGGCGGCAAAAAAACCGTCAGGGGTGCTGTGGATGGATTCGGAGGTGAGCAGCTTCTGACGGATAAGGTTTTGAAAAAACAGGGGAAGCGACATGGTTTTCCTCCTTGCATGGGATGTTTCTGACAGTATAGCACAGCCGACAGGAAAATGCAAAAAACTTTAGGCAACACCACACAATGGGAGCCGCGGGCTTCGGCGGATCTTTTGCCCCAATCGTGCAGTATGAAAAATGGGAAATACATCCAGTATTCCCACATTTTCCATACTTTCGCCTGGGCCAAAATCCCTCGCCGAATCTCCTTGCCCCATTATGCGGTGATGCCTTTACTTTTTGAAAAAAAGTGGTACGATTGGAGAGGAAAGAGAGGTGGTGCGGCTGTGGAGCTGACACCAAAAATGTTTTTGATCGTCTGTCCGCTGCTGTTTCTGGCGGGCTTTGTGGATGCCATCGGGGGCGGCGGCGGCCTGATCTCCCTGCCGGGGTATGTGCTGGCCGGAGTGCCCATTCATCAGGCCATTGCCACCAACAAGCTGTCCTCCACCTGCGGCACCGGCCTGACCGCCCTGCGCTTCATCCGGCAGGGACTGGTGGATTGGAAAATCGCCCTGCCTACCGTGGCGGCGGCGTTGGTGGGAAGTGCAGTGGGAGCCAATCTCTCCCTTGCCATGCAGGAGGGGCTGATGGAGAAGATCCTGCTGGTGGTGCTGCCGGCGGTGGCACTGGTGGTGCTTCGCCCCGGCAGCTTCCGGGAAGACCCGGAGCCGGCACCGCTGACCCCCGGACTTTGGGCTGCGGTGCTGATCAGCAGCTTTCTGGTGGGAATGTACGATGGCTTTTACGGCCCCGGCACCGGCACCTTCCTGATTATCGCCTTTACCATGCTGGGAAAGCTGGAGCTTCGCCGGGCCAATGCCCATGCCAAGGTGATCAATCTCACCTCCAATGTCGTCAGCCTGACGATTTTCATTTCCCGGGGGCAGGCGATATTCCTGCTGGGTCTGGCGGCTGCGGCGTGCAATATGGCGGGCAATTATCTGGGCTCCACCCTGGCACTGAAGAAAAGCAGCCGGGTCACCCGCCCGGTGATTCTGCTGGTGCTGGCGCTGCTGTTTTTGAAGGTTGTGGGAATTGTGTAGAAAAAGCGGACTTTAGCGGAGTTAGGAGTTAGGAATTAGGAGTTAGGAGTGAGTAAATTCTTCCACTTCTTTCGTAGGGGCGGCCATCGGCCGCCCGAATCGGGAAGTTCCGCATCGAGGGTATCGGGCGGCCAATGGCCGCCCCTACGAGAGCAATGAAATATTTGGTGTTTTTCATCCCTGAAGGGGATACCTTAACTGTCAACTGTCCACTTTCAACTGTCAACTAAATAACCCTTTCTCCAACCATTGACATAGAGCCGGAAAATGCCCTTCGCAGGGATTGCGTGCGAAGGGCATTTTGTTTATCTCAGAGCATGGGATGCCAGCAGCTTCTCGTAGGACATCAGGGTCATAGGCTTGGAGAAGAAATATCCCTGACCGTAGTCGCAGCCGATGGAGCGCAGCCGCTCCCGCTGGGCAACGGTTTCCACACCCTCGGCAACCACCTTCATATTCAGCTGGCGAGCCATGGAAACCACATAGGGCAGAATACTCTGATCCTCGGGCTTGGCGGTTTCGTTCTGGACAAACTTGATGTCCAGCTTCAGCACATCCACATGGGAATCGCCCAGAATGGACAGGGAGGAGTAGCCGGCACCGAAATCATCGATTTCTATGCAGAAGCCGGCCTTTTGCAGCTGGCGGACGGTGGCAAAGATCAGCTGAGGATTCTCCACATATACGCTTTCCGTGACCTCCAGATGCAGCAGGGAGGGATCCAGCTCGTAGGCTGCCGCCAGCTCCACAAACTCCTTCACCAGATCCATCCGGTAAAAATCGGAGCGGGAGATGTTCACAGAGATGGGCACGGGGCGAAGCCCCTGAGCCTGCCACCTGCTCAGATCCTGACAGGCGCGCTTCCAGATGTACCGATCCATCTGGGTGATAAAGCCGTTCTTTTCAAACAGGGGAATGAATTCCGCCGGGGACAGGAAGCCCAGCTCCGGGTGCACCCAGCGCACCAGCGCCTCCGCGCCGGAGAGGGAGTCGTCCGCCAGAGCGTATTTCGGCTGATAGTAGATTTGGAATTCCCCGTCCATCAGGGACTGTGTCATGGCATCGATGATGCTCTGCTCCCGGATCATCTGGGCACGCATCACATCGTCGTAGACGGAGTAATACTGGCCGTATACCCCCTTGACCCGGTCGGCGGCCAGCTGGGCGCGGTCACACATATGGGCAATGGGGATGGAGCGGTCGTGAATTTCGTAGATACCCCACTTCTGGCTGACATGGGACATTCCATGGATCTGGTTCAGACGCTCGTTGAAGCCGGAAAAGTACTCGTTGCAGTAGCGGTTGGTTCTCACCGCCAGATTCACAAACCGGTCAGCCCGAATCCGGGCCATGATCACATCGGGACCCAGAGCATCCACGGCGATTCTGGCCACGGCCTTCAGCAGCCGGTCGCCCTCTGTCACGCCGTAGAGGTCGTTATAAAGCTTGAAGTTCTCTAAATTGGAGACCACGATGTTGTATTCCAGATCCGGGTTGGCCTCAATTTCCCCCCGGGCCAGCTGATAGAAATACTCCTTGGTGAAAAGCCCGGTGAGGGGATCATAGCGCAAAAGATTGCTCAGGGAGGCGTTTTCCCGCAGGGAGATCAGGTTGGCGACCCGCTGCAGAATAATCTGGGGACGATAGGGCTTGGGAACAAAGTCCGCTGCGCCATGGCTCAGGGAGGCAATCTCGTCTGCCTCGGTGTCGCTCTGGGTGGTGACAATCACGGGAATCAGGGACAGGTCGGGATCGGTTCGGAGGTGATCCAGAAAGGTAATGCCGTCCATCACCGGCATATGCATATCCAGCAGAATCAGGGCAATCTGATTTTTGTGCTCAGCAAGCAGCTCCAGCGCGATTTGCCCGTTTTCCGCTTCCAGCACATGGTACTGGCTGCATAGAATATCCACAAGAATCTCCCGATTCAGAGCATTGTCCTCTACCACCAGCAGGGTCTTTGGCCGCATCATAACAACATACCTCGTCAGTTCCTGTTTTTCCTCGACTTTTTTCGACAGAACACAATATAACTATAGCAAAAGTCCAAAAATTAGTCAACAGCATCCAAAAGGAACAGGGAAATTTTGGAAAAAAACAACCTCCCTGAGGGGGAGGCTGTTTGAAAGGAATCAGGAAAACGCTTTGTTGTAGTAGTCCAAAAGGACAGCGCCGATTTTTTGGGAGTATTCCACCACCAGCTGCTTCTGATCGTTGGGAAGATACCGGCCGAATTCCTGAATTTCGTAGGTCAGGTCGCCGGTGTAGCCGATTTCCGCCAAAGCTGCCATGGCTGCCTTCCAGTCCACGGTACCGTGGAAGGGCATCAGGTGCTCGTCGGCGGTGCCCTGGTTGTCGTTGACATGGACAGCCTTCAGCCGTTGGCCGATGTCCAGCAGATCCTCCCGGGTGTGGCCGGGATTGGCCAGATTGGCGTGACCAAAGTCATAGCAGATGGCCAGATGCTCCGGGTCGCCAAAGCTGTCCGTCAGCTCCACCAGATCCGGGATGTGGGAGCAGTACAGGGTTTCCCCGGGGCGGCAGGAGAAGTCGTTTTCCAGACAGATCCCCACCCCCAGAGCGGCGGCGGTTTCCAGATGGGGGCGGTAGTAGCTTAGATTTCGTTCCAGACACACCGACTTGTCGGCACCGTACACCGTGCCGGGGTGGGTCACCGCCCATCGGATGCCCAGCATGGCGCAGGCCTGAAGGCACCGGTCAATCAGAATTTCCATGGTGGGATCAAGGGTATCCTGCCGGAAAATGTCGTAGTAGGGTAGGTGGCACTGATGGAAGGAAACGCCCCACTGCTGCCCCAGCTGGGCAATCTGGCGGATATAGTCCTCCCAGCGATCCTCCCGGAGCCGGGAGGTGGGATTCATGGCCTCGCAGAAGTTGAGATCCAGCACCCGGTAGCCGCCCCGGGCGCATTCCGGGATGCAAAACAGCAGGTTGTTGCGCTGTTTCCCGGGCTGAAAGGACACCAGATTGGTGGAGGTGGAAAGTTCCATAGCTTCTTCCTCCATCAGCTGTTGCTGCGCAGGTAGTCCTCCAGCAGCATGGTCAGCTCATCCTCCAGAATTTCGGCGGCCTCTGCCGGGGTCTGGTCATACTCCAGCATATCGGACACGCCCTGCATCACGGCGTAGTAGAAGTCCTTGGAAGGTCCCACGGTGACGGAGGTGATGGTTTCCGGGGTGTCCATCAGCTGCTGATAGGCCACGGCGTACTGGGGATACTGGGCAATCAAATCCTGATATACGGCGGTGTCCATGGCACCCTTGTGGGCAGGGATATAGCCGGTTCCGGCGGCAAAGTCCGCCTGCACCTCGGCACTGGTGAGGTACTTCACAAACTCCCATGCGGCGGCTTTGCGCAGACTGTCGCCGGAGTCGAACATCACCACGCAGGAGCCGGAGACACCGGCACCGTAGGCGGCATCCGCATTCACCCGAAGGTAGGGGGCGACTCCCACCTCAAAGGCACCGTCCACCTTGGTGAGAATGGAGTGGACATTGGAGGAAGAGCCGGTCATCACAGCCACGCCCCCGGAGATGAACAGGTCGGAGGAGCTGCCCTCGTTCAGCAGGGCTCCGCTGTCGTACATGGCCTTCCACGCGGTCAGGAAGGTTTCCAGCGCACCGCTGTCCACGCAGTCCAGAGCGGTGGCAACGCCGTCCGCACCGTTGCGGTTGTTTACAAGGTAGCTGCCCAGCTGACCCAGCCAGTTGGCCAGGGTGGGGCTGTTGGGGATGGTTTGCAGAACCTTCTCCGTCCGTCCGGCGGCGGTCAGGTCGGCATACAGGGCGGAAATGTCGGCAAAGGTGTCGGGAGCCTTGTCCCACCCGGCGGCGGAGAGCAGATCGGCATTATAGTAGGTGACTGTGGTGGAGGTGGCGAAGGGCAAACCCAGCTGGGTTCCGGCGAACTGCCAGTTGGTCAGGGCAGTGGGCAGGTAATCCTCCAGAAAACCGGGCTGGGGGTAGGCTGCCAGAGCATCCTGGGTGGTGAAGGCCTTGCCGGAGTTCACATAGGCCATCTTGCCGGTGGCATCCATCTGCATCACATCGGGAAGCTCGCTGTAGTTTTCGGCAGACAGCAGGGTTTTCAGCAATGTGGTGGCATCGGAATACTGACCCTGATAAATGCCCTTGACGGTGATGCCGTAGGGATTGGAGGCGTTGAATTCGGCGATGTATTTGTCCATCAGCACGCCAGCCTCGTCGGAGGCACTGTGCCAGAAGGTGAGGTTCACAGGCGCAGAGCCAAGGACAGGCTCCGTGGCAGCGGCCTCGGTGGTTTCGGGTGCAGCGGTCTGGACAGGGGCGGTCTCCGCCGGGGCAGCGCCGCCGCAGCCGGAAAGCAGCAGGGACAGAACGAGGACCAGGGAAAACAGCTTTTTCATGGCTTTTACCTCCTGAAATTTGGGGCTAGCCGTTGAGGCTGCCATCTGTATTGTCTTTGTTCAGGTTCCGCCGCATCAGGGCGAAGAGAACAAAGGAGGGGATGAGGGAAATGGTGACCCCGGCCAGCACCAGCTCATAGTTGGTATCCTCCCAGGAGTTGAGCTTGGTGATGCCCACCATGATGGTGCGCATATCCGGGGCGCTGGCGGTGACCATCAGGGGCCAGAGATAGGCGTTCCACAGGGACAGGAAGCTCTGGACGAAGAGGGTGGTGAGTGTGCCCCGGCACAGGGGCAGCAGAATGGTCAGCAGATACCGCAGGTCGCCGCAGCCGTCCAGCATGGCGGCGTGGCGCAGAGCCTTGGGGAAGGACAGAAATTTCTGCCGCAGCAGGAACATCTGACTGGCGCTGACGAAGGAGACGATGATCATGCCCAGATAGGAGTTCAGAAGTCCCAGCCGGGATACGGTGGCATAGTTTGCCATCAGCAGCGTGTCACCGGGCATCATCATGGTGCCCAGCAGGAAGAAAAAGCACAGTTTTTTCCCTCGGAAATCGTAGTGGGTCAGGGCAAAGGCGGCGCAGACAGCCATAGCCAGCCGGATAAAGGAGCCGGCAAAGGCGGTGATGAAGGAGTTGACCATGTAGCGCAGCAGGGGAGCCTGATGCAGAGCGTTGCGGAAATTCTCCAGATAGGCAAAGCTCTTGGGCAGCAGCACCGGGGAGGCAAACTCCGCCGGGGTCTTGAAGGCCCCGAGGATGCAGTAGATCACCGGAAACACGATGATCAGCCCGAGAAAAATGGCGATGCAGGAGACCAGGGCGTCCCAAAGGCGTTCTTTCGTGTATCGTTTCACTGATAGAACACCTTCTTTCGTTCAAACAGGAAGGAAAGCAGGGTCAAACCGAAGGTAAGGCAGAAAGCCACAAGGCTCACCACCGCCGCCAGAGAATAGTTGCTGCTGCCGAAGCCGGAGGCGTACATCATATACATCAGGGTTCCGGTGGAGCGGGAGGGGCCGCCCTGGGTGATGAGGATCATGGGGCCGGAGGTCATGAGCGCCAGCACCGCGTTGGTGCACAGCACATAGAACACCGTGGGGGAGATCAGGGGCAGCTCGATTTTGAAAAGACGGGTGAAAAAGCCTGTGCCGTCCAGATCGGCGGCCTCCAGAATTTCCCTGGGGATGCCCCGGAAGGCAGACTGGAACAGCAGATAGTCAAAGCCGATGCCCATCCAGACGGTGAGAATCACGCAGGTATACAGGGCGGTGTCCCGGCTTTCAAACCAGCCCAGCTTCAGCCCCAGCCATGCGTTGACGCAGCCCAGAGTGGGGCTGAACATGGATTTGAAGATCATGGCGGCGGCGGACATGGAGATGGACATGGGAAGGGCGAACATGGTCTCATATACCGGGCTGAGCCGCCGCTTTTTCATGGCCAGCCGCCCCAGCAAAATGGTGAGAAACAGGGTAACGGGCACATTGATGGCGGTAAGCAGCAGCGTGTTGGCGAAAAACTGCCGGAAATCCCGACGGCTGAACACGGAGCGGAAGTTGTCAAGCCCCACGAACCGCAGCAGCTCCCCCTTATCACTCACGGCATACAGGCTGTTTATCAGATTCCGGCAGAAGGGATAATAGACAAACAGAATGGAAAATATCAGGATGGGGGCGAGAAATCCAAGAATTTTTAAGTTTTTTTGCTGTTTTGCATTGAGCTTCATAGTTACGGTTCCACCTTTTGGGCAAAAGAAAAAGCCCTGACATGACCATGCACATCAGAGCAGATAAGGCGCCCCAGAGGGAAAATCCCATCTGCGGCGGAAAAATCTTCTTTCATCCAGACTGTACTGTCGGCTTCGGAGTTTCACCGAATCATGCCTTGCGGCTCGTGGGCTGTACCACCGGTAGGGAATTGCACCCTGCCCTGAAGATTCTTTTATTTTTCTGCAAATTATTATAGCGCAGTTGCCCCGTGGTGTCAAGCCGGAAAAAAGAATTGACGAACGGGATAGAGAATGGTACAATACTAAGAACAAATGTTGCCCACACGCGGACACATTCCGGAGGCAGAAGGAGGCTGCCCCGGATTCTTTCAGGAAAGAAGAGAAATAGAGAATGATCATTGACTTTCACACCCACGCCTTCCCGGACAAGGTGGCTGACCGCGCCGTGTCCCGGCTCATGTCACTCAGCCCTGCCGACTACATCCCCCAGAGCGACGGAACGGTTTCCGGCCTGCTGGGAACCATGGACAAATGGAATATTGATATTTCCCTGTTGCAGCCGGTGATTACCAATCCCAAGCAGTTTCACAGCGTAAATCTCTGGGCCAAAGAGGTGCAGAGCGACCGGATCCGCAGCTTTGGCGGCATCCACCCGGATACCCAGGATTACAAGGGAGATATTGATTTTATCTGCGAGCTGGGGCTGAAGGGCATCAAGCTCCACCCGGAATATCAGGGATTCACCCTGAATGAGCCGAAAATGATGCGCATTTACGAATACGCCTTCTCCCGGGGGCTGATGATCCTGTTCCACGCCGGGGATGACCCGGCCTATCCCCCACCCTACCACAGCCATCCCAGGATGTTTGCCCAGCTGGTGAAGGAATTCCCCGGAGCCACCATCATCGCCGCCCACCTTGGGGGTATCAATATGTGGCCGGATGTGGAAAAATACCTCTGCGGTCTGGACATCTATCTGGACACCTCCGCAGGCTTTGGCCGGTACGGCAAGGAGCGGTTTATGCGGATTCTGAAGCTCCACGGGGCGGATAAGCTCCTCTTCGGCACCGATGCCCCCTGGAACCCCGCCGACCGGGAGATCAATTCCATCCGCAGCCTTCCCATTACGGAGGCGGAAAAGGAAGCCATTTTCTGCGGAAATGCCCGGAAGCTGCTGGGGATCTAAAGGAATATTGAATTGACAATTGATAATTGACACTTGACAATTGTGGTGTCCCTTCGGGACAATTTCAAAATATTTCCTGTAGATTTCAGCCGTTATTTCTTTTTTATTTATCCCGAAGGGATTCCTTAATTGTCAATTTTCCATTGTCAATTGTCAATTAACTATAGTTCGCTATTGTCATTTTTACAGGAGGTAACTATGTATCGTTCTCAAGTCGAGGCCTATTTTCAGGAGAATCAGGATTTGATCCTCTCCCACATCCAGCGTCTGGTGCGGATTCCCAGCGTGGCAAAGCCGGAGCTGGCTGCCCCCGGTGCGCCCTTCGGCCCTGAGTGCCGCCGGGCTGTGGAGGAGGCCGCCGCCATTGCCCGGGAGCTGGGGTTTGAACCCCGGATTCTGGAGGGCTATGTGCTGGAGGTGGATATGAACAGCGCGGAAAGCGAGGTGGGAATTCTTGCCCATCTGGATGTGGTTCCCGAGGGAGACGGCTGGGATACGCCCCCCTATGATCCCCAGATTCGGGACGGCTACCTCTACGGCCGGGGCGCGGACGACAACAAGGGGCCTGCCGTGCTGGCGCTGCACGCCATGAACGCGGCAATTTCCATCAATCCTAATCTGAAAAAGGGCTGCCGCACCATCCTGGGCTCCGCGGAGGAGATCGGCAGCCACGACATGGAGTATTATCTGGAGCATCACACCTGTCCCCCCAAGACCTTCTCCCCGGATGCGGATTACCCGGTGATCAATCTGGAAAAGGGCGCCTATCGCCCGGCCTTCGGCGCGAACTGGATGCCGGAGGAAGGAGCCGTGGTGCTGGAAATCCGGGGCGGCCAGGTGGCCAATGTGGTGCCCAAGCAGGCCACTGCCACCGTGCGCGGGGTGGAGGAAGCAGCCCTTGCTGCCGCCTGTGAAGCCGCTGCCGCCCGGACGGGAGTCGCCTTCCGGTGGGAGATGGAGGGGGATACTGCCCACATCACCGCCCGGGGCATGGATGCCCATGCCTCCCTGCCATGGGAGGGCAACAACGCCCTCACCGCCCTGCTGCAAATGCTGGGGATGCTCCCCCTGTCCGATACTGTCAGCAAAGGCTATCTGGAAGCTCTGATCCGGCTGTTCCCCCACGGGGACTGGCAGGGCAAGGCACTGGGAGTTGCCATGGAGGACGACCTGTCTGGCCCTCTGACTCTGAATTTCAGCATCTGCAACTGGAATCCCGAGGGCTTCTCTGCCCGGTATGACAGCCGGGTGCCGGTGTGCGGAAATCGGGAGAATATGAAGGAGGTTTCCGATGCCGCCCTGAGCCGCGCCGGAATCCGGGTGGAGGAAGAGGAGATGACGCCGCCCCACTACACCCCCGAGGAAAGTCCCTTTGTCCAGACCCTGCTGAAGGTCTACGGCGAGCACACCGGACAGGAGGCGCACTGCATCGCCATCGGCGGCGGCACCTACGCCCACGATATCCCCGGGGCGGTGGCCTTCGGCTGCTGCTTCCCCGGCGATCCCCCCACAAACCTCCACTCCGCCAATGAGCGCACCTCCATCCGCCGCCTGATGCAGAGCGGCGCCATGTTCACCGATGTGATTCTGAGAGAATGTGAATAAAAGACCAACGCTGCCGCTCTGTCTGCCGGAAGGACGATAGAAGCAATGCGGAAAACGCATATTGACAAATGATAACAGATTGCATACAATATCGATAAACATCGAAGGGAGCATAGTATGGACGAACGACGGACAGCTCTGGTTTTCAAGGCGCTTTGCGATGAAAACCGAATCCGGATTCTGAAGCTGCTCTGCGGCGGCGAAAAATGTGCCTGCAAGCTGCTGGAGGAGCTGAACATCAGCCAGTCAACTCTGTCCCACCACATGAAGATTCTGTGTGATTCCGGAATCGTAGCCAGTCGCAAGGAAGGCACATGGATGCACTACAGCATCTCCTCTGATGGGGCGCAGACTGCCAAGGAGCTGCTGACAGAGCTGACAACCGTAACCGGCGGAGAAGAATGCATCTGCTGTTAATCCGTAAGCCGTGTTTTTACACGGCTTACAAGCCACAATAAATATCGAAAAATTTCCATTTAACGATATATAAAATCGGGAGGTTGGAATGAAAAAAGTAGCCTTTATCTGTGTCCACAATTCCTGCCGCAGTCAGATTGCCGAGGCTCTGGGGCGGCATCTGGCAGGGGATGTGTTTGAAAGCTATTCCGCAGGAACGGAAACCAAGCCCCAGATCAATCCCGATGCCCTGCGCCTGATGAAGCAGGTACACCACATCGACATGGAAGCCGAGGGACAGCACAGCAAGCTCCTGTCGGACATTCCGGAGGTGGATGTGGTGGTGACCATGGGCTGCAATGTCCGGTGTCCCTTCCTGCCCTGCCAGTGGCGGGAGGACTGGGGGCTGGATGACCCCACCGGGAAGCCGGAGGAAGCCTTTCTGGAAACCATCCGCCGCATCGAGGAAAAGGTGCTGGATCTGAGAGACCGGCTCCAAAAATAGAGATTCAGGAGGATATGGAACATGAAACAGGAAAACAATCCGGGTATCAGCTTTTTTTAGCGGTATCTGACACTTTGGGTGGCAATCTGTATGGTGCTGGGTATGTCCAATGTTTCCGTTCCGTGGGATACCCTGATCCTGTCGGTGGTGCTGTTTCTGGTAAGAATTGCGAATCGGACACAGGGCTGGTTCTGAGCATCCGCGGATGTCCAAACCAAAGGGCACGCATTCTGAAAGGGAACGCCAAACTATGTCCAACAGCCTTGGACAATTCAACCGGAAAATCATCCGGGATCAGAATCATGGGGTTCGATGCTTGCAAATCCAATGGTGAAATTCGTATGGCTGAGAAGATAACCGCAATCCCTGACACCGGCAGCGCAACAGGTAACAGCCACTCCCGATGGCTTGCCAGACTGCCGGAACCCCCAAAGGCATAATTCATGCAAAATTAACAATCCGGTCATTGCATCCTGTTCCTTCCGCTGGTATACTGAAATTGACCAAAAAAACTCAGGAGGAACCGGAAATGAAAATGAAAAAGCTGATCTGTCTGGCTCTGGCAGCGCTGATGACCGCCTCCCTGCTCTGCGGCTGCGGCAGCTCCGCCAAATCCTCGGGCAGCAGTATGTCCTATGCTGAGGCTCCTGCCATGAAGGCGGAGGCAGGCATGGATATGGCGGCAGCCGAGGAAGTGGCCTACGAAAACGCCGTGATGGATTCCGGCGCAAGCCAGTCCCAAGCGTCCCTGCCGGAAAGCCGCAAGTGGATTATCACCGTCTATCTCAACACGGAGACGGAGGATCTGGACAGCCTTCTGGAAGCCCTGAACCAGCAGATGACCGAGCTGGGCGGGTATCTGGAGGATCAGAGCATCCGCAACGGCAGCCGCTATGACCAGCGCCGCTACCGCAGCGCGGATCTCACCATCCGGGTACCTGCCGACCGGGTGGACGAATTCACCCAGGCTGTTTCCGGCATGGCCAATGTGGTTTCCAACCGCCGGGAGCTGGAGGATATTACCTTGCAGTATGTCTCCACGGAAAGCCGGATGCTGGCTCTGCAAACCGAGGAAGCCCGGCTGCTGGAGCTGATGGAGAAGGCGGAAACCATGTCCGACCTGCTGGAAATCGAAGCCCGGCTGACGGATGTCCGCTATGAGCTGGAAAGCACCACCTCCCAGCTTCGGGTCTACAGCAATCAGGTGGACTACGCCACCATCCATCTGAGCATCGAGCAGGTGCAGGAGTACACCCCCGTGGAGGAGGAAACCCTGTGGCAGCGGATCAGCGGCGGCTTCATGGGCAGCCTGAAGTCCGTGGGCGAAGGCATTGTGGATTTCTTTGTGTGGGTCATTGTCAGCCTGCCCTATCTCGTCATCTGGGGTGCTGTGCTGGCTGTGGTGATCATTATTTTCAAAAAGAAGAAGATCAAGCTCTTCCGCCGGAAGAAAAAGGAAGAAAAAGGCGAAGAATCATAGGCAAATCCGCTATCGGGTTTCGCATCCTCATAGATAACAAAGGCCGTCCCGCCTCAGTCACAGAAGCGGGACGGTCATTTTTTGTCTGCGATTTCATCCGGGGGACAGCGGATGAGCAATCGTCCGATATGTGGTAGAATATAACGGAAATCGGCGTTCCTCCTGGGGATGTGGATACTATTTCTTAATTAAAATCTTTTATTTTAATCAAGAAGATACCGCCTGATGGCGTTGCCGAATATGTGATTTTCGGAATAGAAAATCACATATTCCCGTCTTATAGGATTCTCTAATAAAATGTTTTCTGCTTATCGGCTTTGCTCAGCCCCATGATAAATTGTTATTTGGCGAGTTAACCACCCACGCTGTCATCCTGAGCGAAGCACGAAGTGCGAAGTCGAAGGATCTTCCCACTTGGGGTTTACTGTGCAGCTGGTTCGTGCGAAGATCCTTCGACTCGCTTGCGCTCGCTCAGGATGACACAGGTGTAAAAATTCCAATTTATTGGTTTGCTGACCTATACCGATATGCACAAAAGTCTTTATTCATACATTCTCAAGGGTTCGTCATAGATGCTGTGGCCGGTTTCCGGCACATTGCCCTCCACGGTGATGGTGATGCGATCCAGACCAAAGGCAGTGAGGTAGGTGTTGACCACGCTGCCCATCACCACATATTCTCCGCTGGTGCCCATGGTGTTCAGGAAGGACAGGAAGGCACTGTTCAGATCCAGCACGCCGTTATCCATGGAAAGCACCCGGACACCCTCCGGCAGCGCGCCGGCCTGAACCAGCTGCTCCAGGATATCCTCCGCCAGAGCGTCCATCTGAATCAGCTGCTCCGTGATATCCCCCGGAGCCTCACGGGGAAGGGTGACCTCCCGGGTGACGAAGCCGTCGGCGTTGTCGTTGGGCAGATACAGAGTAATGCGCATCTGCGCCGGGGCTGAAGTGGTTTCCTCCTGCGCGGCAGTGGAGGGAACGGCCTGCGGAGCAGTCCGGGAGGGGGCGCAGCCTGCCAGAAGCAGGCAGAAAATGAGCAGAAAAGCCATCTTTTTCATATAATTTCTCCAATCTGGAAACGGGGGCGTTTCGATAATTCTACACCGCCAGTATACTGCGCTGTCTTGCCAAATGCAACGGATTTTGCTATAATTTAAGAAATGTTTACAACCAGTGGGAAGGAGGAATCCACTATGGCCTTTTGTGATCTGCATACCCATTCCACTGCCTCTGACGGTACATTTTCTCCGAAAGAACTGGTGGAAAAAGCCCGGAACATCGGCCTGGGAGCCGTGGCTCTGACGGATCACAACACCCTAGCGGGGCTGTCGGAATTTGTACAGGCAGCTCAGGGAGCCGCGGTGAGACCGATCCCGGGAATTGAGGTCTCCACGGAGTATGAAGGGCACGAGGTGCATATCGTGGGGCTGTTCCTGACCCCGAAGACCGGACCGGAATTGGCAGAGCATCTGAAGGTATTCGAGCAGGAGAAGGAGGAAAACAACCGGGAGCTGGTGGACGCCCTGAACCGGGCCGGGTACCGGATCTCCTGGGAGCAGCTGCGGCATCAGGTCATGGGCCGGATGAACCGGGCGCACATCGCTGCCGCGCTGACGAAGGCGGGCTATATCCACTCCCCGGAGGAGGCCTTCCGTACCATTCTGCGCCCGGATGGCGAGTTTTATCATCCGCCCCACTGCCCCCAGAGCCTTCCGGTTTTGGAAATGCTCCGGGATCTGAAGATCTGTCCGGTGCTGGCGCATCCCTTCCTCAGCCTGATGCCCCGGCAGCTGTCGGAGTTCCTCCCGGAGGCAAAGAAACGGGGACTGATGGGTATGGAGGTTTTTTACTCCACCTATGACAGCCGGACAACCCAGACCGCACAGGCCATGGCGGAGCACTACGGGCTGCTGCCCAGCGGCGGCAGCGACTTCCACGGCACCATCAAGCCGGACATCGGGCTGGGGGTGGGCAGGGGAAATCTGCAAATCCCCATGCAGTGGCTGGAGCGGCTGGAGGAAGCCTCGGAAACAATGTAACAGTTTGGGCGCACTGCCAGGAGTGCGCCCATTTTTTACCCTTTTTTCGCCTGAATCACATTGTAGCCCACCACGCCCACGATGACAATGACGCTGCCCACCAGAGCCATGGGACCCATGGTTTCTCCGTAAAACAGAGCTACCAGTACGGGGTTGAGGATGGGCTCGATGCCCGAAATCAGGCTGGCGGTGACGGCAGGGGTGGATTTCAGGCCGATGCACATGAGAATGTAGGCCAGAGCCACCTGAAACACGCCCAGAATCACCACGCTGAGGATGGCGGTGCCGGTGAATACCGTCTCCTGAAGCAGGAAGGGAAGGCCGATGACCATGCTCAGCACATCTCCCCAGAACACGGAGCTGATGGGGTCGCAGTCCGGCAGATCATTCAGCAGGAACACCCCGGCGTAGGCCAGGCCGGAGAAGAGAGCCAGAATATTGCCCAGAATTCCCCCCGGCTCCAGAGAGTCCAGAAAGAAGCACACCACGCCGGACAGTACCAGAAGACTTGCCAGAATGTCCAGCTTTTTCGGCCGCTTTTTCCAGAAAATCATGGACAGCAGAATCACGAAAATGGGACAGGTGAACTGCAAAACAATGGTGTTGGCGGCGGTGGTCAGCTTGTTGGCCAGGGTGAACAGGGTATTGGTGAAGAAGACACTTACCGCACCGATGGCAATGTAGCGGTTGAAGCGAAGACGGTGACGGGTGAGCAGCAGATATGCGCCGATGACCACCACGGCGATGGCGGTGCGGGCGCCGTTGATACTCATGCCGCCCCAGGGAATGACCTTGATGCACAGGCCACCGATGCTGTAAAGCACAGCGGCCAGGAATACACAGAGGATGCCCCGGCGGCGCAGAGCGGTTTCGGAATGAACCATGTAATTAGCCTCCTGCGGCAAAATCTTTCTTTGCGATGCTTTTTTGCATCCTGCCCATTATACCGTCAGTTGGGGATTTTGGCAACAGAAATGTTACCTCTGTCAGAAACAGATAAACCCTGTCATCCTGAGCGAAGCGCGTAGCGCGAAGTCGAAGGATCTTCGCATTTACCTACTGAAAGGCAGAAACCGAGTGCGAAGATCCTTCGACTCGCTTCGCTCGCTCAGGATGACAACAGAGGTACAAATTCCAATTTAACACCCGGAAGAGGGAGTTATCGGTGCAGCAGGGCGTCGCGGATGGCGGCATAAAGCCGGTCGGCCTGGATGGGCTTGGAGACATGGCCGTTCATTCCGGCGGAAAGGGCATTTTTGCGGTCGGATTCAAAGGCGTTGGCGGTGAGCGCCAGAATGGGAATTTGAGAAAGCCGGGGATCGGCAAGGGCGCGGATGGCGCGGGCGGCGGCGTAGCCGTCCATCACCGGCATCTGGATATCCATCAGGATCAGCTGAATTTCTCCGGGGCGGCTGGAGGCCACCCGGTCAACGGCCTGCTGCCCATTGGCGGCGGTTACCACAGGGAAGCCCTTGGCGGTCAGCAGCTCCTCGGCAATCTCCCGGTTCAGGGCGTTGTCCTCTACCAGCAGCAGGGGGCAGTCTTCCGGGCGGAAGGGACGGCTGCCGGAGAGCTCCTGCCGGGGTTCCGGATGGGGAGCCAGAGGGAAGGTCAGCTGGATTCGGAAGGTGGTGCCCTTCCCCGGTGCGGAGGTGAGAGAAATCTCTCCGCCCATGGCATCTACCAGCCGCTTGACAATGCTCAGCCCCAGTCCGGTGCCCTGAATGCCGGTGACGGTAGAGGTCTGCGCCCGTTCAAAGCTGTCAAAGGCCTTGGGGACAAAATCCTCGGCCATGCCGATGCCGTTGTCCCGGACGGTGAGGACAAAGCGGGCAGTGGATTCTGTTTTGCCAACCTGATTCAGACTGAATTCTACGGTGCCGCCCCGGGGGGTGAATTTCTGGGCGTTGCTCAGCAGATTGGTGACGATCTGATCCAGCCGCAGTCCGTCGCAGACCACATCCGGGTTTTGCAGATGGGAGTCGACGGTGAAGGTCAGACCGTTTTCTGCCATACTCTCGGAAAACAGATCCCGTGCCGTGCTGACGGTGCTGTTCAGGTCAAAGGGCGCAGGAGACAACTGGGTCTTTCCGCTTTCGATGCGTCCCAGATCCAGCACATCGTTGATCAGCTGCAGCAGCAAATTGCCGGACTGACGGATTTTTTCCAGATAGCCGCACACCTGTTCCGGCTCCTGGCAGTGGCGCAGCGCCAGATCGGTGAAGCCCAGAATGGCGTTCATGGGGGTGCGGATGTCATGGGACATATTGAACAGGAAGGTGGTCTTGGCCCGGCTGGCTACCTCGGCCTCCGTCAGGGCGGCCTGCAGAAGGGCGTTGCGATCCTGCTGCTCCCGCAGGTGCAGTTCCCGCTCCCGGGACAGGGCATCCGAGGATTTCCACAGCACCAGAATCAGCGCTATGGCGCTGAGAGACAGATAAACAGCCATGATCCACAGCACAGGGATCAGAGGCTCGTTGACCAGATCCACTCCCTGCAGAACGCAGATGCAGTACGGCTCGGTTACGCGAACGGCGCAGTAGCACGACTTTTCCCGGAAAACCGCAGAGGTGTATGCCGTGGTGCCGGACTCCGGCATGGCGATATTCAGTACGGAAAGGTTTCGCCCCAGAAGCTCCGGATAGCTGGCGCCCAGAATTTCTCCGGTGCCGGAATCTGCCACAATGATGGCGGATTTTTTCTCCACAGGCATATTCTGAATCAGGATGGACTCCTGGCTGGCCTGCATATCCTCCAGAAGCCGCTTGGGCTCCAGACCCACCTGAACCAGATACTTTCCGTTCTCCTGCCAGACCATGGCGTACATCATGGGCCGCTGACTGGCGGTATTGGGGGTGACATCCTGACACAGGGTCATGTCCCGGTGGGAAAGCATGGGTCGGAAGAAGCCAATCTGCTCCCCGTCCTCCATGGAAATTCCATAGTATTCCGGATTGGTGCCGGAGACAATGGTGCCGCGGCTGTCAAACAGGTGCAGCTCATCCACCTGCAAATAGGCGGCTACCCGGCGCAGCTCCTCCAGATCGTGGGCAATTTCGGGGCTGTGCTGGAGGATATAGGCTGCGGCGGTGCAGCGGACGATGTAGTCCTCCTTCAGGGCGGATACAAGGCTGTCCCGGTTTGCCAGATTGGACAGAAGCACCTCTGCCGTGCGGTCAATGAGCGTATCCGCAGAGCGGTAGGCCAGATTGCGGTTGCCCAGAAAGATAAAAGAGGCTTGTATGAGAAACAGTATCAGAATCAGCAGGACGATGGACAGGGAAATCCCCATTCGAAACCGCAGACGGTAGGAACCGGTTTGTGCAGACGGTGACATACAGAGCTCCTTTCTGTCAGGGGGCGGCAAGCCGCGTCTTTTCGACATTTTTCGACTATTATACAATTTGTTGGGAGCTTTGGCAACAGAAATGTTGCCCAAAAACAGAAGAAGGCTGTCCGTCGGATTCTTCCGGCGGGCAGCCTTGCTGCGTATATTACCGCTTCAGCCGGAACAGGCCATGGCGGTTGCAATAGAAGAAGAGAGTTCCATGCCCCCGCAGCTGCATCCGGGTCTCGGCATTTCCCTCGGGATAGAACTTCACCAGCTGCACCCGGTCACAGGTGACGAAAGCCATAAAGGAGATAAAGTGCTCCTTGGTCATGGGATGGCAGATGGTGAGAAACTGCTCATCCTCCACATTTTCCACGGCAATCGTGTGTTCCCTGTCCACATCCTCCGCTTCCAGCGGGGGGAGCCGGATGCCGCAGCAGCTGATGAGGGCATCGCCGGTACTGTGGAGAATGTTGCCGCACAGGGGGCAGACATAGAACTTCGAGCGCAGCAGATTGGCGCAGGTGTTGCGGTTGATGATGTGCTCGCCGTTCATCAGCTCCGGCAGGGAGACCCCCAGCGCCTGACTCAGAGGCTGCAGCAGGGAGATATCCGGCAGACCCCGGGCTGTCTCCCATTTGGAGACGGTTTTGGCGGATACGCCGATCCTGTCCGCCAGTGCCTGCTGGGTCATGCCCCGTTTTTCCCGGAGGGAGCGGATGGCGGCTGCGGTGATATAGTTGTCCATAACAGGTGCTCCTTTCTTGTTTTTGCCATCATAACAGATGGAGCGCCTGGCTGCAACCTACGCTGCATAGACCCGGGGAAACGCCGAATCCATATCCATTGGCTTTAGCAAAAGAAGAAGGGGAGAACCTCGGATCTGATCTTCTGGTTCCAATAATCAAAGTTGTGCATACCGTCATCCTCGGTGTAAAGGAAGTCAAGACAGGAGGACTGGGCTTTTTTTCGCCATTCCTGGCTGAAGCTGTAGATAAAGTCCTGTTTTCCGATGGTGTGGTATATGGCAGGGACATAACCGCCCTGTTCTTTCCGGGCAATGGACAGATCCAACAGGTGCATCATGTCGTTCTCGGTGCCCTGAATATCAGGCCATCCGGGCAGGTTGCGGTGGATACGGAAAATGCTGCCGCTTTCAAATCCGTTGATAAAGCCGGCAACATCCATGCAGCCGGAAAGAGAGGCGATTTTATGGTAGCGGTGGGGATTTGTCAGGCCGATTTTTACGGCGCCGAAGCCGCCCATGGAATAGCCCATAATGTAACGATCCTCCGGCCGGGAGGAGGCGTGGAAGGTGGACTCGATGATTGCGGGAAGCTCTTCTGCAATGAAGCTGTAGTAGTTTCTTCCGTCGGGGGTATTGCAGTAGAAGCTGAGGTCGCCATTGGGAATAACGGCGATAAACCCATATTGGCAGCACAGAGCCTCGATGTCGGCTTTCTGAATCCACTCAAAGCCGTCGCCGCCGGCTCCGTGAAGCAGATAGACAACCGGCCACTGCTTTTCGGGGTCATAGTGATCCTTATGCTGAATCATGTCCTGAAGGGTGGGGGTGGGAAAGCCTACATACACATCTGTTTTCCTGGTAAGACTGCGGGAGGTCAGGTTCATATGCATAATGGCCATGGGAGCATCATCCTTTCATCCTATAATTGGCTTTGCCAATATTATATATCTGCAGAACTTGTTCCGTCAAGATGGAAAAAGACGAAATATAGTATATAGAGAAAATTAATAGGAAGAAATGGAAATCGATATATATCGACATAAATATTTATCTGGTGATATCATACAGATATTCTGTTTGATTTTTGTTGGTATATCTGAAATATTTGATTTCAGTTATTTTCTGCCGCAAAGCTATTGAAAAAATGGAAATCAGACAATATACTATTAATAGAATAATCCTTCCGATGCAGATCTGCGAAACCAATCGATTTCGGAAATGGATTATTACTACGCTTGAGGAGGTATTCCGGTATGAATCCCATGGACTTGGTAAGTAAGGAGCCCTATCGGCTGTACATTGACGGCCAGTATGTGCCTTCGGCTTCCGGGAGGATGCAGGACTGTGTAAACCCTGCCAACAATGAGGTGTTCGCGAAGGCTTATTACGGAGATGTGGAGGATGCCCGCAAAGCAGTGGCCGCCGCACGCAAGGCATTTGACGAAGGCCCATGGGGCCGCATGGCTGCCCGTGACAGAGCAAAGATTCTGATGAAGGCCGCTCAGATCATGGAGCGCCGTGCTGACGAGTTCGCAACGCTGGAGGCTCTGGAGTGTGGTTATCACTACGGTTCCGCCAGATACTACTGCGTTCCCATGGCGGTGGATTCCTTCCAGTTCTTTGCAGGCAAGGCCCGGGAGTGCGAAGGCTCTGTGGTTCCCTCGGATTACGGCACTTTGAACTATGTCACCTGGAATCCGGTGGGTGTTGTTGCGGAAATCCTGCCCTGGAACGGGCCGTATCTCATGGGCTGTCAGAAGATCAACGCCATTCTGGCCGCAGGCAATGCCTGTGTCATCAAGCCACCCTCCTGGGGTGTTCTGACGCTGCTGCAGCTGGCGGGGGTTTACGAGGAGGCCGGCCTGCCTGCAGGCGTGTTTAATGTGGTTACCGGTTCCGGCGGCACGGTCGGCGCCTATCTGACAAAGCATCCGGATGTGGATATGGTGGCCATGACCGGTGGAATCGAAACCGGTCGGGAAATCATCCGCAACAGTGCGGAGCGGGTCAAGGATATTGCTCTGGAGCTGGGCGGCAAGAGCCCCAATATCTTCTTTGAGGATGTGGATATCAAATCCGCTGCACAGTGGGCTGTCTGGGGCTTTACCAACCATTCCGGACAGGTCTGCGTTTCCGGCACCCGGGTTCTGGTGCAGCGCAGCATTTACGACGAGTTTGTGGAAGAAATGTGCAGATTCGCAGCGGAGAAGTTCGTCCCCGGCGATACCTTCGATTTCAGCACCAATCTGGACCCCATGATTTCCAAAACCCATGCGGAAAGCGTCTGGAGATATATCCAGAAGGGCAAGGACGAGGGCGCCCGTCTGGTTCTGGGCGGGGAGCGCTATACCGACCCCGTGCTGGCCAGGGGCAACTTTGTTCCCGTAACCATTTTTGCAGATGTCACCCCGGATATGACCATTTTCCAGGAGGAAATCTTCGGACCCGTAGCCTGCGTGACACCCTTTGACACGGAAGAAGAGGCGCTGGCTCTGGCCAACGGAACCTCCTTCGGACTGGCCGGCGCAGTGTTTACCAAGGATCTGAAGCGGGGTCTGCGGGTTGCCAATGGAATCAAGGGCGGACAGATTTATGTGAACAACTATTTCTCGAAGGGAATGATTGAGTCTCCCGGAACGGGCTGGAAGGAAAGCGGCCTGGGTGTCGCAGGCATGAAGAAGTACATGATCTCCAAAACCGTCTTTGTAGAAACGGTAGAGGGAACACTTCCGCCTCTGTAAAAACAGAAATAAGGAGGGGAATCCCTTGGAAGAACAGACCAATGCGGAAATTGGAAAGAAGATCCGCGCACTGCGAAAAATCCGCGGAATCTCCCTGCAGCAGATGGCTGCAGAAACGGGAATGAGCTACTCCTATCTGTCCGGGCTGGAGAATGGCAAGCATTCTGTATCCATTACGAATTTGCAGCGTGTTGCCGCTTTCTTCAAGGTGGACATGATTTATTTTCTGCAGCCTGCGGGACAGATTCCCAGGGTGATTCGGATGAAAGACCTGTATCAGGATTCCAGCACCTTTGGCGATATTTCGTACAGAGTTGTGACACCGGCCGACTCCAATTTCCTTCAGGCCAGCTATGTATACATGCCCCCCGGATCTCCGGCAGAGCGGCATATTCACAAGCACGGTCAGGGTCAGGAGATGATCCTCACGCTGTCTGGCTGCGTCTGTGTGTATGTGCAGGAGGATCGATATCTGCTGGAGCAGGGTGACAGCATAGTGTTTGAGGCAGATGTGGAGCATCTGATCTGCACGGAAGAGCAGCCTGCGGCATTTGTGATTATTTCCAGTCCTCCCTACGGACAGAGCGTTGACTGAAATACGGGTTCCTGATCGACCCGGAACAAGGAAAAGGAGTTGAAAGAATGTTATGGGATTGAAAGCAGTACAGTACATCAATCAGTTCTATGCCGGTGTTGGCGGCGAAACCATGGCGGATACGCCCTTTACGGTGATTTCCGAGAAAAAAGGCCCTGCGGCTGGTCTGGAACCTCTGTTCAAGGGGGAAATGACCATCACCAAAGTGGTCTACTGCGGGGACAATTATGTCAATACCGATGAAAACTGGCCCGGGATACAGGAACAGATCCGGAAGGTTATCGAAGAGGAAAAGCCGGATGTGTTTCTTGCCGGTCCGGCCTTTAACGCTGGGCGCTACGGCGTGGCCTGCGCCAAGGTCTGCGACTTTGTCCGCAGGGAGCTGGGTGTTCCCAGCCTGACGGGTATGTGGTGGGAGAACCCTGCCGTGGGAATGTATGTAAAGGACAACTACATCATCTCCACGCCCGAAACGGCAACCGGTATGCGCAAGGCTCTGCCGGTGATGGCGGCGCTGGCGCTGAAGCTGGCAAAGGGTGAGGAAATCGGCCCCGCCAGGGTGGAGGGCTATCTGGAAACCGGCCACCGCAACAATGCGTATGTTGCCAAATCCGGCGCGGAGCGTGTGGTGGATATGGTGGTTGCCAAGCTCTACGGAAAACCCTATCAGACCGAGGTTCCCCACCGGGGCTTTGAGCAGGTGCCCCCTGCGCCTCCGGTCAGGGATATCAGCAGGGCAAAGATTGCGCTTTTCACCACAGGCGGACTGGTGCCTGTGGGCAATCCGGATAAGATCAAGCAGGCCTTCGCCGTGAGCTACGGCGTATACGATATGACCGGCCTGGATGCCCTGAAGAAGGGCGAATTTGAGTCCATCCACGGAGGCTACGATACCACCTTTGTCAGCAACGACCCCCATCGGCTGGTGCCCATGGATGTGGTGAAGGACTGCGTGGAGGAGGGTGTCATCGGGCAGCTGTATCCCTTCTTTGGCTCCACCTGCGGTGTTGGCACCAATGTGGCCTCCGGACAGAAGATGGGTGCGGACTGGGCAAAGAGATTAAAGGATGCCGGGGTCACAGCGGCGATTCTCACCTCCACATGAGGCACCTGCACGCGTTGCGGTGCAACGATTTCCAAGGAAATGGACCGTGTGGGAATTCCCAATGTGCATATCAATGCATTTCTGTCCATTGCAAAAAATGTGGGCTCCAACCGGATCGTCTTTGGCGGTGATTTTACCGCTCCCACAGGCAATCCTGACCTTCCCCCCGATCGGGAGAAGGTTTACCGCCGCAAAATCATCGACAAGGCGCTGGAGGTTCTGCAGACGGAAGTGTCCGGGCCTACCATCTTCACGGTGGATGCGGCAAAGGAGGGTTAAATGATGATGGATATGAAGCTTACCCGACAGTACTACGATGTAAAAGATGTGGTATTCGGAGAGAAATGTGCCTTTGCCCATGGGGTATTGACAGTGAACGAGGAAGAGCTTGTGGCGCTGACAAAGCACCTGTTCAAGGCCGTGACGGGATTTCATCTGGAGATTACCAAACCCGGAGAAAACGCCCGGATCGTCCATGTGCTGGATGCCGTGCAGCCCATGGTAAAGGTGGAGGGAGAGAGCCAGCAGTACCCCGGCTTCTTCAGCACGCCCTATACGGCCGGCCGGGGAGTTACCAACCTGTACCGAGGCTTCTCCGTAATCGAGAGCGCGGCTCTGCCCTGGGACAGCGCCAATGCTTCCAGCGGCCTGCTGTATCCCCGGGATGCCATCATTGAGCTCAGCGGCTTTGCCGCAGGCTATACGCCGTTTGCCGGGATGCACAACCTGGTGATCGTCTATGAGCTGGGGGAGGGATTCTCCTCCATCGAGTACGACGATGCCATCCGGCTCATCGCCATGAAGATTTCTGCCTATCTGGCTGAGCTGACCCGGGGGCTGACGCCGGACGACAGCGAACAGTTTTCTCTGGACGAGGAGCATCCGGAGCTGCCCGGTGTGGTCATGGTCTGGCAGTGCCAGAATCAGGGACCCTACTCCAATACGCTGCTCTATGGCCTGCCCATTGACAACCTGTTCCCCACGGTGCTGCATCCCAATGAGATGCTGGACGGCTGCGTGGTCAGTGGAAACTATGTGTGGCCGGCGTTCAAGGTGCCTACCTACTGCCATGTGAACCACCCGGTGCTGCTGGAGCTGTACCGCCGCCATGGCAAGGATCTGAACTTCAAGGGGGTTATCTTCAGCCGCAGCCATGAGCCCAGCAACTGGCACAAGCAGCGCTCCGCCAGCCAGAATGTGAAGCTGGCGCAGATGCTGGGGGCAAAGGGGCTGGTCATGGTCTGGACGGGAGGCGGCAATGCCTGCACCGACGGAATGCTCACCATTCAGACGGCGGAGCAGCATGGCATCCGGGCCTCCACGCTGACCTTCGAGTTCGGCGGCAAGGACGGCACCGAGGGTCTGCTGCTGGTGGACGATGTACCGGAAGCCGATGCAGTGTGCTCCGGCGGCTCCATTGAGCGGCCCATTACCCTGCCGGCAGTGGATCGGGCCGTGGGCGGCGATACCTTCCGCCTGAATAAGGAGTCCGGAGGCTGGTTCCCGCCTGCAACCGGGGAGGTCACCATCGGTACCCGCACCCATATGTATATGGGCGGAAATCAGTGTGCATACAGCAAGATGACCTGCGTTGCCTATTGATAAAAAACTGAAAGGATCTGATTACCATGAAACGCAGAATGAACAATATCTTCAAAAAGGATGGAAAGTCCTTCGTGCTGGCAATGGACCACTCCGCACAGATGTACTCCCCCGATCTGAAGGATCCCGGCCATATTATCCGGGAGTGTGTTGCCGGCGGAGTGGATGCGTTCCTCACCACCTATGGCATTATCAAGAACTTTTCCGATGATTTTGGAAATGCCGGCATTATCATGCGCGCCGATGGCGGCGCTTCCATGATCCGTAAGCCCCAATCCCCCCTGGAGCTGTTGTACACCGCCGAGGACGCTGTCCGTGTGGGAGCCGATGCCATGCTGTGTATGGGCTTGCCCGGCTCCCAGAACAACGAGCACTCTCTGAAGTATCTGGCAAGGCTGGCAGCGGACTGTGAGCGTTACAATCTCCCTGTCTGCTCCGAGGCTCTGCCCTATGGCTTTGAGCGCCCCGAAGGCATCGATACCCGCGCCATTGATCTGATGAGCTTTGCCTGCCGCCAGTCCGTGGATCTGGGCGCTGATTTCATTAAGTCCGAGTTCGTCGGAGGGGAAGCCTTCCGGGAAGTCTGCGCCAACTGCTACGCTCCCATTCTGGTTCTGGGCGGCGGCAAGGCAAAGGCCGAGGAGGATATCTTTGCCAATATCCGCGCAGCCATTGACTGCGGCGCAAAGGGCGTCATCATGGGTCGGAATATTGTCCGCCACGAAAATGTTGCACAGGTCTGCTCCGCCATTGCAGCCATCATCCACGAGGATGCCTCCGTGGAAGAGGCCATGGCGATGCTTGGTAAATAAACGGTCGAGGAAAGAGGGTATCAAAAATGTCTATTCAGATCAGAACCGCCGCCGTAACCGGCCTGAAGAAATGTGAGATTCTGAACCTGGAAACGCCGGATCTCCGCCCCGGCGAGGCACTGGTTAAGGTTCATGCGGTTGCGCTGTGTACTTTGGAGCAGCGGATTTTCCGGGGCGAGGTGAAGATGCCTCTGCCCTGCACCGGCGGCCATGAGGTCTCCGGCGAGATTGCCGCCTTTGGCCCCGGCGTCAATCTGAAAAAGTGGGCGGTTGGTGACCGGGTTGCCGTCCGCCTGCTGTACAGCTGCGGAGAGTGTTACTACTGCCGTACCGGACATACCAATATGTGTGAGCGTGCCCAGAAGAAGCCCACCCGGGAGGGTCTGCTGGTGGGCCCCGGCGGTTTGTGCGACTATGTGATCGTGGACACCGCGTCCCTGTTTAAAATTCCCGACACCCTTACCTATGAGGAGGCCTGCCTGACCGAGCCTCTGGCCTGCGTTGTTCACTCCGTCGGCCGTGCAAACATTCAGCTGGGTGAAGATGTTGTGGTGATCGGAGGCGGCATCATGGGTCAGTACCATGTGATGCTGGCAAAGCGCAGAGGCGCACGGGTTATTCTCAGTGAGGTGGATCCCGCACGGGCAGAGCTGGCAAAGAAGCTGGGTGCGGATATGGTATTCAACCCCATGGAGGTTGACCCCGTGGAGTTCGTCAAATCCGTCACCGAAGGACGGGGCGCAGATGTGGTGTTTAATACCACGGCCATTCCTTCTGTGGTTCCCCAGGCCATTGCCATGACCGGCAAGGCTGGACGCATGATTCAGTACAGCTCCATGCACCCCGATGCGCCTACCCCGGTGAGCCCGCAGATGCTCCACGGCACCGAAACCGTACTGACCGGCTCCATCAGCCCCGATGGTCACGATTTCTTCGTGGCAAACCGGCTGCTGAGCAGCGGCATCATCGACTGCAAGAGCATGATTGCCAGAACCTTCCCCTTTGCCCAGGCGCAGGATGCTTTCGAGGCTGCCATTGTTCCCGGAACCTTCCGCGTTATCATTACCGACTGATCCGCGGCACCCAGGTGACGGTGTGCCAAAAGTTCCCGGAATCCGGGGATATCCATCCGTAGCAATCGCCGGGAAACAGGAAGAAAAGGGTTTTCCGCGATCTGTGAGAAACAGCAAAGCATATTCATCAAAAACAAGGAGGAAAAACAATGTCTAACAAAACCGACACTGGTAAACTTGGCCTGATCGCATGTATTACCATGCTGGCAGGCGGCTGCATTGGCAGCTCCATCTTCTCCCTTTCCGGTATGACTATGTACTATGCAGGCCCTGCAGCCATCCTCAGCTGGATTATTGCAGCTGCGATCTGTGGCTGCTACGGACTGCAGGCAGCTGAGCTGTCTATTCGCTATCCCAAGTCCGGCGGCGTTTACACCTTCCCCTCCCGGGCCATCAGCAAGGATGCCGGCTTCCTTACGGCATGGGGATATCTGGTTTCCAACATCATTGCGGTTGCCTTTGCCGCCATCTATGTGGGCACCTATCTGGGTGTCGGCTGGCAGATCTTCTCCAGCCTGCAGATTCCTCTGGCAATCATTTCCATTCTGTTCTGCACTTGGATGTGCCTGAATAAAATCTCCACCGCCGGTAAAATCAACAACATTCTGGTTTCCGTGCTGATTATCACCATGCTGACCTATGTGATCGTTGCATTTACCCATCCCAATTTCAACCCTGCCAACTTCAGCAATTTCTTCGGTCAGGGCTGCAAGGGCAGCACCGGCTGGATTGAGGCTGTTCCCAACGCCATGACGGGCTTCGGCTCCATCGTTGCCGTTGCATTCCTGGTGGGTCAGGTGGCAAATCCCAGAAAGAATGTCCCCCTGGCTACGCTGGTTGCTCTGGGTCTGGTGGTTCTGCTGTATGTCCTGATGATCGCCGCCACCATGGGTCATGTTACCGCCCAGTTCCTCATCGATAACCCTGGTATGCGTTTCATCCCCATGTTTGCTGCTGCCTTTACCTCCATGAGCAATATCCCCTGGCTGCCCAAGCTGATCGCCATCTCTGCCGTTATCGCACTGGTCACCACCATGCTGGTGGTTCTGAATCTGACGGCAAACGCTATGAAGGCCATGGCCGATGACGGCAGATTCCCTGCTGTGTGCAAAAAGCTGAACAAGAGCGAATCCCCCAGCACTGCCATCTGGATTACCACGGTTGCTGCCTGCCTGCTGAGCTGCCTGCCCAAGTATACGGAGCTGCTGGTGAACCTGGGCTCTCTGGTGGCCGCCGTGAACATCTCCATGGTTATTATTGCAGCTGTCTATGCCCGTAAAAAGACCACTCTGGAAGAGGGCGCATTTGTTGCCCCCGGCGGCAATGTGCTCTCCATCATCACGGTTGTGGTTATTCTGAGTACCTATATTCCCAAGCTCACCAGCGGTGATATGCAGATGTGGCTGTTCACCGCAGTGATCTACGGCCTTGGCCTGATCGCTATGCTGTACTACAAGAAGAAGGCTAACTAAAATCTACCCTTCCTCCTCTTTTTTCTTCCCCAGAGGTTCTGCGGCAGTGCGGCTTGCCGCACTGCCGCAGAACTGCAATTTCGGATCCATCTTTTAGGAGGGCAATTTGAAATGAAACATTTTTACGATTTAAACGGTGTGGTGCCCAACTCCACGCGGGTTGCCTTTGGCACATTTGACGGCCTGCACCTGGGTCATCAGGCGGTGATTCAAAAGCTCCGGGGATATGAAGGCGAGACCCCGGTTGTGGTCAGCTTCTTTGATGAGGTGAATCCTGTTATCTACACCGAGAGCGAGAAGGAATATCTTCTGGCCGGGATGTCTGTTGAGGTGATGATCTCGTTAAGCAGGGCAATGGTGGATACCCTGACTGCTGAGGAGTTCTGCAAAAAGATCCTGTGGAGCAGGCTGCGGGCAAAATCCGTGGTTGTGGGTGAGAACCTGTGCTTTGGCTCCGACAGAAAAGGAACGGCAGACCTGATTGCCCTGGGGCAGGAATTCGGATTCTCCGTAGAGGTTGTCCCCACCGTTACATTCGAGGGAAAGCCTGTCACCACAGAAGAAGTCAAAAAGGCTGTGGCAGACGGTGACTTCCAGAAAATGAATGCCCTGCTGGGTCACCCCTACATTATGCAGGGAACTGTGGTTCACGGAAAGGCTGCCGGGCGGAAGCACGGTATGCCTACAGCCAATCTGGGCGTGGCAGAGAATAAGCTGTTCCCGCCCCATGGGGTGTATGGGTCTCTGGCGTATCTGGACGGCACCTTCTTCCGGGGCATGACCAGCGTGGGCTTCCGTCCCTCGGATGACGATATTCCCATCGCCACCATTGAAACCTGGCTTCTGAACTTCAACCGGGATATTTACGGCAAGCGCTTCACACTGGAGCTGCACAGCTATATCCGGGGCGTATGTAAATTCAATGGCCTTGATGAAGTCCGTAAGCAGATCGATAAGGATGTGCTGGCGGTACAGAACCATATGGATCAGGTGGTATCCCGGATGAAAGCATAAAAATATCCCCCTGATGCGGCAGCAGCCGCGTCAGGGGGATTTGCGCTCAGCGGATGAAATTGGTGGACTGGCGGGGCTCCGGCTGGGGCAGGCCGTAGGCTTCCCTGCCCAGAGCGATGGACTTCATGAGAAAGCTCATATTCCGTGCCAGGGTGCGCATGGTCTGCAGCCCCTCGGCATCCTGAGCGGCCTCCCCGGGGGCACAGCCGTGGACACTGTTCCAGTACTGGCTGGAGGCCACAGGCATACCGCTGATGGTGAAGTACTTGTTCAGCTGGTCAAAGGTGGCGGAGCAGCCGCCCCGGCGGGCAACGGCAACGCTGGCGCCCACCTTCATGGTCTTGTCAAAGGAAGTGCTGTGGAACAGCCGGTCCAGGGCGGCGGTGAGGGTGGAGTTGGCAGAGGCGTAGTACACCGGGCTGGCAGCCACCAGGCCGTCGGCATCCCGGAATTTCTCGGCGATTTCATTCACCGCGTCGTCAAAGACGCACTTGCCCAGCTTTTTGCAGCCGCCGCAGGCCACGCAGCCCCGGATGAGCTGTTTGCCCACGGGGATGATTTCCGCCTCGATGCCCTCCTGAGCAAAGACCCTGGCCATTTCCTCCAGAGCCAGAGCCGTATTTCCCTGGGCATGGGGGCTTCCGTTCAGCAGCAGAACTTTCATAATGCATTCCTCCTTGGTTTTATTTTCTTCATCATAGCACAGCCCCCGGAAAAAGAAAACCCCTTCCGTCAAAAAAGTCCCGGCAGCGAACCGCTGCCGGGGCTTTGCCTGCTTATACATAAATAATCATCAAACCGGTGATGATACCGATGACGGCAGCGGCGGCAGGTGCCTTGGAACGCCACATGAGGATGGACTCCGGCAGCAGTTCACCGAACACCACATACAGCATGGCTCCGGAGGCAAAGCTGAGAGACAGTGCCAGAGCCAGAGGCCCCATGGCGCCCACCAGATATCCCAGCACAGCGCCCAGCACCGTGGGGAAACCGGAAAGGGCAGTGACCAGCACCGCCCGGGATTTGGGCATTCCCCCGGAAATCAGAGGTACGGCAACTGCCATGCCCTCGGGGATGTTGTGCAGGCCGATGACCATAGCCATGGTCAGGCCGCCCCGGTTGGCCAGAATTTCTCCCGGATCCCGGGCAAAGGAAGCACCGATGACCATGCCCTCCGGCACATTGTGCAGGGCGATGGCGGCAGCCATGACGATGCCGGCCAGAAACAGGCCGCTGCGGGGCTGAGAGCCATGCCGGTGCTCGTGATAGTGGTTGGCGTGGGTCAGCTCTTCCAGAGAGTCGGCGGTTTTGGGGTGGTCGCTGTCGATGTGAGCCACCTCATGGTTGGTTTCCCGGTCAATCCATGCGTTCAGGGCGGCGATGACAATATAGCCGATGCCCAGTCCCAGAACCACCAGGAACACGCTGATGCTCGCTCCCTTGGGATGCAGTGCCTCCGTCAGCAGGTCAAAGCAGACCACGGAAGTCATGACTCCGGCGGCGAAGGACAGCAGCAGGCTGACGGTCTTGCTGGAATCCTTCCGGAACAGGCAGGAGACCACGCCGCCCAATCCTGTTCCGCCCATGCCGGCCAGTACGGTGATGCCGATAATGCTCCAAAGAATTTGCATATTCATTCCCTCTTTCTCTGAGGGATATGGTAGCACAGAGAAGGGGGGTTGTCAAACAGTTGTTTCGATGGATCAGTCGTCCCACAGGTGCTTTTGCAGATAGGTGTCCATCTGCCGGTCGTAACGAACCCGGACGCTGGGGATGGCATTGCCCTCCAGAATGGAGAAGAAGGCCTGCTGGTGAATGGCAGCCAGATCGGTGTCGTGGGCGAACAGGTTGTTGGCGGTCATCAGGGCGAAGGCGGCATCCGGGTACCGGGCGGAGGCATCCTCATAGGCGGCACCGCTGGTGTGCATCAGCACATCCATGCCGGGAATGGCGTGGAATACAGGCATGGCCAGATCCCAGTACTGCTGAAGGGTGTGGGGCTGAAGAATGGCAATAGACATGGTATCTCTCCTATCTCGTAGACGCTGTCCCAGATTATACCACGAAAGAAAATAAGAACAAGACTTGACTTTTCTGAAAAAAGGGACTATGTCTGCCGGATTCACGCAGCAGTGGGGCAAATTGGAATTTGGCGCACCCAAAGGCCCCCTTGTGTAAAGGGGGCTGTCAGCGAAGCTGACTGGGGGATTGACAACCCCTCCGGCAAAAATCAATAGATTTTTGCCACCTCCCCTTACACAGGGGAGGCTTTGGGCATCCCCACAAATAACAATTTGACGCAGTTGATTAACTCGTGGTATACTGAAAAAACCTTCAGGAGGCAGAGTATGAAAACAAAATGGATAGCTGTGGGCTATGCGCTGGCGGCTGCGGCGCTGGGCTTTGTGTCCTATGGCATGAGCATTCATCTGTATATCAAGGCGCAGAAGGACCTGGGGGCGGCACAAACCAGCGCCTATTATTCCGTGGCTCCGTTTCTGGGCGCTGCTTTCGGCATGGTGCTGCTGGGGGAACGGCCGGGGTTCCAGTTCTATATCGGACTGACGGTGATGCTGGCGGCCACTGTCCTGATGATCCGGGACGCCATGGAGGCCGGGAAGAACGGGGATTCCGTTCCGGCTTCGGAAAAAATGCATCAGAAGGGAAAAACTTCGGTAGGAAAGGGAGAAAAAGGCTTTTCACAGGATTGACATTTGGGAAATAGTATATTATACTGAGTGCGATCTCAATTGGAACAGTGTTTCCGAAGCAGGATTGAATGACCGCCGGTGAGAGCCGGCCAAGGCCATACGGACAGCCGGGTCGAATGCCGAAAACCGCCCGCGGCGGTTGGCAACTTCTGTTGCCTTATTGATTGAGTTAAAAGCTCAGTTTTATAAGTTGGTTCCTTTATAACCGAAAGTGTCTTTGGGCATAAACTTGTGAAATGGTCAATAAGAGTGGTAAAAGTAATCTTTGCTATATAGACTCTGATCTAATTGTGATTCGATGGATACCTGTACCGGGAAGGTGCAGATACCGGGGCGTTTCCTGTCGAAAAACGGGTGTTTTTCTGCCAGCCGGTGGGGAATCTCCGATACGGGAAGTCAGTCGCAGATAGAATTTTGCAAGTGGTATGCCGCAGCGCATACCACTTTTTTGTTTTGCCCACGGCAGAGTAGCCATCAAGGAAAGAGGAGAAACGCCCATGAAAAAAATAATCGAGCTGAAGAACATCAGCAAAGCCTTTGACGGGGAAACGGTGCTGGACGGCATCAGTCTGGACATCCACGACAATGAATTTATCACCCTGCTGGGTCCCTCCGGCTGCGGAAAAACCACCACTCTGCGGATTATCGGCGGCTTTGAGTACCCGGACGAGGGTGATGTGATTTTCATGGGAGAGCGGATCAACGATGTGCCGCCCCATAAGCGTCATGTCAACACCGTGTTCCAGAAATACGCCCTGTTTCCCCACCTGAATGTATTTGAAAATGTGGCTTTCCCCCTGCGGGAGCGGAAGGTGCCCAAGAAGGAAATTCAGGAAAAGGTGGAGCAGATGCTGAAGATGGTGATGCTCTCCGGCTTTGCCGACCGCAGGGTTAACAGCCTGTCCGGCGGCCAGCAGCAGAGAGTGGCCATCGCCCGGGCGCTGGTGAACGAGCCCAAGGTGCTGCTGCTGGACGAGCCTCTGGGGGCTCTGGATCTGAAGCTGCGCAAGGATATGCAGCAGGAGCTGAAGAAAATCCAGAAGAACACCGGAATCACATTCATCTTCGTCACCCACGATCAGGAGGAGGCTCTGAGTATGTCCGACACCATCGTGGTGATGAGCGAGGGCAAGATTCAGCAGATCGGCTCCCCCACGGACATCTATAACGAGCCGGTGAACGCCTTCGTGGCGGACTTCATCGGCGAGAGCAATATTGTGGACGGCGTGATGCTGGCAGACTACCGGGTCAGCTTTGCCGGGCACACCTTTAACTGCCTGGATACCGGCTTCGGAAAGAACGAGCCTGTGGATGTGGTAATCCGTCCCGAGGATGTGGACATCGTCCCCCCGGAGAAGGGTATGCTCTGCGGCACCGTCACCTCCGTTACCTTCATGGGCGTCCACAACGAGGCCATTGTGGATATCCGGGGCTTCAAGTGGATGATTCAGACCACCGACCCGGTGGAGGAGGGCGCCTATATCGGCATCACCCTGGAGCCGGATGCCATCCACATTATGAAGAAATCCAAATACTCCGGTATGTTCGGCGACTACTCCTCCTTCTCCAACGAGCTGGATGAGCTGTCGAACCCGGATGAGGGGGAAGAGGCATGAAAACTTCCCGCAATACCCAAATGGCAGGCACCTACCGGGCTGCGCTGGCTCCCTACTCCGTGTGGTCTTTTCTCTTTGTGCTGGTGCCCCTGATCTTCATTGCCTATTACGCCTTTACGGATAACAGCTTTTCCTTTACTACGGAGAATATCACCCGGTTCTTCACGGCCACCAGCAACATGGTGCAGGAGGACGGCTCCACCCGGGAGGTTCGCACCTACCTGCTGATCTTCATGCGCTCCCTGAGGCTGGCGGTGATCTCCACGCTGGTGTGCCTGCTGATGGGCTACCCCATCGCCTATATCATGGCCAGAGCCGGGGAAAAGGCTCAGAAGACCATGGTCACCCTGATTATGATTCCCATGTGGATGAACTTTTTGATCCGCACCTACGCATGGATGACCATTTTGCAGGATACCGGCATCATCAATGGCATTCTGGGGAAATTCGGAATTTCCCCCATCCATATCATCGGCACGGAGACTGCGGTGATCATCGGCATGGTCTACGACTACTTCCCCTACATGGTGCTGCCCATCTACTCCATCCTTGCCAAGCTAGATGGGAAGCTGCTGGAGGCTGCCCGGGATCTGGGCTGCGGCACCCTGTCGGTGCTCAGACGCGTGGTGTTCCCCCTGAGCCTGCCCGGTGTCATCTCCGGCATGACCATGGTTCTGATTCCCTCCATCAGCACCTTCTATATCTCCCAGAAGCTGGGCAACGGCAAGTTCTTCCTCATCGGCGATGCCATCGAGGGACAGTATGTGGCCAATAACCTCCACTTTGCCGCAGCCATCGCCTTTATTCTGATGCTGATTCTGCTGGTGGGCATGACGGTTATGAAGTATGTCACCACACGCTATGTCTACGGAGGGGAGTAACATGAAGCTGTCTGCAAAAATCTACAGCGCCATTATCTTCGGGTTTCTGTTTGCCCCCATTCTGGTGCTGATTGTGTTTTCCTTCAACGAGGCCAAGAGCCTTTCCGTGTTCTCCGGGGTTTCCCTGAAATGGTATCAGGAGCTGTTCCGGGATAAGAATACCCTGGAGGCGGTGAAGAATACTCTGGTTCTGGCGGCCTCTGCCACGGCAATTTCCACGGTGATGGGCACCATGGCGGCGGTGGGCATCAACAAGCTCCGCTCCAAATGGTACCGGGCGGCTATGAACACCGTCACCGATATCCCCATGTCCAACCCGGATATCATCACCGGCATCAGCCTGATGCTGATGTTCGTGTTTGTGGGGCGGCTGTTTGGAGCCTCCACCAGCCTGAACTTCTTCACCATGCTCATCGCCCACATTACCTTCTGCACCCCCTATGTGATTTTGCAGGTGCTGCCCAAGCTGCAGCAGATGGACAAGTCCCTCCACGAGGCCGCCATGGATCTGGGCTGCACCCCCATGCGCGCCTTCCTGAAGGTGGAGATTCCGGAGATCATGCCCGGCATCATCACCGGCGCGATCATGGCCTTCACCCTGTCGCTGGATGACTTCGTCATCAGCTACTTCACCTCCGGCAACGGCTTCGAGACCCTGCCCATCCGGATCTACGGCATGACCAAAAAGACCGTGACCCCCAAGATGTACGCGCTGGCTACCATTATTTTCCTGGTGACGCTGTCCCTGCTGCTCATCAGCAACTTTGTGGACAACGAGGATCAGGCCCGGCTGAGACAGGCCAGAAAAGAAAAAAAGGGAAAGAAAGACTGAGTGGAGAAATTGAAATTTTTCAGGCAGTCGCACTTGCCTCTCCCTTTGGGAGAGGTGCCCCCGAAGGGGGCGGAGAGGGCCCTCTCAGTCACGGCCAAGGCCGTGACAGCTCCCCCAGAGGGGGAGCCAAGAAATCGCCAAATCCCAATTTTATAAAACGCAAACCAAAACCAAACGAAAAAACTGAAAACAGGAGGAAAAGAGAATGAAAAAGATTGTGACCCTTTTGGCAGCACTGGTGCTGCTGATGCTGTGCCTTACCGGCTGCGGCAAGAAAGACACCCTGACCCTGAATGTCTACAACTGGGGCGAGTATATCTCCGACGGCAGCGAGGGCAGCTTTGACACCGTTCGGGAATTTGAGAAATGGTATGAAAAGACCTACAACCAGAAGGTGACCGTCAACTACAGCACCTTCGCCTCCAACGAGGATATGTACAACAAGATTTCCAGCGGTGCCGTCAGCTACGATGTCATCGTTCCCTCCGACTACATGATCGCCAGAATGGCGCAGGAGGGTCTGCTGCTGCCCCTGAACTTCGACAATATCCCCAACTACCAGTATATCGACGAGACCTTCAAGGGCCTGTACTACGACCCCCAGAACCAGTACTCCGTCCCCTACACCTACGGCATTGTGGGCGTGATTTACGATGCCAATGTGGTGGATGCAGCCGACATCGGCAGCTGGGATCTGATGTGGAATCAGAAGTACGCAGGTCAGATTCTGCAGTTCAACAACTCCCGGGATGCCTTCGGCACCGCTATGTACAAGCTGGGGCTGGATGTGAACACCTCCAACAAGGCAGATTGGGATCTGGCCTATGAGGAGCTGGTGGCCCAGCGGCCCATGGTCTACAGCTATGTCATGGATGAAATCTACAACATGATGGAGTCCGGCGAGGCTGCCATCGGCGCCTACTATGCCGGTGACTATTTCACCATGGTGGATGCTCAGGCGGAGAATGTGGATCTGCAGTTCTACTACCCCGAGCGCACCAACCTGTATGTGGACGCCATGTGCATTCCCTCCTGCGCCCAGAACAAGGAGCTGGCTGAAATCTTCATCAACTATATGCTCTCCGAGGAGCCTGCCGTGGCCAATGCGCTGTACACCTATTACGCCACCCCCAACAGCGTTGTCTACACCAACGAGGGCTATATCGAGGAGATGGGAGATGCCATGGAGATCCTGTACCCCAATCTGGGCAGCTTCGCTGAGGCCTACAACCGGGAGGCCTACCGCAATCTGGATGCCGATATGCTGAACTACCTGAACACCCTCTGGGAGAATGTGAAGATCAACTAACCTCTGTACCGCCAAAATTGCCCTCCTTCGGGAGGGCAATTTTCTTGCCATTTTGAATGATTTGTGAAATTGCACAAATTTCAATGGTGAAAATCGGTACGCTGTTAGATATGACTAAAACCGGAAATCTAATTTTGTTGTAAGTGCATAAAATTTTTTGAAAAAATTTGCAGGAACAAATTCCAACTTTATCGGATATAATGATTTAGGATTTCTCTGAAACTCGGAGGAATCCTTTTATTTTTGAAAATTTATCATTTTCAAAGGAAAGGAAGCATGAGAAATATTACTTGACAGCTGGATATATCTGTGCTAAGTTATCGATACAAAAATATCGTATCCGCTTAAGCCGATAAAAGAAAGGAAGAGCGTTATGAAAAAGACAGAAACACAGACCATGAATCCCATCACCAATGAGCAGGAGCTGGCTCAGGCTCTGGCAGAGCTTCGCCGGGCACAGGAGCAGTATTCTACCTACACCCAGGAGCAGGTAGACCGGATTTTTCTGGCAGCCTGCACCGCCGCCAATCAGGCCCGGATTCCTCTGGCCCGGATGGCCGTGGAGGAAACCGGCATGGGTGTGGTGGAGGATAAGGTGATCAAGAACCACTATGCCAGCGAGTACATCTACAACGCCTATAAGGACACCAAAACCTGCGGCGTGGTGGAGGAGGACAAAGCCTATGGCATTCAGAAAATCGCCGAGCCTGTGGGCATTGTGGCTGCGGTGATTCCCACCACCAATCCCACCTCCACCGCCATCTTCAAAACCCTGCTGGCTCTGAAAACCCGAAACGGCATGATGATCACCCCCCATCCCCGGGCAAAGAAGAGCACCGTCGCCGCCGCCAAGCTGGTGCTGGACGCCGCCGTGGCTGCCGGTGCTCCCGAGGGCATCATCCGCTGGGTGGAGAGCCCCACCCTGGAGCTGACCAACATGGTGATGCGGGAATGCGACCTGATCCTCGCCACCGGCGGCCCCGGTATGGTAAAGGCGGCCTACTCCTCCGGCAAGCCTGCTCTGGGCGTGGGCCCGGGCAACACCCCTGCCATCATCGACAGCAGCGCCAACCTGAAGCTGGCAGTGAACTCCATTATCCACTCCAAGACCCTCGACAACGGCATGATCTGCGCCTCCGAGCAGTCCGTGGTGGTGCTGGACGACATCTACGAGGCAGTCAAGGCAGAGTTTATCGCCCGGGGCTGCTACATCCTCTCCCCGGAGGAGTGCGAAAAGGTGCGGCAGGTGATTCTGATCAATGGCGCCCTCAACGCCAAGATTGTGGGTCAGCGCGCCCACACCATCGCTGCACTGGCCGGGGTGGAGATTCCCGAATCCGCCAGGGTTCTCATTGGCGAGGTTCAGAGCGTGGAACCCGACGAGCCCTTCGCCCATGAAAAGCTGTCCCCCGTGCTGGCTATGTACCGGGCAAAGGACTTTGCCGATGCCCTGAACAAGGCCGATCGGCTGGTTCGGGACGGCGGCGTGGGACACACTGCCTCCGTCTATCTGGACACCCTGACCCAGCCCGAAAAGCTGGAGGCCTTCTGCCAGAAAATGAAGGCCTGCCGGATTGTGGTGAACACACCTTCCGCTCAGGGCGGCATCGGCGACCTGTACAACTTCAAGCTGACCCCCTCCCTGACCCTTGGCTGCGGCAGCTGGGGCGGCAACTCCATTTCGGAAAATGTGGGTGTCAAGCACCTGCTGAACATCAAGACTGTTGCGGAAAGAAGGGAGAATATGCTCTGGTTCCGGGCTCCTGAGAAGGTGTATCTCAAGAAGGGCTGTCTGGGGGTTGCCCTCAGCGAGCTGAAAGCCGTGATGGGCAAGAAGAAGGCCTTCATCGTCACCGACAGCTTCCTCTACAGCGCAGGCTACACCCGGCCTGTGGAGAAGAAGCTGGATGAAATGGGCATCCGCCATACCTGCTTCTACGATGTGGCTCCCGATCCCACCCTGGCCTGTGCCAAGGCCGGTGCAGAGCAGATGCGCGCCTTCCAGCCCGACTGCATCATCGCTGTGGGCGGCGGCTCTGCTATGGATGCCGGCAAGATCATGTGGGTGCTCTACGAGCATCCCGAGGTAGATTTCATGGATATGGCCATGCGGTTCATGGACATCCGCAAGCGTGTATACACCTTCCCCAAGATGGGTCAAAAGGCCTACTTCATCGCCGTTCCCACCACCGCCGGTACCGGCTCCGAGGTCACCCCCTTCGCTGTCATCACCGATGAAACCACCGGTGTCAAGTACCCGCTGGCAGACTATGAGCTGATGCCCAAGATGGCCATTGTGGATGCGGACATGATGATGGATGCCCCCAAGGGACTCACCGCCGCCTCCGGTATCGATGCTGTAACCCATGCGCTGGAGGCCTATGCCTCCATGATGGCTACGGATTACACCGACGGCCTTGCCCTGCGCTCCCTGAAGATGATCTTCCAGTATCTGCCCCGGGCCTACGACAACGGCCCCAAGGATCCTGAGGCTCGGGAGAAGATGGCCAATGCCGCTACCATGGCCGGTATGGCCTTCGCAAACGCATTTCTGGGTGTGTGCCACTCCATGGCCCACAAGCTGGGTGCCTTCCACCACCTGCCCCATGGCGTTGCCAACGCCCTGATGATCACCGAGGTGCTTCGGTTCAATGCCGACCCGGCTCCTGCCAAGATGGGCACCTTCCCCCAGTATGACCACCCCCACACCCTTGCCCGGTATGCCGAGGTTGCCGACTATCTGGGGGTGAAGGGGAACACCGATGAGGAGAAGCTGGAAGGGCTGATTGCCATGATTGAGGAGCTGAAGCAGCGCATCGGCATCCGCAAGAGCATCCGGGCCTATGGCATTGACGAGGCCGACTTCCTGAACCGTCTGGACGAGATGGTGGAGCAAGCCTTTGACGACCAGTGCACCGGCGCCAATCCCCGTTATCCCCTGATGTCGGAAATCCGGCAGATGTACCTCAACGCCTATTACGCAGACAGCAGCGTGCCTTCTGTGACAGAATCTTCTGTTATCATTTCGGCAGCCTGGCAGAAGACATCCAAGAGGTCCCGTTGATCTCCTTCAGGACATCAGACACACCATCAGCCAGAAATGGGAGGCTCCTCCCGTTTCTGGCTCAGACTGTCGAAAATCCCCTTCGGGGCTTTTCGACAGTTTTTTGCAGTCTGCCGCGCGCAGAATATGTTCGCTGTAGGCGAACATATTCCACACTTGCAGCCTGAGATGTGTTTTGTGTCAGGTACACGCCCTGACACAAAACGGCTTTAGATCTTCTTTGCCGCATAGGCGGCAAACTCTGCGAGGCTTTTTTGACACATTGAGCCAGAAATGGGAGGCTCCTCCCGTTTCTGGCTGCATTGTTTTGCGGTGCTTGCCGCGACCAGGGTAGGCAGGAAACCAGCTGAAAAACTGACACATCTGCCGAAAGATTGGCTCTATCCATTTGCACCAAAAAGATATATACTATTGTGTACATATCGGTTTCAGTCAGCAAAGTGACAAATTGTTATTTATCAAATTGACAATTGAAAATTGAAAAATGACAATTATGGTGTCCCTTCGGGACGATTTAAAAATATTTCTGTAGATATCAGCACATTTTTTCATTCATCCCGAAGGGATTCCTCAATTGTCCATTGTCAACTGTCAATTGTCAATTCCGCAAAGCCGATAGTATTTATCAAGCGGCTGTGTAAAACCGATAAGCACATACTATTATTTTAGACGTGAAAAAGAAGGGAGTGCCGGAAATGAAAACAGTGATTATCCACGGGCAGAGCCATGCCGGAAGCACCTGCATGGTGGCGCGGGAGCTGGCGCAGAAGGTGGGCTGGCAGACACAGGAGTTTTTTCTGCCCAGAGATTTTGACAAGCCCTGTCTGGGCTGCTTCACCTGCTTTCAGCAGGATCTGACCCATTGCCCCCACTATGCCCAGCTGGAACCGCTGGCAAATGCCATGCTGGAGGCGGATCTCATCATTCTGGAAAGCCCGGTGTATGTGTACCACGCCACGGGGCAGATGATGAGCTTTCTGGATCACTTTGGCACCTGGTGGATGATTCACCGCCCCAGACCGGAGATGAGCCAAAAGCAGGCGGTTTCCATCGCCACCGCCGCCGGGGGCGGCATGAAGTCCACGGTGCGGGACATGGCGGACAGTCTGGAAATGTGGGGCATCCACAGAGTCTATAAGCTGGGGCTGGGAGTGCAGGCCACCAAGCCCGGGGAAATTCCTCCGGGAATTCAAAAGAAGATTCACAAAAAGACCGATGTACTGGCTCGGAAAATTCTGAGTCATGCCGGACAGCAGGGCTGCAACAGCCGGGGCAAATTCTGGTTTGCCCTGATGGGCTTTGCCCAGAAGCACTTCCCACCCATGGAGCCGGACTACAGCTATTGGGAACAGCAGGGCTGGCACCGGGGCGGCAGACCCTGGAAATAAGGTGAGCGCATGGATATAGAGTTTATCGATCTAAGTCCGGAAAATCTGGCGCAGGAGCAGCTGTGCTGCATCGTCCGCACCAAGAAGCCCCACCCCGGGGTGGAGGCCAAGCGCCGCTGGCTGGCATCGCGGCTGCAGGAGGGTCATGTGTTCCGGAAGCTGCCGGGAAACGGATGCGCCTTTGTGGAGTACGCCCCTCTGGAAACCGCGTGGGTGCCGGTGGAGGGGAAGAATTATCTGTACATCTACTGCCTGTGGGTGCAGGGAGAGCCCAAGGGTCACGGCTACGGACGGCGGCTCATGGAATCCTGTCTGGCAGATGCCAGAGCAAAGGGAAAATCCGGGGTGTGTATGCTGGGGGCGCAGAAGCAGAAGGCGTGGCTTTCTGATCAGAGCTTTGCCCGGAAATTCGGCTTTCAGACCGTGGATACCACCGCCGATGGCTATGAGCTGCTGGCGCTGTCCTTTGACGGTAGCCTTCCCCGTTTCCGGGAAAACGCCAAAAGACAATCCATAGACCGGCAGGAGCTGACGATTTACTACGATGACCAGTGCCCCTTCATTCCGGATCGGGTGGAAAAGCTGCGCAGGTTCTGCGCAGAAACCGAAATCCCGGCGGAATTCATCCATGTGCAGTCTCTGGAACAGGCCAAAAACTTACCCTGTGTGTTCAACAACTGGGCGGTGTTTTATGGGGGAAAGTTTGTCACGGTGAACCAGCTGGACGCCGCCGGAGTGGAAAAACTTCTGAAGAAAAAATGAGGTGACTTGGTTTGCGCTATTTTGAGACAATTCTATTGAAAGACGGCAGGGAATGTATCCTGCGAAACGGCACGGCAGCGGACGCTCAGGCGGTGCTGGAGGTATTCCAGCTGACCCACGGGGAGACGGACTTTCTGCTGTCCTACCCCGATGAGAACGCCTTTGACCTGACCGGGGAGGAGGCGTTTCTGCGGAAGCTGGAGGAATCGGAAAACGAACTGGAGCTGCTGGCTATTGTGGACGGACAGGTGGTGGGAACCGCCGGAATCGATGCGGTGGGCAGCAAATACAAGGTGCGCCACCGGGCGGATTTCGGCATCAGCGTAGCCAAGGCGTTCTGGGGGCTGGGCATCGGCCGGGCTTTGACGGAAAGCTGCATTCGTCTGGCAAAAGAGGCAGGCTACACCCAGCTGGAACTGCAGGCGGTGGCGGACAACCGCAGTGCCATCGGCCTGTACGAAAGTGTAGGCTTCCGGGAATACGGACGCAACCCCAGGGGCTTCCGCTCCCGGGAAACCGGCTGGCAGGAGCTGGTGCTGATGCGCCTGGAGCTTTCATAGTAATACGATTTCTCAATAGAATGGTTTCATTCTATTGAGAAGACACCGCCTGACGGCGTTGTCGTTTCCATGATTTCTGGAATCAGAAATCATGGAAACCCGTCTCATTATGATCTTCCTATAAAAATGTTCCATTCTACCGAATGAAACATTTTAATTGAATATCAGTATAAAAAGACCCTCCCCCGGCGGCATTTGCCGCTGAGGGAGGGAAATTCTTTTCTCTGTTACAGCACCATCAGCAATGTGCCGCCGGCAATCAGGACACAGCCCAGCACGGATTTCAGGGTCACCTTTTCGTGGAGGAAGGTGAAGGCCAGAATCAAGGTGATGACCACGCTCATCTTGTCAATGGGCACCACCTTGGAGGCATCCCCTAATTGCAGAGCTTTGTAATAGCACAGCCAGGATGCGCCGGTGGCCATGCCGGAGAGAATCAGAAAGATCCAGCTCTTCCGGGAGATGGAGGAGAGGCCGCCCTGAGCGTCCGTCAGGAACACCATGCCCCATGCCATCACCAGCACCACGCAGGTACGGATGGCGGTGGCCAGATTGGAGCTGACCCCCTCAATGCCCACCTTGGCCAGAATAGAGGTCAGAGCCGCAAACACGGCGGAAAGAATTGCCAGAATCATCCACATAACGGAAGCCTCCTGTTTCGTTTTCTATTGCTTTGCCTTGCAGGACAGAGCCTTTGCTTGCAGGCAGTACACGGCGGTGCTGTCCACCATGGCATCAGGGTAGTCCCAGCCGTCCTTGCCGGAAATCTGGCGCATTACGGCGTTCAGCCCGGCGATCTTTTCCTGCCGGTCAGACAGAAGCCGGAGGACTCCGGTGCCGATGACGCTCTGGAATTGCGCGGTGAATTCGCAGGCGGTGTTTCCGGCCACAGGCCGGTAGCCGCCGTCAATTTCAAAGCCCACGGTGGGGCATTCCCGGCTCAGCGCATATTTCCGTCCGGCCTGTGCGCCGTGGAAATAGAAGGTAAAGCCACCTCCATCGCAGGTGAAGCCGTAGTTCACGGGGACGATGTAGATATCCCCCTGGTCATAAAAGGCCACCCGCAGAATCTGCTCCCGGCGGAGAAAGGCCTCAATGGCCTGGTGGTCTGTGACTTCCCGGTCCCGTCGTCTCATGATCTGCCTCCTGTCTGCTGTTTTCTGCATTATAGTACGGTTTGGAAGAAAAATCCAGAAAAATTTCAGTGCACTTCTTCGGCTTCGGCAAGGCGGGCGGCTGCCAGCATCAGCTTGATGCGGTTGAGCTGGTTGACCTCCGAGGCGCCGGGGTCGTAGTCCACCGCGGCGATATTGGCCTGGGGGTACTGCTTTTTCAGAGCCTTGATGACACCTTTGCCCACCACATGGTTGGGCAGGCACCCGAAGGGCTGGATGCACACGATATTGGGAACCCCGGACTTCAGCAGCTCGATCATCTCTCCGGCCAGGAACCAGCCCTCGCCGTACTGGTTGCCGATGGACAGGAAGGGCTTGGTCTGCTGGGCGATGGCCTCAATAGGCATGGGAGGCTCAAACCGCCGGGATGCCTTCAGAGCCTTCAGGGCAGGCTTGCGGATGCGCTGAATCAGCGAAATTCCAGCCTCGGAGAAGGCACTGCCGGATTTGCTGGTGCCCAGGAATTCTGCCTTGTAGGTGGCGTTGTACAGGCTGTAGTTCAAAAAGTCCATGAGGTCCGGCACCACGGCTTCGGCACCCTCCCGTTCCAGCAGCTCCACCAGATGGTTGTTGGCAAGGGGCATATACTTCACCAGAATCTCGCCCACCACGCCAACCCGGGGCTTGCGCAGAGTCTCGTCAATGGGGAAGGCATCGAAGGCGGCCACAATTCCGGCGCAGAGCTTGGCGTAGTCCCCCACGGTGTGCTTCCGGGTCAGGGTTTCGATGCAGATTTCCTGCCATTTCTGATGGAGGGCATTGGCGGAGCCGGATTTCTGCTCGTAGGGGCGCACCCGGTACAGGCAGCGCATCAGCAGGTCGCCGCATACCGCAGCCTGGGCGGCATCCATCAGCAGGGAGGGCTTGATCTGGAAGCCCTCGTTCTTCTCCATGCCGTTGAGGTTCAGGGAGATCACGGGAATATGGCTTAAGGATGCCTTTTCCAGCGCCCGGCGGATGAAGGCCACATAGTTGCTGGCGCGGCAGCAGCCGCCGGTCTGGGTCATCATCACTGCCAGCTTGTCAGTGTCGTACTTTCCCGACAGCACCGCCTGCATGATCTGCCCCACCACGGTGATGGAGGGGAAGCAGGCATCGTTGTTGACGAATTTCAGGCCGGTGTCGATGGCCTCCCGGCTGTCGTTGTCCAGCAGCACCATGTTGTAGCCGTGGCTGCGGAACACCGGCTCCAGCAGGGCGAAGTGGATGGGACTCATCTGGGGTGCCAGAATGGTGTAGCCCTCCCGGCGCATTTTCTTCGTAAATTCCGGGCGGCAGAAAGGAGTGTTGTTGGGGACGGCATGGATGTGCTTTTCCCGGCGCATATCCATGGCTGCCAGCAGGGAGCGGATACGGATGCGCACGGCTCCCAGATTGCTGACCTCATCGATTTTCAGCAGGGTGTAGAGCTTGTTGTTCTGTTCCAGAATTTCGCTGACCTGATCCGTGGTGACGGCATCCAGACCGCAGCCGAAGGAATTCAGCTGAATCAGCTCCAGATCGTCCCGGCTTCCCACAAATTTGGCGGCCTTGTACAGCCGGGAGTGGTACACCCACTGATCCACTACCCGGAGGGAGAGCTCCTCCTTCTGGTCGTAGGGCAGACTGTCCTCGGTGAACACATACAGGCCGTAGGAGGCAATCAGCTCCGGAATGCCGTGGTTGATCTCCGGGTCGATGTGGTAGGGGCGGCCTGCCAGCACAATGCCCCGTTTCCCCTCACGCTGCATCTGCTCCAGCAGCCGGGCGCCCTCGGCGCGAATATCCGCCTTGGCCTGCTGCTGCGCCTTCCACGCGGCGGAAACTGCCTTGCGAACCTCGCCTTCGGGAATGTTCCATTCCTCGGCAGCGGTTTTCACCAGCCGGTCTGCGGCGGTGTGCTCCGAGGTGAAGGCGATGAAGGGGCGTATGTAGTGGACGGAGCCGTTGCCGATGGCCTCCACATTGTTCTTCAGGTTTTCCGCGTAGGATACCACGATGGGGCAGTTGTAGTGGTTTTGGGCGCCCTTTGTCTCCTGATGCTCATAGAACACGCAGGGGTGGAAGATGGTTTTGACGCCCTGATCAATGAGCCACTGTACATGGCCATGGGACAGCTTGGCAGGGTAGCACTCCGATTCGGAGGGGATGGACTCCATGCCCAGCTGATAGATGCTCCGGGTGGAGAAGGGGGATAGCACCACCCGGAAGCCCAGCTCCCGGAAGAAGGTGGCCCAGAAGGGATAATTCTCATACATATTCAGCACCCGGGGGATGCCGATGGTGCCCCGGGGAGCGTCCTTTTCATCCAGAGAAGGAATGTCAAAGATGCGGCTGCGCTTGTAGAGCACCATGTTGGGTGCCTTCTCTCCGGCACCGGCTTTTCCGGCACCTTTTTCGCAGCGGTTGCCGCTGATGTGCCTGCGCCCACCGGAGAAGGTGTTGACGGTGAGCATACAGTTGTTGGAGCAGCCGCCGCAGCGGACGCTCTTGGTGGTGTAGGACAGATGCTGGATTTCCTCCAGAGAGAGCATGGCGCTTATGGTGCCGTCGCTGTGGCTTCTGGCCACCAGAGCCGCGCCAAAGGCACCCATGAGGCCGGAGATATCCGGGCAGGTGGCCTCCACCCCCGAGATTTTCTCAAAGGCTCTCAGTACGGCCTGATTGTGGAAGGTGCCGCCCTGCACCACGATGTGCTTGCCCAAGTCCTGTGCGCTGGCCAGCTTGATGACCTTGTACAGGGCGTTTTTGATGACGGAGTAGGCAAGCCCGGCGGAGATATCGGGCACGGAAGCGCCCTCCTTCTGCGCCTGCTTCACATTGGAATTCATAAACACGGTGCACCGGGTTCCCAGATCCACGGGAGAGGGGGCAAAGAGAGCTTCCCTGGCAAAGCCCTCGGCGGTGTAGCCCAGGGAGACGGCAAAGTTTTCCAGGAAGGAGCCGCAGCCGGAGGAGCAGGCCTCGTTCAGCAGAATGGAATCCACGGTGCCGTCCTTCAGCTTGATGCACTTCATGTCCTGACCGCCGATGTCCAGCACGCAGTCCACTTCCGGATCAAAGAAGGAAGCAGCGGTGCAGTGGGCGATGGTCTCCACCACCCCCTCGTCCAGATGGAAGGCGGCCTGCATCAGAGCCTCGCCGTAGCCGGTGGAGCAGGCTCGGGTGATCACCGCGGAATCCGGCAGCTGCCGCTGAAGCTGACCCAGAGCAAACTGGGCGGTGCGGATGGGGTTGCCCTGATTGTTGGCGTAGAACTGCCACAGCAACTGCCCGGCCTGCCCGATCAGCGCCAGCTTGGTGGTGGTGGAGCCGGCATCAATGCCCAGATAGCACTGCCCCTGATAGGAGGAAAGCTCCGCCTTGTTCACCACAGCCTTGCCGTGACGCTGACAAAAGGCCTGATATTCTGCTTCGTCCCGGAACAGGGGTTCCAGCCGGGGCATCTCAAAGGAGCCGCAGACACCCCTGCGCAGGGTCTCCACCAGAGAGGACAGGGCTACGCCCTCGGCATCCGGGGTCTCCAGTGCCGCGCCCATGGCGGCGAACAGGTGGGAATTCTCCGGGTCAACGGCGGTTTCCTCCGTCAAATGCAGGGTGCGGATAAAGGCGGCTTTCAGCTCCGTCAGGAAGTGCAGAGGGCCTCCCAGAAAGGCCACGGTGCCCCGGATGGGCTTGCCGCAGGCAAGCCCGGAGATGGTCTGGTTCACCACTGCCTGAAAAATGGAGGCAGCCAGATCGGCCTTGGTGGCCCCCTCGTTGATCAGGGGCTGGATATCCGTCTTGGCAAACACGCCGCACCGGGCGGCGATGGGATAGATCTGTTTGTACTCCTTTGCCGCCTCGTTGAGCCCGGGGGCATCGGTCTGCAGGAGGGCGGCCATCTGGTCGATGAAGGAGCCGGTGCCGCCGGCACAGACGCCGTTCATCCGCTCCTCCAACCCGCCGGTGAAATAGATGATCTTGGCGTCCTCGCCCCCCAGCTCGATGGCTACATCGGTTCTGGGCTCGGCGGCCTTCAGGGCGGCGGCAACCGCCACCACCTCCTGCACGAAGGGGATGTTCAGGGCATCGCCCAGATTGATGGAGCCGGAGCCGGTGATGCCGGTGCGGAGCACGCAGTCTCCCAGCTTCCCTTTGGCCTCCATCAGCAGGGAGTGGAGGGTTTCCTGGGTGTGGGCATGATGCCGCCGGTAGTCTCCGAAAAGGAGCTGCCCGTCGTCATCCAGAATCACCAGCTTGACGGTGGTGGAGCCGATATCAATACCGGCGCGGTAGGTGTTCATATGGATTTCTCTCCTTATATGTCAATGGAAACGGTTATGGTTTTGTGGGGTGCTTGATGCGGCTTTCCAGAGATTCCTGCATTTCCTTCAGAATCTCACCCAGAGGCTGCACCTCCCGGAAGGGACGGAAGAAGCGGTACTTTGCCTGGTTGCGCTGGTGCAGCTGCAAAATGTGGTCTTTCAGGGCTTCGTAGCGGACGATGACCTGATTCTCCTCGGCAAAGCGCTTCAATTTTACCACAAGGTTGCCGGAATGTGCAACATCAATGAGAAAAACTCCGAAGAACATTCCGATGAAAAAGGAGAAGGCCAGATTCCGGGACAGCCAGGCAAGCCCACCCAGAATATAGGGGTGGATGAAGAAATAATAGATGGCCCCCAGCACCGCCCAGAAGAAGGAGAACAGGGGGCAGATGATGCCCTGCACATTTCCCCACAGGCCGGAGTAATCCCACAGCCGCACCTTGAAAAATTTCAGGCAGAACAGACCTGCCAGATATTCAATGAGGGTCATGCCCACGGCCATGGAAAGAAACAGGAAGGCCTTGTTCCAGAACGGAGCTGCAATCAGGCTGTACTGCTCCAGGCTTGCCAGCAGAAACAGCACGCACAGGCCGCAGCCGTAGATGGGCAGATACGGCCCGGTGCAGAAGCCGGGGTTGACCCATTTTTCATGGCGCTGGGTCAGGTTCCGGAACAGAAGCTCCAGCACCCAGCCAAGGACGCTTCCAACGAAAAACAGGTAGGCCAAAGTCAGAAAAATGCTCATAACGGCAGTCTCCTTCACTCTATTCTCAGACAGAATTTTACAAATTTTGTCTCAACTGAAGATGAACGAATGGTTAAAAAATTTTGAACATATCCGGCGGCAATGCCGTAGCCGTCTGAAATGATAAATTGGAATTTGGCGAGGTTAAAGGCCCCCTTGTGTAAAGGGGGCTGTCAGCGAAGCTGACTGGGGGATTGACAACCCCTCCGGCAAAAATCAATAGATTTTTGCCACCTCCCCTTACACAGGGGAGGCTTTGGGCATCCCGCCAAATTCCAATTTTTCTATATAAAAAGTTTTTCAGGAAAACCCATTGAAGACAGGATAGATATCTGATATAGTAAGATTAGATTTGTCGACTTTTGTCAAAACCAGGAAAAAAGAGGGTATCGCTGTGGGAAAACAGATCCTGATTGTTGAGGATAACGAACTGAACCGTGCCATGCTTTGCGAGATTCTGTCGGAGGAGTATCAGGTTCTGGAGGCGGAGAACGGACAGGAGGCTCTGGATATTCTGGCCCACTTCGGAGATACAGTGGCTTTGATCCTGCTGGATGTGATGATGCCTGTGATGGACGGCTACGCCTTTCTGGATCTGGTGCGTCAGGATCCCCAGCTGTCCCTGATTCCGGTGATCGTTACCACCCAGAGCGGCAGCGAGGAGGACGAGGTTGCGGCGCTGTCTCACGGAGCTACGGACTTTGTGCCCAAGCCCTACCGGCCCCAGGTGATTCTGCACCGGGTGGCCAGCCTGATCAAGCTGCGGGAGACCGCCGCCATGGTGAACCAGTTCCAGTTTGACCGGCTCACCGGACTGTACAGCAAGGAATTCTTCTTTCGGAAGGTGCGGGAGCGGCTGCAGGAGGATCCGGAGGGCGACTACAGCATTGTATGCTCCAACATTGAAAATTTCAAGCTGGTGAATGATGTTTTCGGGACTCAGGCAGGCGATCATCTGCTTCGGGAGGTGGCCGATATCACCAGATCCATGGTGGGACAGGAGGGCTTCTGCGGACGGTTCAGTGCGGATCGCTTCCTCTGCCTGCAGAGACGGGAGCAGGAGCGGCTGGATCGGAAGAACTTCGGCTCCCATCCGGAGATAGAGTTGTCCCCGCTGATGAAGAGCATTGTGATGCGCTGGGGCATCTACGAAATCACCGACCCCAGCATTCCCGTGGAGCAGATGTGCGACCGGGCGCTGCTGGCTGCCAACAGCATCCGGGGACAGTACAACCAGTTCTTTGCCGTGTATGACGATTCCCTGCGGGGCAAGCTGCTGCGGGAGAAGGCCATCACCGATGCCATGCAGGAGGCGCTGAATCAGGGGCAGTTTTCGGTATATTATCAGCCGAAATACAACCTCAACGAGGAGTGTCTGGCAGGTGCCGAGGCTCTGGTGCGGTGGATTCATCCGGAATGGGGCATTGTCTCCCCCGGAGAATTCATTCCTTTGTTTGAAAAGAACGGCTTTATTTCCAAGCTGGATCAGTTTGTCTGGGAACAGGTCTGCGCCCAGCTGCGCAGCTGGAAGCTGAAGGGGTATCCTATGGTGCCGGTGTCTGTCAATGTGTCCCGTGCAGATATGTTCCAGGGGGATCCGGTGAAGCTGCTGCCCGACCTCACGGCGCGCTATGGCATCAAGCCCGAGTACCTCCATCTGGAGGTCACGGAAAGCGCCTACACGGAGAACACAGGCACCATCACGGCGCTTGTAGGCAAGCTGCGTTCTCTGGGCTTTGTGGTGGAGATGGATGACTTCGGCAGCGGCTATTCGTCCCTGAGTATGATGAGCCAGATGGAGCTGGATGTGCTGAAGCTGGACAGAAACTTTGTCATCCATGAAACCAGCAAGATCATGGATTTGAGCATCCTCAACGATGTTGTCAATATGGCGCACAGAATGCGTCTTGCTGTGGTTGCCGAGGGTGTGGAGTCCCGAAGCCAGCTGGAGCGGCTCCGGGCTGTGGGCTGCGACTATGTGCAGGGCTTCTATTTTGCCAAGCCCATGCCGGCCCGGGAGTTTGAGAAGCTGCTGAGTTCCTCCCGGCTGCTGGAGCCCCGGCCTGCCCCGGAGACAGTCCGGAGGAGAGAAGCCCGGTACACGCTGCTGATCGTGGACGAAAACGGAGGCTATCGGGAAAAAGTCCGGGAGGCCTTCTGTACACAGTACCGGATTCTGGAGGCCGCCGATGACCGGGAGGCGATTGCCTGCATTCGCGACTGCCCCGGGGAGATGGTGGTGATTTTGAGCATGACCCTGCCGGACAGCGGCGCCGGGAAGGTGATGAAGTTCCTGCGGCAGGATCCGCTGTACTGGAAATCGCCGGTGTTGGCGCTGGTGCCCGGTGGCAGTTGGGTGGAAAAAACACCGCTGGCTCTGGAGGCGGATGATTTCCTGTGCAAATGCCATCCCATCTTTGATCTGGGCAAACGGATTCAGCGGCTGGCGGAGATGTTTGCCTCCGGGGAGCGGGAGAGCGTCCTGCAGGACGAGGCCAACCGGGACTTCCTGTCGGGGCTGCTGAACCGCCGGGGCTTGCAGGTGGCCATGTCCAGCATCCGGAAGGAGGAGCTGCCTCTGGCGCTGTACCTGTTTGATCTGGATGACCTGAAAGCGGTAAACGATGGCTGCGGCCACAGGGTTGGAGATGAGATGATCTGTGCCTTTGCGGATCTGCTGCGCCGCAGCACCCGGAACGGGGATATCCTCTGCCGCTACGGCGGGGATGAATTCCTGGTGGTGCTGAAACGGCTGCGGGAAGGGGATACCGCCATCAAAAAGGGCGAGGATATTTGCAGGGACTTCCGGAACGCCTATGCCGGGGAGAACTTCCGCGCCTCCTGTTCGGCAGGCGTTGTTCTGTGCACCACGGAGGAGGTGCCCTCCATGGAGCTGATCGAACGGGCGGATCAGGCCATGTACCGCGCCAAGCGCGAGGAGAAGGGTCACTGCTGCCTGTGGAAAAAGGAAGAATGAGTGGGGATGCCCCCACGGGCAATGCGAGCCTTCGCCCGGGTGGTAATCTTTCCATCCGCTGCACGCCCGGTTCGTTTTTGCGGTGGTGGTCTGTTCTATATAACCTACGCAGTTCCGGTCGAGGGGCCCAAAGGATGTGGATTGTCCACCCGCAGTCCGTAACGCATTGTCAGCGGCGACTCGCCGCCGCAAGGAGGCATCATCCATGACTCTGAAGGAGCGGGCATCTTCCCTGAAACGGGAGATCCCGGCGGTATTTCTGGCGCTGAGGGATGAAAGAACCCCGGTTTTCACCAAAATTCTGGCGGCGGTTACGGTGGCCTGCGCCCTGTCCCCGGTGGATCTGATTCCGGATTTTGTCCCGGTGCTGGGGTATCTGGACGATGTGCTGGTGCTGCCGGCGCTGATCGCCCTGACGGTGCGCCGGATTCCACCGGAGGTGCTGGCCTCCTGCCGGGAACGGGCGGAGGGAATGTGGCAGAACGGCAGGCCGAAGAAATGGTATTTTGCCCTGCCGGTGGTGGGAGCATGGCTTCTGGCGGCGCTGCTGCTATGGAAAGCTGTTTCCTGAAAAAAGACACAAGGGTCTATAAAATGACCCTATTCCGCCGAACGAAGGTATGGTATACTGGATGCAGAAAATCATGCAGGAGGAAGACCATGACAAAGAATAAGCGAAAGATTTTGTGGGGCATTCTTGCGGCCATTTTGCTTCTGCTGGCAGTGCTTGCCGCAGGGGCATGGTCCCTGTTCGGCACATTCATCACGGCGGCAAACAGCATTGAAAAGCTGGAGGACGGCTTGTACGCCATGGAGTACACCGGCGATTACGGCTTTGATGAATTCCTCGCCCAAGGGGGCGCCGCCAGTGACGGCGAAGTGGCGGGTTATCTGGTGTCATTTTTATCCCGGGGCTTTTACAAAATCGAAAGCGATGTCCAGACCGGGCAGTTCGGCTGCTCCACCATCTGCGTGCAGGATGAGAAGGGCAATACCTTCTTCGGCCGCAATTACGACTGGGCAGAATGCCGAGCTATGATTGTCCATACCGTCCCCGAAAACGGCTATGAATCTGTTTCCACCTGCTGCCTGGATTTTCTGGGCTTTTCCGGGGACTATGCCCCCGACGGCTCCATGATGGACAGGATGCAGACTCTGGCAGCCATTTATGTCCCTCTGGACGGCATGAACGAAAAGGGACTGATGGTGGCGGATCTGATGGCCGGAGACCAGGAAGAAACCCACCAGCAAACCGAAAAAGCCAACCTGACCACCACTACGGCCATCCGTCTGCTGCTGGATCGGGCGGCAAATGTGGAGGAGGCAATCGCCCTGCTGGAGCAGTATGACATGAACTCCTCCATTGGCTCTGCCCACCATTTCTCCATTGCCGATGCCAGCGGAAAGAGCGTGGTGGTGGAGTATGTGGATGGGAAAATGCTGGTGACGCAGACGAAGGTGGTCACCAACCACTACCTTGCCGACAGCGAAAAGCAGGGTATCGGTTCGGAGCAATCCCATATCCGGTTTGATACCCTTTCCGCCCACACCGGCCCTGCCGATGAAACGAAGGTGCGGACCCTGCTGGAATCCGTGGCGCAGAAAAATTACCCCCAGACGGAGGGCAGCTACGAAAAGACCATGTGGAGCATTGTGTACTGCCCCGGGGAGGGACGCGCCGACTTCTGCTTTTCAGAAAACTTTGACCACAGCTACACCCTTCAGCTGGGGCAGAACAGCGGTTTTCTGAAGCAATAAAAATCGCCCCGATCGGAGCGTACAAAAGACACAGAAATAACCCCCGACCTGTTACCGGATTGCTGTAACTGTCGGGGGGTATTCTCTTTTGGGAATATGGGGTTCAGTCAGTAAAGCGACAAATTGTTATTTGTGGGGATGCCCAAAGCCTCCCCTGTGTAAGGGGTTGTGCTCC
>CAMCRV010000008.1 GCA_945877365.1 uncultured Clostridia bacterium | reverse complement strand
GACGAATGCCAGAGTCAAAGTCTGGTGCCTTACCGCTTGGCGACATCCCAATGTTGGAGCGGCGCCCTTTGACCGGACACACGGAGCATTATATCATGGGTTCAAAAATAATGCAATCCCTTTTTTCTTTTTTCCGGATGTTATTCCGGATTGCCGCCGCCTTTCCAGGCATCCCGAAGGGCATAGCCAATAAATCGGGTATTTGTGGTGACATAGCGCCAGAACAGCCGCCTGGGCTCCATGCACAGCCGGTACAGCCACTCCATGCCGATATTCTGCAGCCACATGGGGGCATCCTTCACGGTGCCCGCCAGAATATTGAAGGCGCCGCCCACACCGGTCATCACGCAGTTCACCTTTCCCTGGAGACGATGCATCAGCAGCTCCTGCCGGGGCGCGCCCAGAGCCACCCACAGAAAATCCGCACCGGCCTCATTGATTCGTCCGGCCAGCTCTTCCACTTCCCCATCCGACAGCTCCCGGAACACGGAGGGCTCATAGCCGCAGACCTGCAGCCGGGGATAATCCACCGCCAAACGCTGTGCCACCAGCGCAATGGTTTCCGGCTCTGTGCCATAAAAATAGTGTTTCCGTCCGGCAAACCGGGGATCGGTAAAGGTGGACTGCATAAAATGGGTGCCAGTGGCTTTTTTCATGGGCTTATCGGTCTTTTTCCGTCCCACACAGGCCAGCGGCATTCCATCCGGCAGAGCCATCACAGCCCCGGCCTGAACCGCCCGATATGCCGCATTCTCCCGAGCCATCACCGTAGTATGCGCATTGGCAGCACAGATATACATTCCCCGAATCTGATCCAGATTTTCCGCCGCAAAGCGCAGAGCCGTTTCCAGCGTCACCGCAGAAACCGGTACGCCGATCACATTCACTTTTTCCGGGGCATCAGGAAATATGTTTTGCTCGTTCATACACATCACGCAACACCAAATAGTTTTGTTCTTCTGTCAGATACTTTTCATAATAGGCTCTGGCGCATCCGGAATACCGCTCACGCCCCTGCAGAACCTCAGCCAGCGCCTGCCGAAAGGCTGCGGCATCTCCCACCGGGAATCCCACACCGCCGCCGGACTGGTTGACCACATCCCAGTGGTTGCCCAGCATGGTGCACACCAGGGGAACCCCCAGGCAGAAGCTCTCCCCGATCAGCATGGGGAATCCCTCATACAGCTCACTGGGAAACAGCAGCGCCGCAGATTCGGCCAGCCGTTCAAATACCTGCTGCTGGGGGCAGAAGCCGTAAAAATGGATATTCTCCTGATTTCGAGCTTCCGTCTCGCAGGCATCCCGGAGGTCGCCGTCTCCGAAGATATGCAGCTGATAGTCTGCCGGGACTGTTTTCCACGCCTCCAGCAGAAAAGAAATGCCCTTATACCGATCCAGCCGCCCGACGAACACAAACTCCGGCGAAAGTTCCTGCTTCCGGGGCAGGCAGACGGATGGGACAAAGTTGGGCTTCACAAACACATTGCTGCCGTGGATATCCAGCAGACCGGAGAATTTACTTTTATTGAACTCCGTAAGAAAAATATAATTGATCTTCCGGTAGGTTCCCAGCGCCCGATGCACCTTCAGCATGGCTGCCACCACCGCCGTCTGTACCCGGGAATTCCGGTAGCAGCGGTGTTTCAGCGCAGGACGGAAGGAGCCGCAGGCCACACACGCCTCGCAGATCTTCCCCTCCCGGTAAAAGGTTCCGCAGGGGCAGAGAAGCCGGAAATTGTGGATGGTCTGCACCACAGGCACCTTCAGGCTCCGGGCGGCGTAGTACACAGAAGGGGAAACCAGTGGAAAGGTGTTCTGGCAGTGCACCACCTGAATGTTTTCCTTCCGGATCAGGCTGCGAACTTCAAAATAGGTTCGGAGCGACCAGATGGTGGTGAGGGGCATCAGCAGCATTTTGAGGCGGGAGGTTTTCAGCTCGTCATTGCTCCGGGTATAGAGAATCACCGTATGTCCATGATCCCGCAGCAGCTTCACTTCGTTTTCAAATACGGTGTGCTCTCCGCCGCCAATCTGATAGAAGTTGTGAACCATCAGAATTCTCTTTTTTTCCATGCCGTTCGCCCTCCTTCCCCACAGCTACCGCTTCAGCATGGCCTTCACCAGCTGAGCCGAGTTGCGCAGCTCCCGGCGGTAGAAGATCGCAGAGGATGCCAGCGTTACCGCCACGGCCACCACCGTGTAGCAGGCGCCGGCAACCAGCCATTTCATCCAGCTGTCGATGGTCAGCGCGTGTGCGGCAATCATCTGCTGCAGCCAGATGATGACGCCGCCGCTTGCAAGCATCCACACCCACCGAGCCGCAAAGCGGCGCAGAGGAATTTCCAGCATTTTGCGATAGATGTAAATACCATAGGCGATGGTTCGGTACAGATTGGCCACCAACGCCGCGAACACGATGCCGCTGAGCCCCCACAGCCAGATTCCCACCAGCGAGAGAACCACATTCAGCACCGCCTCCCGGATCGCCAGCATCCGGGTATCCTTGTATCGGCCTGCCGCCTGCACCGCCACAATATAGGGGTCCCGGAGACTGAAGGCTGCACTGGCCGCCACAAACAGCACTGCAAATGTCGGCAGGATATAGTTGGCATCGGTAATATCCCGGGTATAGAGCTTTACAAAGGGCAGAATCAGGCTGCCCGTGGTGGTGTACACCAGCAGCAGGAACGCGCACATCAGGTATTCCAGAGTGCCCAGCTTTTCGGCAAATTTCGCCTTCTCCCCTCTGGCCCAGATATCTCCGAAAACCGCCTCCAGATTATTGGTGAAGGCCTTCTGGATCTTTTGCAGATTCTCCAGAACCAGATTGTACACGGAGTAAATGGAAATCACCACGGGACTGGTGAGGATTGCCAGGAGAAAGACGCCGATATTCTGGCTGATGACATCTGCCAGAGAATGCGCCACGGCATCCCCCCGGTGTGCCAGTGCGGAGTAATCCGGATCCACATCTGTACGGATATGGTATTTTTTCCGGACAATCAGCTGAATCAGAACCGGCTCCAGCGCAAAGCAGACCACCATGGCCAGCCGGACTGCGTGGATGGAGAAGCCCTGCAAAATCAGGATGACGGTTACGATGGTGCTGACAATTTTGCTGGCAATCAACAGGGTCAGGGAAATGTAGGCCTCCTGATTGGCCACCAGAAAAATTCTGCTGGTAATGCCAAACAGATATTCCATCAGGGAGCCCGCACCGATGATCATCACCAGCAGGGCGACATCCCACCAGCCGAATTGATCCCGCACCATGTAGGGATACACCACGGCCAGCACAATCATGTATCCCACCAGAGCCAGCGCCACCTTGCGCATAAACAGTTCGTTGGCCTTCAGCACAGCGCTGACCTTGTGATCGTCCCCATCCGCCAGTGCCTGGTAAATGGCCACCCGGGTGGGGCCTGCCACCCCCAGGGTGAGCACGGAGATATAGCCCAAAAACCGGATAATGGTCTGGATCACGCCGTTATAGGCTGACCCATAGGCCTCCAGTATCAGCCTGGGCAGAATCAGACCGCTGACCAGAGTCACAACCTGAAGCACCAGCTCCAGAGTAATATTATAAAACGCTTTTTTTGTTCTCATAATTTACCAATGTCTCATTTTATTTGCCCAGTCCGGCACAAAGCCGCTACATGGAGCCTTCCTTTTTCAGAACAGCCCCCACGGTTTTAAACAGAATTTTGATATCCAGCCACAGCGACCAGTTGTTGATATACTGGGTATCCAGCCGTACCACTTCTTCAAAATCGGTAATCTCGCTGCGGCCGCTGACCTGCCACATACCGGTGATGCCGGGCTTGACGGACATTCTGGCACGGTGGTGCTGCTCATAGGCATCAAACTCGCTGATCAGCGGCGGACGGGTACCTACAAGGCTCATGTCCCCCTTCAGCACATTGAAAAACTGGGGGAATTCATCGATACTGGTGCTGCGGATAAACTGGCCGATGCCGGTTTTCCGGGTGCCGTCCGGCGCAATCCGGTTGCCGATGATCCGGGGATCGAAGTCCAGCTTGAACATCAGGTCGCTGCCCAGCTTGTTCTGGGACATCAGCTCCTTCTTCCGCTCCTCTGCATCCAGGTACATACTCCGGAATTTATACATCTTAAACCGCTTGCCGTTGAGGCCGATGCGCTCCTGAGCAAAGAAAATGGGGCCGGGGGAATTCAGATAGATCAACGGCCCCACAACAATCACCAGCAGCCCGGTAATCAGGCAGCCCACCAGACCGCCGGCAATGTCCATTGCCCGCTTCATGAAGGCCTGAAGCGGAGTGGCATTGTTCATGCTGGTAGTCAGGGTGGTATAACCGCCCACCTTTTCCACCATCTGTTTCCGGCTGGGCTCCTCCACCAGCCGCTCCAGATTCAGGTGGACAGTCACGCCCATTTCCAGCCAGTCCTGCACCAGAGGCTCCCAGAGGGGGTTTAATTCTTCCGGCGCATGGACGAACACCTCATCCACCCATGCCTTCTGGCTGTAGGCCGCAGCATTTTTCGCGGATGCCACCACCGGAACGCCGGCATATTCTCCCTCTGCCTCTTCCTGATCCAGCAGAACCACACCGGCAAGCCGGTAGAGGCCATAGTTATTCTGCCGCAGAGTCTTCACAAGCTTCTCCGCCTGACTGGCGCAGGTCAGCACCAGCATGGCGGTCTTTCCTTCCCGATGGCGAAGATAATTCCGCCTCAGCAGCCGGAACGCGTATCCCAGAAGCAGGTACATCCCGCCCATGAGGTACATGGTCAGTCGGGAGTATTCCTCGCCGCCCTGTATGGTAAACAGATACAGCATACCCAGCAGAAAAACCATCAGCCCATGGCGAACCATGGCCGGGAATTCCGTAAAGCGATTGCGTTTTAAAATATTCTCAAAGGGCGCGGTGAGCAGCATGAGAATGATATCCGCCGACAGCAGGAAGACGGCCATATTGCGGTACAGCGGCACCACAAAGGGGTTTTTGCCTCCGTGCCGGAAAAAGTAAGAGAAAAAAAAGGCAATCAGCAGAGCCAGCAGATCCAAAGCCATGAAATCCAGGTGCTGCATCCAGCCTTTCATATGTTTTTGGTACATGATGCTTCCGTTCCTTTCCCAATGGGTGTCTGTATACTCCCGATCTCAGTCTTTCGGGAGGGCGCGGAAAAATCGCCGATTATTTTGCTTCATGATACCACAGATTCCCGGATTTGTAAAGCAAAAGGGTCAGGCTCCGGCATATTCCGGACAGATCACGGTTCCTGCCCCTCCAGCACCCTGCGCAGCTTTTCCAGAGCCCGTTTTTCAATTCTGGATACATTCCGCCGCCGCTAATGGAAACGATGCCCCGGACTTATTTTTCAGGGCAGCTGCTGTTAACATCATTTTGCGGCCATGCATCGCCCGGCAATGAGACCGGCTCAATTCTCCGCCCCAAGCCAATATGCGCACAGTTTTTGAAAATCCCTATAAAAGTGCGAAAAAAGGCTCTGAAATCCCAGGATTTCAGAGCCATTATGAAAGGATAGACCTATCTAATACTATTTTTTGATTAAAATCTTTAATTTTAATCAAAAAGGACACTGCCTGACGGCATTGTCGTTTCCATGATTTCTGGCATTGGAAATCATGGAAACCCGTCTCATTATGATCTTCATATTAAAAACTTCAATTCTAATGAATTAAAGTTTTTAATTGAATATCAGTATAAATACCAATTTCACGGAAATGATCTGATGCTTATTTCCAATGATTCAGTTTTGGAACAACGGATTCCATGTGTGATCGAACCTGCTCGGCAGGCCAATTCTCATTTGCCATATGTTCTACACAAAAGTCAATCAACTGCTCCATACTGGTATATTTGAACACGCCATCATCATAACACCACTTGCAATACTCCTCATTAAAATCACCGTTTGGTTCTTTGCTGGTTGTAGTATCATCCAGTGGCATACCGCAGCATTGACATATCAGTTTTCTGGGAGAGCCCAGCAATGTATTGATGGAAACATCAAAAAAAGATGAGAGCAATTTCAGTGTTTCCGTATTTGGGGTTGTTTCACCATTTTCCCAACGGGATACTGCCTGTCTGGTAACATGGATTTTTTCTGCAAGTTCATCTTGTGACAGCCCTTTTTTTGTTCGCAGTTGGAGTAAAACATCTTTTGTATTCATAAACATCATCTCCTTGCAAAAAGGATAACACAGGTAAATGATATAATCAAGCAACCCGTTGTTGCTGCAGATTCAATTTTGTCGCGCCAGTTTATTTTTTCTGATCTGCTTATCGGCATTACGCAGCTGGTTGATAAATTGGAATTTGGCGGCGAGTCGCCGCTGACAATGCGTTACGGACTGCAGGTGAACAATCCACATCCTTTGGGCCCCTCGACCGGAACTGCATAGGTTATATAGAATAGACCACCACCGCAAAAACGAACCGGGCGTGCCCAAAGGATGGAAAGATCATCACCCGGGCGAAGGCTCGCATTGCCCGTGGGGGCATCCCCACAAATAACAATTTATCAGGCGGCTGTGGAATACCTATAAGCACATTTGAATACGGATTGCCGCAGGCAGCCTTCGGCCACCTGCGGCAATGACCAATTATATGCAGCAGAACATTCCCCGTCCGCCGCAGCAGAGCAGGTTGCACAGCCAGCACAGGCACAGGTTGGTGCAGGGATCTCCGCCCATGGTGAAGCCCTGAAAATTTCCGGCCTGCTGGCGGTAGGTGCTGCCGCCGTGCTCCATGGCGCTGAGAACCTGCTGGTACTCCAGATTGTCTGGGTCCATGCTCACCGCCCGGCGGATGTGCTCCAGTGCCGTCACCTGATTGCCCAGACCGTGGTTGGCCAGTGCGCTGAGATAGTACCACCGGGCATTGCGCTGGGTTGCATTGCTCAGGGCATTGAGAGCCTCCTGATACCGTCCAAACTGGATGTAACGGGCAGCGGCCTGCTGGTAGGTATCCTCCGTCTGAGAGCCGCTGCTGCCCTGACGGTAGCCCCCGAAGGGATCGTAGCCATAGGGATTGTAGCTTCCGTAGGGATTCTGAGTCTGCTTTGCCTTGTCCGGGTTCTTGATCTGCTCGTAGGCGGCGTTGACCTCCTGCATCCTCCGGGCAGCCTCCTGATCCCCGGGGTTCAGATCCGGGTGATATTTCTTTGCCAGGCGGCGATAGGCCTGCTTGATCTCCTCGTCACTGGCGTCGGGGCTGACCCCCAGAACCTTATAAGGATCGTCGATCATGGCGTTCCCTCCTCTTTTCCTTCCCCCGGTAGCTGACCCATACGCCGCTGTAGAGGATATTATCCAGAATGGCCTTGTCCTGCACCAGCGGCAGCATCTCAAAGGCTTCGGTGCACCGCTCCATGGTCAGCACCAGACACTGCTCCCAGTCTGCCCGGTTTTCTCCCTGCCCCATGGCAAGGAAGGGGTTGTATTTTCCCTTTTTCTCGTCTGCCGGGTAGTCCATGACTGCGTCCATCAGGTAGATGAACCGCCCCAGCTCCATGCCCATTCGCCGCAAGGTGGGGGCCCAGAAGTCCTCTTTCCACACCAGCAGCTCCGCCATCAGCTCCCCGAAGGCAGCCGCCGGCAGATCCGGGTTGGGACAGTTTTCCTGTTCCAGCCCGGCAAGGGTTTCCAGAGATTTCCGGATGGCGCCGCACTGCCGGGGATATCGGCTTTCCAGCTCCGGCAATTTGCCTTCCAGCTTCTTTGCCAGCAGCCGGGAGGCAGGGTTCCTGTCATCGCGCCAGTCGTCCAGACAATTATAGTAGGCCAGCACTACATTCATGTCCGCGCCGTAGCGGATAATTTCGCTTTTCACCCATGGACGGGTGGTCATAGGGTGCACAAGGCAGCGGTTCCTGCCTCCCGTTTCCTCCGGCTCATACAGACTCATCAGCAGGGTGCACAGGAACACCATGTCATAGCTCAGTCCCAGCCGGGCGGTCTGGCCGTATTCGTCCCGGATGCACCGGCAGATGCCGCAGTAGATGCTGCCGTAGCGCTCCTTCTGGGGCTGGGAAAGCTCCCCCAGATTGGCAGTTACAAATCCAAACATACCATTTTCCCCCTTTTTTCTCCATGATAGGAGGCAGCTGTGAACAGAAAATAAACAAGGGGAACTTTTTTGCCGAAAAACAAACTGCCCTCCGCCCCATGCCGGGCAGAGGGCAGCTTTTTACAGATACTCGAGCGGAGAAATAGGAATTTATCAAATTGACAATTGAAAATTGATAATTGACAATGATTGTGTCCCTTCGGGACGATTTAAAATAAATCCCGTAGCTTTCTGCCAGTTTTTTTATTTCATCCCAAAGGGATTCCTCAATTGTCCATTGTCAATTGTCAATTCGGCAAAGCCGATACAATCCAGTTTTTCTTCCCCGCCGTCTGCCTTATTCCGCAGAAATCAGGTAGTAATACACCGGCTGGCCGCCGTTGATGAGATTCACATCCGCATCAGGGCAGATGTCGGCAAAGAGGTCGGCAGCCTTCTGGGCGTGCTTCTCCTTCACATCGGCGCCGTAGTAGATGGTGATATACTCCCGGTTGTCGTCCCGGACCTTCTCGGCCAGAGACCGCAGCAGAACCTTGATGTCCTGGCTGGTGCCGAAGAGCTGGCTGCCGTACAGAGCCAGATAGTCCCCCTCGTGGATGTCGTAGCCGTCGAAGTCCGAGTTCCGGGCGGCGTAGGTGATCTGCATGGTGTCCACATTGCCCAGAGCATCGGTGAGCGCCGTGATATTTTCCTCGGTGCTGCCCTCGGGGTTGAAGCTCAGCATGGCGGTAACGCCCTGGGGCACGGTCTTGCTGGGGATCACCACTACGGTCTTGGGGGTGAGGGCATCCACCTGCTGGGCGGCCATGATGATGTTCTTGTTGTTGGGCAGGACAAAGACGGTCTCGGCAGGCACCTTGTTCACAGCCTCCAGAATGTCCTGGGTGCTGGGGTTCATGGTCTGACCGCCGGAGATGATCTGGTCAACCCCCAGATTCAGGAACACATCGGCAAGACCCTCACCGGCGCAGACGGAGACAACCCCCAGAGGCTTCTCCGGCTCAGCGATCTTGGGCGCGATCTCCTGCTCGCTGAGCACCTTCTCGGTGTGCTGCAGGCGCATATTCTCGATCTTCACGGTGACAAAGGAGCCGTAGTCAATGGCCTCGTGGAGTGCCTTGCCGGGGTCATTGGTGTGGACATGAACCTTGATAATCTCCTCATCCTCCACCAGCACCAGGCTGTCGCCCAGGCTGGACAGGAACTCCCTCAGCTTTTCGGGATCCTTGTCGTTCTCCCGGGAGATGATGAACTCGGTGCAGTAGGCGAAGGTGATGTCCTCGGTGTTGAAGTCGGAGAAGTCGGCACTGTCCTTGGTGGGAGTGGCTTCTGCCTCGGGAGCCACCACATCCTCACCCCGCAGGGCACTGAGCATGGCCTCCAGAGCCACCACCCAGCCCTTGCCGCCGGCATCCACCACACCGGCCTTCTTCAGCACGGGGTTCTGGTTGGTGGTGTTTTCCAGAGCAACCTTGGCCTCCTCAATGGCGGCCTCCTGGACAAATTCGATATAGTTGTTCTCCGCCGCAGCGTCGGCAGCCTTGGCAGCGGCCAGACGAGCCACGGTGAGGATGGTGCCCTCGGCAGGCTTCATAACTGCCTTGTAGGCGGCGTCCACGCCCTCCTGCAGAGCCTGTGCCCACAGCACACCGTCGCAGACCTCACAGCCCTTCAGAGCCTTGGACAGCCCTCGGAACAGCAGGGACAAAATGACGCCGGAGTTGCCCCGGGCGCCCCGGAGCATGGCGGAGGCGGCAACCTTGGAGGCTGTAGTGATATCAGGATCCTCGGTCTTGCGCAGGTCGCCGGCGGCGGCGTTGATGGTCATGGACATATTGGTTCCGGTGTCGCCGTCGGGGACGGGGAACACATTCAGCTCGTTGAGCGCCTGCTTGTTGATCTCAATGGCGGCAGCCGCGCTGATAATCATTCTGCGCAGATCTGCGCCGTTAATGGTCTGTCTCAATTCTCTTTCCTCCGTATCAGTCGATCATCATGGAGTCGATGAACACATTCACCGCCCGCACCTCGGTGCCGGTGTGGCTGGTGACCACATAGCGCACCTCGGAGATGATGGAAGCACCCACGGCGTTGAGATTCACGCCGTTGTCCACAATGATGTGCAGGTCGATGGAGATGGTGTTGTCCTCGTGGAAGGTGACATGGACACCCTTACCCACGGATTCCTTGCGCAGCAGGTGGAACACGCCGTCTTTGACGCTCCGGGCAGCCATGCCCTTCACGCCGAAGCAGTTGGAAGCTGCGGTGCCCACGATGTCGGTATACACGCCGGTGCTGACATTCACGCTGCCGTTGGCATTTTCATGACGGATCATAGATCAGTACCTCCATAATAATGATTCAGATTAAACCATGCTGGCTTCCCAGCAGGCGGGGGCGGTAAGACCCAGCATCTTCACCACGGTGGGAGCCACATTGGCAAGGCCGTAGGCGCCGTCCACGATGTTCCAGCTGGTGTCCTTGTCGTAGATGATGAAGGGAACGGGGTTCAGGGAGTGGGCAGTCCGGACGGAGGTCTTGCCCTTCTTGGTCTCGGTCATCTGGTCGGCGTTGCCGTGGTCGGCGGTGATCAGCAGGGTGTAGCCGTACTTGTCGGCGGCCTCCACAATGGCCTTCAGGCTGTTGTCCACGCACTCCATGGCGGTGACCACTGCCTCCATGACGCCGGTGTGACCCACCATATCGCCGTTGGGGAAGTTGCAGCGCAGGAAGGTGTACTTGCCGGAGGCCATGGCCTGCACCAGCTTTTCGGTGATTTCTTTGGACTTCATGGCAGGAGCCTGCTCGAAGGGAATCACATCGGAGGGGATCTCCTCATAGTCCTCCAGAGCCTCGTCCACCTTACCGGAGCGGTTGCCGTTCCAGAAATAGGTGACATGACCGTACTTCTGGGTTTCGGAAACGGCGTACTCGTGGATGCCGGCGGCGCACAGCACCTCGGTCAGGGTGTTGCGGATCACCGGGGGCTGCACCAGATAGTGCTCGGGGATGTTCAGGTCGCCGTCGTACTGCAGCATACCGGCAAACTTCACCCCGGTGTAGTCGCCCCGGTCAAACTTGTCGAAGTCCTTCCGGTCAAAGGCCAGGGAGATCTCCTGTGCCCGGTCGCCCCGGAAGTTGAACAGAATCACGCTGTCGCCGTTGGCGATGGGAGCCACGGGGGCGCCGTTTCTTTCGATGACAAAGGCAGGCAGATCCTGATCGATACAGCCGGTCTCGGCCCGGTATGTCTCGATGGCCTCCTTTGCAGAGGCGAACATCCGGCCCTGAGCCTGCACATGGGTTTTCCAGCCCTTTTCCACCATGGCCCAGTTGGCTTCGTAGCGATCCATGGTGATCTGCATACGGCCGCCGCCGGAGGCGATGGCGTAGTCGCAGCCGTCGGTGCTCAGCTCTGCCAGCACGGTTTCCAGCATTTCCACATATTCCAGCGCGGAGGTAGCAGGCACATCCCGGCCGTCCAGCAGGATATGGCAGTAGGCCTTCTTCACGCCCTCGGCCTTAGCCTGCCGCAGCAGGGCAATCAGATGATGGATGTTGGAGTGGACATTGCCGTCGGACAGCAGACCCAGAAAATGCATGGCCTTGCCGGAAACAGCGTTGGCCACCAGCTCCTTCCAGGTTTCAGAAGCGTACAGTGCGCCGTTTTCGATGGACTCGCCCACCAGCTTGGCACCCTGAGAATAGATCTGGCCGCAGCCCAGTGCGTTGTGACCCACCTCGCTGTTGCCCATGTCGTCGTCGCTGGGCAGACCCACGGCGGTGCCGTGTGCCTTCAGCCAGGTGTGGGGGCAGGTTTCCAGCAGATGATCCAGGGTGGGGGTCTTTGCCACGGCTACGGCATCGCCGCTGCCGCCGTCGCCCTTGCCGACGCCGTCCATAATTACCAGAACAATGGGTTTTTCCATAAGTATTAACCTCCCATAAAGCGTAAATACGCGTAACTTTGCATTGTATTCATTTTGTTATTTTACATCATTTCCACCTAACTTACAACCACTTTTTTATTTTTTCCATCCCTCACAAAAAAACTCCCAGGATGACCCTGTTTTGGGTCATTATCCCGGAAGTTGTTAAGCAGAGATTAAATGTCAAAGTGTGTGTCATTCCGAGGGAGCGAAGCGACCGTGGGAATCCGTTCCCCAAGCAGGCACCGATTTCCCGAACTACCCGATAAAATAGAACATTGGGGAGAACGGATTGCCACGCCAGTGTGCGCACTGGCTCGCAATGATAGGCGCCTTAAGAAATGCTAACCGTCAGTTCATCGTCCCCTCTGCCCGGGCAAAGAGGTCGGCAATTCTGGCGCGCAGTGCCCTTGCCTCGGGCAGGTCAGTGTCGCCGTATTCCTCAATCCACCGGGCGGAGGCCTCCTGAGCCTGCTTCAGCTCCTTCAGATCGAAGCTGAGATCCGCCACCCGGAAGGCCGGCAGTCCCGACTGCCGGGAGCCGAAGAAGTCACCCGGCCCCCGCAGGCGCAGATCCTCCTCCGCAATTTTGAAGCCGTCGGTGGTTTTGCACAGAGCCTTCAGCCGCTGCAGAGTCTCGGGGTTTCTGTTGTGGGAGGTGAGGATGCAGTAGCTTTTCGCGCCGCCCCGGCCTACCCGTCCCCGGAGCTGATGCAGCTGGGAAAGACCGAACCGGTCGGCATCCTCAATCACCATCAAGGTGGCGTTGGGCACATCCACCCCCACTTCAATCACCGTGGTGGCCACCAGCACATCTGCCTCTCCCCGGGCGAAGGCCGTCATCACGGCCTCCTTCTCCGCCCCCTTCATCTGACCGTGAAGAAGGCTGATCCGCAGGTCGGGAAACACCGTCTGCTGCAGAGCCTCCGCCCAGGCCGAGGCGGATTTGATTCCCAGCTCCTCCGTCTCCTCCACCGCCGGGCACACCACAAAGCACTGGTGCCCCTGCTCCACTTGTTTACGGATGAAGGCGTTGATCCGGGGGCGGTAGCTCTCCCCCACCAGAAAGGTGTCCACCGGCTCCCGTCCCGGGGGCAGCTCATCCAGAATGGACACCTCCAGATCGCCGTACATCAGCAGCGCCAGCGTTCGGGGAATGGGAGTGGCGGACATCACCAGCAGATGGGGGTCATGGCCTTTGGCGGCCAGGCGGCTTCGCTGGGCTACCCCGAAGCGATGCTGCTCGTCGGCAATCACCAGCCCCAGCTCCCGAAACACCGTGGTATCCGACAGCAGAGCGTGGGTGCCCACCACCGCCTGAAGCTGCCCTGCCTCCACCGCCTCCCGGGTCAGCCGCTTTTCCTTCACGCTCATGGAGCCGGTGAGCAGCCCCACGGAGATTCCCAGGGGGGCAAAGAGCTTTCCCAGAGAGGCGCAGTGCTGCTCTGCCAGAATCTCCGTGGGAGCCATCAGGGCAGTCTGCTTTCCGTTCCGGGCGGCGCAGAAGGCCGCAGCGGCGGCCACCATGGTCTTGCCGCTGCCCACATCCCCCTGCACCAGCCGGTTCATGGGGGCGCCACTGCCCAGATCCCGGACGATGTCCTCCACTGCCCGGCGCTGTGCCCCGGTGAGGGCAAAGGGCAGCGCCCGATAAAATTCCGTTAAGTCCAGATTCTCATAGGGTTCCGTCTTCTTTTCCGCCCGGCTCTGGCGCATCAGGGACAGTCCTGCGGAGAACACGAAGAATTCCTCAAAAATCAGCCGTCTTTTCGCCTGCTCCGCCTGCTCCATGGTTTTGGGTGCATGGATGGCAAAGTAGGCCTCCTGTGCCGGGAGAATTCCGTATTCCCGGCGCACGCTTTCCGGCAGAATTTCCTCCGGGGGATCGCAGATGCTCAGTGCCTGCTGCACCGCCCGACCCATGGCGGCGTTGGTCAGCCCTGCCGTCAGGGGGTAGATGGGCAGAATCCTGCGGGTCATCAGTCCCGAGACTTCCGGTGACTCGAACACCGGATTGGTCATGGAATAGCCTGCATAATCCCCGTTCACTGCGCCGTAGAAGATGTATTCCCTGCCGTATTGCAGCTGATCGGAGACATAGCGGTTGTTGAAAAAGGTGAGGTTCAGCCGGGCGGTGGTGTCCGCCACCTGCACCCGGGTGATATCCAGCCCCTTGCGGATGTGGCTGGTGCGGGGGGTGTTCATCACCATGGCCTTGAAGCAGGCCGGGCGGTCAGGCTCCAGCTTTTCAATGCTCACCAGCCGGGTGCGATCCTCGTAGCCCCGGGGGAAATGGCAGATGAGATCCCCCAGGGTGTAAATATTCAGGGCGGCGAACTGCTTTGCCTTGGCAGGGCCTACCCCTTTTAAGATGGAAACGGAATCTGTCAGCTTTGCCATATCCTCACCTCCGGGCACAATATTTCATTCAGTTTATAGATGGCGTTCACGCAATAACCGTGCGGTAAATTGTTATTTGTGGGGATGCCCAAAGCCTCCCCTGTGTAAGGGGAGGTGGCAAAAATCTATTGATTTTTGCCGGAGGGGTTGTCAATCCCCCAGTCAGCTTCGCTGACAGCCCCCTTTACACAAGGGGGCCTTTGGGTGCGCCAAATTTCAATTTATCTCTTTAACACAAACTCCTGAACCGGGCTGCCGAATTCCTCCGTCAGCTTCCCCGGGGTAAAGCCCATCCGCTGATAGAAGGCTCTGGCAGCTTCTCCCTCCGGGACGCCCTCCCGATAGGTGGTGACCGAAATGTCGCTGTGGGAATCCATCATCGTCAGCATATACGATACCATGTTTTCCGCGATATGCTGCCTGCGGTGCCGCGCATCCACAGCCAGAAAGCAAAGCATATTGTGCTCACGGGAAAATAACAGGGCGCCGACCACCTCTGCCTGTTCTTTGGCGCAGATTGCGCCGCCGCTTTCCATAAATTCCAGCACTGTGCGCCTGTGCCCGTCCAGAGCCTCCCAGGTTTCCAGCCCCGGAAAAGAATCCCGTACCTTTTCCGCAAGGCGCATCCAGCTGTCAATATCCTGCCTTGTACCCAGTGCAATGGTCATTGCCCTCACCTCATTTTCCTCATTATACCGCAGATCCGGCCGCAAAACAACACTTTTGCATACAAATGAAAAAACTCCCTCCGGAAAGTGGGAGGGAGATATTTTCAGAGAATGACCTTAGGCCAGCTGGTTCAGCTTCAGAGTCATGCTGCTCTTCTTGCGGGCAGCATTGTTCTTGTGCAGCAGTCCCTTGACAACAGCCTGATCCACGGTCTTGACAGCCAGCTTGTAGGCAGCCTCGGCAGCGGCCTTGTCGCCGGCAACCAGAGCAGCGTCGAACTTCTTCAGGTTGGTCTTCAGCTCAGACTTGTTGGCCTTGTTCTTCTCGTAAGCAATCTTGGAAGAAATAACATCCTTCTTAGAGGACTTGATGTTGGGCATAGATGGCACCTCCTTCTTTCGTTATTTTCATACAGTTACACATTATAGCGATCTTGCGGGGCAAAATCAACCCCTTTTTCAATATTTTTTTCGCACTCCTCCGCCCTGTGGTTTTTTGGGGAATCCTGTCGCTGTCAAGCCCGAATTTTTGCACAAAGAAAACCCTATGGTGAAATTTACTGCCTGCGAAAAAGTGGGAAAGGCGTCGAATCAAATATGAATTTTTTATGTAAATCCCCCATGCATATCCCCAACCGAATGCAGTTGTGGAAAACCCCTGTGGAAAAACCTGTGGAGAATGTGGAAAACTCATAGTTATCAACAGTATTCACAGCGGAATCCACAGCCAGATTCCCTGTGGAAAACCATGCATACACCCATGAATAATTTTGTAACCATTCTGAAACCATCTGGATTATGTCGGGTCTGCACCCACCCGACCTCCGAAAAAAATCCCGGGAAAAAGTTGGATTCTTCGGGAAAAATGCTGTCAAATCTCCGCCGCCCCTTTCGACGCCGCCGATTTTTTTGTGGAATTCCCACAAAAGAAAGGCCGGTATCATCCGCCGACAAATGGGAATCCTTTTGATATCCCGTAACACACAAGGAGGTCACCATGCAGGGAAAAGTAGAGATCTGCGGCGTCAACACCGCCAGACTGAATCTTTTGTCCCCTGTGGAGATGGAAACCCTTCTCCACAGGGCCAGAGAAGGGGATGCAGCCGCCCGGGAAAAGCTCATCGAGGGCAATCTGCGGCTGGTGCTCAGCGTCATCCAGCGCTTTGACAAGCGGGGGGAGTGCCCCGACGATCTGTTTCAGGTGGGGTGCATCGGCCTGATCAAGGCCATCTCCAACTTCGACCCCGGCAAGCAGGTAAAATTTTCCACCTATGGGGTGCCAACAGTGTGTAGATTGCGAAAATTCAGAAAGGATATTTCGCAATGGAACAGAGAACCAGAACAAACAGAAAGGTGTCCTCATGGACAGATGAAGAAATCAGGGGCTTAATTAACAAATTCATCGAGCGGGAGGGCCGCATACCCAACACAAAGGATTTAAAGGCCCCTGAGATGCCCCCAAAGCGGATTTTCATGCCCATCTATGGCGTAACTGCTGGTGAGTGGCTTTCAGCCAACTACGGCCCTTCTGTCCTGTCCTACGATGAACGGAAGAAAAAGTATGCTGAGGACTTCATAGAAGAATACAAGAAGCTGCGGCCCAGAACCTCCGATGAATACAACGAGCGGAAGCGTTCAGACCTCCCCCGCTGGCAAGTCCTGATGAAGTATTATAATCTGACCTGTTGGACAAAGGTGCTTGAACAGTTCGGCCTACCCCGATACATAAACGAGCCAAAGCCACAGCCCAAGAGTGTAGAATTTCAGGTTGAAATTGTCTGGCATTAAGTGAAGACAGAAGGTGCTGCATATCGGCGGCACCTTCTCTTTCTTCTCTGAGCCTTCTACAAGGCCGCTGGCGGCTTTTTCACAGGCTAGACATAAATCGACATTACTTCATAGCCGCAAGCCCTCTGCGGGACGTGTAGAGCTTCAGGATAATGCACAAAATGCAAATGCAGTTTTGCAGCACTTTAACCAATTCCTGATACTTTCATCCAGAATGTAGAATCAGCCGCTAGATGATTCCACAATGCCGATGTACTTGTAGATTGTCGCTCTGGAGCACTGCATGATTCTTGCCATTTCTGTAATGGTCAGCAGCTTGTTTTGGTATCGGTTGTAGAGCTTAAAGAACTGGCTGGGGATGTTATCAACAGTGGTTTCGGGTCTGCCGATTTTAACACCCTTGGCCTTTGCGTTCTGCATACCTGACCTGACACGCTGGGAAATAATGTCACGCTCCATCTCAGCAAAGACACCCCACATCATTAACATTCCCTTGGTCATGGGGTCTATCTCATTTTGGGTGCAGTCCACAACGAAAGAACCAATAATTAATTTCAGTCGTTTTTCTTTGACCAGCTCCAGCAAGGTGCAAAGATGACTTGTTGAGCGGGTCAGGCGGGACACCTCAGTTGCAATAATTGTGTCCCCTTCTTGCACCACATCCAGCAGCTTATTAAGTTCAGGGCGGTCAACCTTGACCCCTGATTCATATTCCCAATAGATGTACTTTTCATCAGTGACCCCCAGACGGCATAGCTCTCTTTTCTGGCGGTTAATGTCCTGCATCCATTCATTAGTGCTGCATCGTGCATATCCGTAAATTGTTGACATAAAGTTTCTCCTATTTGTATACGAAAAGGTATTTGAGTTTCTTATACAGTTATAGAAGAAAAATGCAGCATTGAGCGGGCAAATAGAGTGTAAAAATAATGACCTCGTTTCGCAACAGGGTTTTTAGTAACATCAATATGCTGCTTTTTGACATTTTTTATTTGGTACTTTCTTCTATTTTATTATCAAAATGCATAAAAATAGGAGATGATTTATATGCAACTAAGAAACAAAAAGAACGGATTTTCGTTTGTAGAGCTAGTCGTTGTCATTGCTATTTTGGCTGTTCTGTTGGCGGTACTGAGCCCTATGCTCATATCGAGTGTTGAACACTCACGAATGCAGCGTGATGATTCAGCAATGGATGAAGTTGTCAATGCGGTACATCTGGCAATAACGGATGATAAAGTTTTTGATGAAGCATACGGATACTGCATATCAAACAACTACATGACCTACACAGACTCCTCTGGCGTATACGGCAATAGAACTATGGATGAAGAATTTTGGGCCCCTGATGGCTCAGGGCCCGCTGTAACAATAACCTTTAATCCCGATGAAAACGGTAACTATGACATTGGAAAGGGTATTGTAAACGATATGACCTATGGCAACGGCTCTGTTGCCGAGAAACGAACCGCTGATGAAGATTTGAAACAATGCTATTTTGAAGAAATGGGCAATCAATTGTTATATTCAGCGGTAAAACAGTCAATTGGAAACACAATTTCAGAAAAGTCAGCAACATACAAAAATTCCAGCTACACCGTGTTTATCAGATATTACCTTGCTGATGGAACACGAAAAGCTGATGTCTATGGTGCTTTTAATGGTACAAATCTATCAGAAGAATGCCCTGCTGCAATAGGTTCCAACACATCAAGTTATGATGAAGAAGACAAGCCTATCAGCACAACACCTACTGGAGGAAGGCAAGAATCTAATTATACCAATTCAGATTTAAGTGGTGGAGGCAACTTGCCAAGTTATAAAAATCCAAGCTCTGAGGATGATGAAAATAGTCTGGACGATGGTTATAACCATAATGCCGCTGAATTACACCCGAACGGTGTAATACCAGAAGGAGCGACCTACACACAAAATGGTGTAAGATATACTGCTGGACAACCATTCCCATCAACGGTAGAAGATGGTGATACATATATTTATGGCGACTATATGTACATATATAATTATCATCACAAGGACTATGCTTGGACATGGGAAACCCATCAATCTCAAAATGGATGGGGTGTTGGAACGGCCAACAGTAAAATAAACACTGCATATGGCCCAATTTTGGAAAGTATTAATAATAAACCAATAACAAACATAGACCACCTATTCAATAAATGTGAGAAATTCACCGATGCCCCAGCAATTCCAATCGGTGTGACAAGTATGGAATACGCATTCAAGGATTGCTCAATCACAGCTCCTCCCAATATTCCAAAAAATATGACTAATATGAAGGGTGCATTCATGTTTTGTTCATCAATAACAACAGCACCAATAATTCCAAACGGAGTAACAGACCTGTCTTACGCATTCGCAGGCTGCGGACGATTAATTACCGCCCCGACCATACCGAGTAGCACAAAAGAAATAAATAACATCTTTAATGGTTGTGGTTCAATCATAACATACATTGGCAGTAAAGATATAAATGGTGATTTTTCAAATTACAAAATACCAATGGGTGTAACAAATCTCACGTGTTCATTCTCTGGTTGTTCTGCAATAACAACAGCACCAACAATACCAAGTAGTGTAACAAATATGGGTTATGCATTTTATGGTTGTTCCTCATTAATTACGGCACCGTTGATTCCTGAAGGTGTAACGAGTTTATATAGAACATTTACAGATTGCTCATCTCTCTCAACCGCCTCAGCAATACCTAATAGTGTGACCGACATGTCTTGTGCATTCTATGGCTGTACATCACTTACTACCGCACCAGATATGAGTCAAGCAAACAATGTAACAACTATGAGTAATACATTTTACAATTGTACTTCTCTCACAACTGCACCTGTAATCCCAAGTAGTGTAACAAATATGTATTATACATTCTATGAATGTACATCACTCACGGGTACAATAGAAATCAATGCCAACCCAACAAACTATACAGCCTGTTTTTGGCACACGCGCAAACCTATTACTCTTACTGGCTTATCAACGATTCTAAATTCTATAAAAGGGTCATCAAGTACAAACAATATAAAAGTTGGATAGCCGTCAAAAGCTATCCCCTTTATCAATTCTCAGCACTTAATGAAAGCAACTGTTCAATCATGTTATCGAGCAGAGGCAAGTATTTCTCATTGATGCGGTGGATTGCATCAAGTCTCATTTCATCCTCTATGCGTTCGCTGCCAAAAAGAACATAGTCAGCAGACAGGCCCAGCACATTGCAGACCTTCACAAGCATTTTTACTGAGATGCCAGTGCGGCCCCGTTCCAGCTCTGCCAAATAGGAAACGCTCACGTCCAGCTTTTCGGCAAATTGTTCTCTGGTATAGCCCATATCCTCACGGGCTTTTCTAATTCGTGTGTGCATTACTATCACCTCTGCATATAGTATCGGTTATAGTAAGCCCAATTAAAATCAATCTACATTGTATGTTTTACATATTGTATTAGTTTATGTTGGATGGTATAATCTCGATAATAATACAATTTGGAGGTAGGAAAATGGAGCTGCAGGAAGAAGTATTAACCCCCAGCTATCACGGCGAATTGTGCCGCCACAACGGTGACAACCCAGATTATGAAATAGCTTGTGATGAATACTCATGGGATATAATTGAACTGATAATATCGTCGGGAGGTTAAGCCATGGCTGAGTTCTGTTTGAAGTGTTTTAACGAGTTGAACGGCACCAATTACCAGGCCAACGAGGTTTGGCTGGAGGAAGACTTCTGCGAGGGCTGCGGAGACTGGCGGCCCTGTGTCATGGAGTTACGGCCCAAGCCGTTAATTTGGCGGCTCTTTGACCTGGTTCGGGGCCAGTTCCAGAAGTGAAAATTTTACAATTTTGGTCTATACGCAATAGGCCAAATCCGCTATAATAAAAATACAAACAATTCGCAAAACTTGAATTTGACAAAGGAGTGTGATTCTATGAAAAAACTGATAGCATTAGTTTTAGCGGTAGTTTGTGTACTTGGCTTAGTTGGATGTGGCAACCAGCCGCCCGAACGCACTAAAACCATTGAAGGCAATTTGAAAACCTACTATGAACTGAGTGATGGCACATGGGAATACGATGGGCAAATATACAAGTATAGATTGGTAATCAAAGGCACTATGCCTAATGCTAAGACAAATTCGACATTTACATATTTGAGCAATATCGAAAACATCCCCTTTGAAAGAGCATGGAAAGCGGCGGGATTTAGCAGTAATATGAACGATTACTTTGACATAGAGGATGCAGTATTAGTAGATTGGATGCAGACTGATAATTAAGTAAGTTCCAATTTGATAAAGGAGTGTGATTGTATGACTTGGTTGTATTTAGTAGTTATAATTTTCTCTGCTCTCACTCTGTATTTTACCTATGGAGAGTATAAGCAGAACAGATTTTCAAAGAAGGCATTTACCTTGGTCAGCATTATGGAGGCAGTTGCGATTGTTGCCACCGCCGTTATGCTGATAATGTCGCTTTGACCAATTCCAATTTGACAAAGGGATGTGATTGTATGAAACAGATTATTATTAACTATTTGTTTATTTTTGGTCTTCCGATAATCGTTGGTTTAGCAATTCGTATTCTGTTGCAACGATTTAATAAAGCCTTTTTTGTAACAGTTGTATTTGCAGTTTTAGCCCTTGTGGGTTGGGTTGTTGTCAATGTTGTGCCTTCACATGGTAGTGAACTGTATGGAATATTGGCAACACAAGCAACGATTGCATTTGTATCTTCCTTGCTGACTGGCTTGGTACTTAAATTGAAGTCAAAGACAAGTTCGGCAGACAGCAAGTAATCGACCAATTCCAATTTGTCGAACAGTTTTAAGACCTGGGCTGCGGCCCAGGTCTTCTTGTTTATTCAGCTGTTTCAATGCCCAGACGTTTAATAGCTTCCTCCAGCACAAAGGCAGAGGCGTAGCACCTCTTGCAGCAGTATTCGTTCTCCACCCAGTCCACGGCTCTGTTATACAGGTCAATAGCTTCCTTGGTGGAATAGATGGTTCCTTTGGCTGGGGTGCCTGTTATTTTATGCCATTGGGGGAGCCCCTGATTTGCCCCCTTCAATGCCTCCAATTCTGCCTTGAGCCTTGCGTTTTCCTGCTGCAACTCTGCATCTGCGCTGCTTTCTTTCTGCACCTTCTTCCGCTTTTCAAGCTCAACATAGTGCATTAATTGAAAGCTCCTAACACTGTCGGGGTAGAATCCATAACGGTTTTTGAAATCCCCTTCTGCCTTTCTCCGTTCGTTTTCATCAGAAATTAATCTGATTTTCTCCCTTTCTGCCGCTATCTTGTCCCACTGTTCGTCTGTTGCATTCTTATAAAAGTCATCAAGTTTACCCATAAATGTACGCCCTTTCTATGATAGTTTTCTTATATTTTTCTTATGTTTGTAAGTAGTATAGAAGATAAATAACGGATAATTGTCTTCTAATAGTAATAGAATTAGAAGAATGTTGTAGTAGTTTCGGAATTTGTTTTTCTGATAGTTATTCTACAAAAGGCAGCAGGATGTAGAATATTTGGAAGACGAATGGAAGACAAATGGAGGACAAATGGAAGAAACGTGTAAAACAGGCCATTTACAGCAGAATAGAGCTGGAATTGCTGGATATGGGATGTTTTTGCCGCAATGTCGGCTCATATTAATATTGGGGTTATTAATATGGGGAAGGTGTTGGACATTGGGGCTAAAGCCTGTGAATTATTAATTAATTCCTGTTCGCAAACAGGGATTGATTAATAGTTCACGGGCCTGCGGGTGAGGCATCGCCGAGGGGGCACCCCTAATGAGATTGGGGGCCTTTCTGGCGGGCAAAGCCCTTGAAGAATGGGGTGCTGTCTGGCGGGGTAAAACCCCTAAAAGACTGGGAAGCCGTCTGGCTGGGCAAAGCCCATTGAAGACTGCTATCCGCATAGGATGGGCCCCAATCTTTTCCTGAGTATCGGGAAATAGTATTGGGTATATATTCCAGATGGGAAGATTCTTTCAATTAACTTGGTTGGGTTATCTCTTCTAAACTAATAACAAATATTTAGTGGAGGTTTTACTCTATGAAAGCCAGTTATCACAATGGAAGAGCAACAAAAGCAGGCAATGTTTACAATGCCAATCACAACACAAAGATTGAGACAAGAGACAAGCAGAAACACATTGACCATGAAAGAACTTTGGAAAATGTCGTGTGGGCCAGAGATATTAATAATCTCAGCAGCAAAAAGCTGATTAGGCAAGAGGGCAGCTTCGATGCAAGGGCTTATGAGCTTCAATTTTACAAAGACAGGTTCGGAGCTGCCAGAGAAAGGAAAAACGCAGAATATATCAGGACAGGCCATAAATCAGACGTTAGAACAATGGAACAGGTCATTAATAATAAGAAAACCGCTCCATTAGAAACCATCTACCAAATAGGAAAAGAAGGGGAACACGTTACCCCAGAGCAATTAGAAAAGGTCTTTAGAGAATTTACAAATTGGATGCAGCAGCAGTACGGCAGCAATATGGAAATTTTGGACGTAGCTTTACACGTTGATGAAGCTACCCCGCACATTCACGCCAGATACGTCTTTTTCGCCAGAGATAGAAATGGGGATTTAGATGTGAACCAAACAGCGGCATTTAAGGAATTAGGAATAGAACGCCCAAACCCAGATAAAAAGGTTGGTAAATACAATAATGCTCTTATGACCTTCACAGAGAGGAACAGGGAGCAATTCTATACAATTTGCGAAAGAAACGGAATTGAGATTAACAGAGAGGTTGAAAATCCTTCCCAGAAGCATTTAGACGTTTTAGCTTTCAAATCGGAGGCTCTGCAGAAAGAACACCGAGATTTGGAAGAAAAGTTGCAGAAAACAGAAGAAAAAATGCAGATAGTTGTAGGACAAATGGAGGAAGCAGAGCAGAAAAAAGGAAGAATAGAAGAAACCGTTATTCAGCTAAAACAGGCGGGAAAGGATTATCAGGCCAAAATTGAAGAGCAAGCACGGCAGACCACCGAACAGGCCCAGCAACAGGCTCAGAAGATAGAGCAGCAAGCCCAACAGGAAGCAGCCCAGCAAAAGGCCGCTGCTGCGGCTCAGGCGGCATTAATTACGCAAAAAGCAGCAAGTGAAGCTGAACAAATGATTGCAAATGCTGCTGAGACGGCGCAGGAAGCCCAGAGACAGGCTAAAGAGGCTCAGGAGATGAAAGAACACGCCCTCGAGCAAAAGGCCGATATAGAGGCACAGACGGCGTTATGTAAACTTGAGTATGAACAGACGATAGCAGAAGCAAAAGAAATTCAGGCTCAATCTCAGGAAAGGGTTCAGCTTGCACAGAAAAAGGTTCAGGAAGCAAAGGAAGAATATGACCGCATTAAGAAGCAGCATGACCAATTAGAAGCGGATATTCAGGATTTGGAGAAGTACCAGTTCAAGCCCAGCCAGATTAATAGGGTTAAGGTTGATATGGAGAGAATTAAAAAAGATGCCAAGAAAAATGGTATCGGCTGGATAACAGGCCGTGAGACGGTTCCTGTTGAATTGGAAACGTTAGAGGGGATGTTTGTTAAATCTACCCGCTTTGAAAATTTGGATGACTTGCAGCACAAATTAGAAATGCAGGAGCGGGATATTAAAAGCAGAGAAAGTTTTATTGAATCCCAGTTTGCAAAGATAAGGGATAGAGAACGGGCCCTTCAGTTACCAGAGGCCGAATTGGAATCGAAAATACAGCAGCGTATTAATAGAGCTCTTGAACTGAACAACAATATTTACAAGAACAAGGCAGAATCATATGATAAGGTTGTTGCCCAACGTGACCAATTAAGGGATGAAGTCAATGAATATCATGCCATAGCATCTGGATTAGAGATTGGGCAAGGGGTTTCCCTTCAAACAGTAATTGATACTATCCACAGCTCACGGACACAAAACGCAGTTCAGAAAGTTTTAGATGTAGTTGAATGTTTGCGAACAGGCTATCAAAATTTTGCCCAAGAAATTATTGAGCTGGCAAATAAGGCCAAACAATCAATCAGCAGACATATTCACAGAAGCAGATAATAGCAAAGACTATCTAAAAAAATGCGTTATTCTGTATTAATTATCCTAATTGCACTTTTCCTTTTTGTGAGCATTGCGGTAATTGTAAATCCACGCCTCCACAGTACGGCAAGAAACACCATACATCTCAGCAATTTCTTTGGCACTATGATTAACATACAGATTAAGCAGCTCTTCCTCAGCGGGTCGAATGCTGCGGCGGCCTTTACGTTTGGAAAAATCTAACATATTCATAATTATGTACTCCTTTTTTAAGTATTCCAGTATTATTATAGTGAAATACAGTAATAGAGGTAGGGCAATTCTACAAGAATTTGTTATTCAACTTGAATTTTTCTATTTAACCGTTTCTGGGGTTGGTTTTAACCATTTGTTGTTTTCAGTGTTGTGTTGATAGAAGTATTCTATTGTTGTTGATTCTCTGTTATTAATTTGATATTCATGCTATTTTACTTTATATTGTTCCTTTACTTTAGTTATTTGTTATTGATATTAAGTAGTAGTATTCTTTAAGGATAGTAGTTTTCCTCCAATATTTCTTGCGAAATATTCTCGGAAAACGGGAGCTGGTTGCTCCCCAGCATCAGATAGGCGCAGTCCATCAGCCAACGCTGCAATGTGGTTGGCTTCTGGGCTGCTTTTGTTATTCCTCAGAGCGTGGGTCTTTGCCATTATGTCTATGAAGCTTACTCCACTACAACAGACCCACTGGGCACGGGTAGCAGCCGCAAGGCTGCGTTATTCCAATCAGCACCTGTCGGGCGTAGGTTAGTTGTAGTCACTGGTCATAAAGGCTATCTGAACCCGTAAAGGTGCGCTTCTATTGAAAAAGCCCTGACCTTCATGTTGATATGATGGCAAATTCAGTCAATGATGTTTCAGGGCCTCGAAGAGATTTCCAATAGGGTGACATTGGGGTGAAAAAGGGCCCTCTAGTCTTTACAGCTATCTTACTCTGATTCTTACAATGTACTTACATATAGCTTACATTATATCTTACGGCCTCCAAAACTGAAGCCCGAAAACCGTTGCGGCTCTAAGGAAAAATCAACTTTTCAGGCACCCGTCTATTTAACCGATTCTGGGGTTGGTTTTAACCATTTCTGGGGTTGTATTTAACCGATTCTGGGGTTCTATTAACCGATTCTGGGGTTGGATTTAACCGATTCTGGGGTTGGATTTAACCGATTCTGGGGTTGGATTTAACCGATTCTGGGGTTGTTTTTAACCGATTCTGGGGTTTGCTACCCTATTATTGGGCACTTCAGTTATCCAATTCTGGGGTTGAAGTTAACCACCGAAACAAAAAAGGCACCATCCTGAGATGATGCCTTTTCATTATATGTCGATATGATAACCAACTTTCGATTTTCCGTTGATATTTTCGTGATAATCGGTAATTATTCCATCTTGTCTGTATTTCTCTAAAATTTCGCCAATCATTTTATGTATCTGGCGTTTTTTTCTTGACCAGCTTTGCGGTGACGGGTAACTCTCTTTTTTTAGCCCAATTCTGGCAAAAAGGCCCTTTTCCTCACCGCCCTTTTTCCATTCATAGGTAATATCTCTGGAGGAGTAATGGTTGTGAGGATTCTTCATTATGGTAATAATCTTTGCTATTTCACGACCTAAAACGACACCATCAACGGATGCTGGGAGGCCTGTATGACGAGTGCTTGACTTATAGCATTAAAGGAAATAAGTCGTGCTATGTAGACGGCACTTATACAGCAGATACTACAAATGCCATTATCGATAAGGCATCTAAGGATAGTACTTCCTATGGAACTGGAGCAGACGAAAATCAATGGCATTTCAATGATACCACACGTCAGAAGGATGAAACTAAGTATGCCCCCGCTGGTAATATGCGTGGACTAACCATTACATTCCCCACTGGTGGTGGTTCCAATGCTGCAGTATTCGTGATGGCAAATGCTAGAATTAATGAAATTGAAACGGGTAAAGATAATAGCGGCACCGCTATTCCTTCTGGCAAAAATGTCACATTGAACACAATGGATGCTGATACCGCAGCGACCACAAAGAGAGCATACCTCTACAATAAGTTGCGTGCTGTTATTGGAGACAATATTACTTTGACCTCACAGACCTATCGTAACTCTGAGTACACTGTATTCATCCGCATGGGCTCTATGGGTGGTAATCAGGCCTCCGCTCAGGATGCCGTTGCCGTCTATGGCCAGTGGAATGGTACTAACCTGTAATCTAATTTCACTCATGCTACCTAAGCAGCCTCTTTGCTGGGGCTGCTTATTTCATTCTCCCTATTCCTGATAAGTCGGATTAATACGTAGAGTTCCGTCATTTCAAATGACGTTACTGATTTTCGGAAAGCTATGCAGCCTCAATATTGGGGTTGCTTTATTAATCCCCCTCCCCCACTATGCAACAAAAAAGCCCGACCCGAAACAACAATTCTGGATTAAATTAAAAATATTTGGTTTCGCCCTCCCTTTTGAGCCGATTCTAACTATAAGGATTAAAGAAGAATAAATTTGGTTAGAATTTGCGGAGAAAGGAGCAATGTATGGATTGGGTGGTAGAAGTGTATTTAGGTAATGAATTGATTGACGATACCAGCACGCTTCGACTGTCAGACAAGGCCAATATTCAGACTTGCGAAACAGAAGCAGCTTAACATATATTTTGGAATACCAGATGTGCTTTGCCATATCTGGTATTTTTCGTTATCCGCATAATACCTCTTGCATATTGCGAAATCTTGAGTTATGATAGGGGCAAATATATGGGGGTGATTGACAATGGGTAAAAAATTAAGTACCATTATCAAACAAAACAACATTGTTTGGGATGATATTTCATACAAAATCTTAATTGATGGAATTGTTGAACAGGACGAAAACGGTAACTATTTACTCAATGTGGCCTATGAGCGTGTTTCCACTGAAGGACAGGTCGAAAAGTACGGCCTTGACATTCAGGAAAAAGACATTATGGGCTACGCCAAGAGTACAGGGCTGGGCAACTTGCTTGTTTTCATTGACGATGGTGTAACAGGTACAACTATGGACAGACCCGCTCTGAATAATGTGAAAGCGTTAATCATGGCCTATAATGCTGGACAGTCCAAGATTAGAATTAATCGGTTCACAGTTGCTAGGCTGGACAGATTGGGCCGTACTTTGTTGGGCACACTAGAGTTCATTCAGGAATACATTTTGTCGGCAGCAGACCAGCAGCAAGCCCATAAGACAACAGGCAGCAAGGTTATTTCCAAAAACAAGGAAACCATTAATTTTAATAGCGTTGCAGAATCCTTTTGCCGTGTTGACAGCGGTGACCCGATGGGCAAGATGATGTTGGCAATGTTCGCCATGCTGGCTGAGTATGACCGTGACCAGATTGTTAGAAAGCTGAGTGAGGGCAAAAAGGTCAGAGCAAAAAAGGGTTATTTCCCAGGCGGCGGCGGTGTGCCTTATGGCTATTATTATGATGCCAACACAGGCAAATTGGAAATCAACCCAGAGGAAGCCGAAAAGGTTAAAGAAGTATTCAGATTATACCTTGATGAACGGATGCCGCCAGAAAAAATCGCCATTATGTTGGGTTTCTCCCATGACAGCCATGTAAGATTAATTCTGAAGCGGGAAACCTATGTGGGTACTTTGAATTGGGGCGCTATTCGGTCTGAGGATGCCTATGAGCCAATTATTGACAGGGCAACTTATGACAGGGCACAAATGGAATTAAAGGCCAGAAGCAGCAACAGAGGGTCTAGCAACTACCTTCTTTCGGGTATTGTCTATTGTGGTCACTGTGGTGGGCACATGAGATACCAGCAATGGGGGCCCCATGGCAGAAAGAAATTGGTCTGCTATGCAACGGTTAAGAGTTCCAAGGCACGGTTTAAGAAAGCTGAGGATTGCCCTCAAGGTCTGTTTTGGGCTGACGAGGTAGAAGCCGCCGTATTAAATAAGCTGCTGAAAATGCAGCTTCCAGAGGTCAAGGAAGTAAGCACCATTAAGGCAGCAGCAACCAGCACCACCAAACAGGATTTGGAGAAAGAGAAGAAGCGGCTTGCCAGTCTGTATAACCTTGTGTGCAGCGAGGAAGAAGACGGCGGCGTTTCTCTGCAAATGGTGGCAGAATCCAAGAAGCGAATTGCAGAATTAACCAAGCAATTCACCGAGGAACAGGAACGGGCGGTTAGAAGCTCTCAGGCCAAACAGGTTGTTGACAAGTTAAAGAATCTGGAAGACAAGTGGCCCACTATGACAGAAAAGCAGCGGCAGAACCTTTTCCATGATGTGATTGAAAAGGTGGAAATCTTCAATAATCACCTGATTAGAGTGCATTTAGTTGAAGAAAAAGTTATTAAAATGCTGGCAGAAGAACAGGGTCTTTTGGTAGGTTAATAGTATTTCGCTTTCTGCATATCATTCCCATGATCGCCGGAGAAGTTCGCCGCTACCTCCGGGACAACAGCCCCATCCGGGTCTCCCGGTCTATCCGGGATGTGGCCTACCGGGTTTTGCAGTGCAAGGAGCAGCTCACCGCCCAGATGAACCGGGACCCCACTCTGGAGGAAATCGCCCAGCTTCTGGACATTCCCATTGAAGATGTGAATCAGGCGCTGGATGCGGTCTGCGCCCCCATGAGCCTTTTCGATCCTATCTACTCCGACGGCGGCGACCCTCTCACCGTCATGGATCAGGTTCGGGACACCAAGAACACCGAGGAGGGCTGGATGGAGCACATCACCCTGCAAAACGCCTTCCGCCGCCTCAGTCCCCGGGAAAAGGAGATTCTCTCCCTGCGGTTCTACGACGGCAAAACCCAGATGGAGGTGGCCGGGCTGCTGGGGATCTCCCAGGCTCAGGTGTCCCGGCTGGAGAAGGGCGCCATTGGAGCCATGCGCAAAAGCGTCAGCGTCAGCAGCTAAAGCAGTCTTGAATTGACAATTGACAATTGACAGTTGACAATTGTGGTGTCCCTTCGGGACAAATTAGAAAAGATTTGTACGGCTTTTAGCCCTTTATTCTAAAATCATCCCAAAGGGATTCCTTAATTGTCAATTTTCCATTGTCAATTGTCAATTCAATATGCACATCCCTCCCCTTCGCCGCATACAATAGATGCAGGGATCAAACGGAGGGGAGCTGGATGTCCATGAAATTTACCCAACTGCAATGTAAGGAGGTCATCTGCGTCAGCGACGGGCGGCGGCTGGGGTTCATCGCCGATGTGCAGGTGGAAATCACCGAGGGCAAGGTCTGCGCCATTGTGGTTCCGGCCCCCTGCAAGGGGCTGGGGATGCTGGGTCGCCGGGAGGAATTTGTGATTCCCTGGAGTGCCATCCGCCGCATCGGCCCGGACATTGTTCTGGTGGACACCCACCCCGACGAGTGCCGGGTCTGCCGGAGCAGGGGTGGAAAGGACAACTGAATACGGTTTTCCTATTGTACATTTTCGCTTAAGTCCGTAAAACGACAAATTGGAATTTAGTGAGCTCAAAGGCCCCCTTGTGTAAAGGGGGCTGTCAGCGAAGCTGACTGGGGGATTGACAACCCCTCCGGCAAAAATCAATAGATTTTTGCCACCTCCCCTTACACAGGGGAGGCTTTGGGCATCCCCACAAATGACAATTTGCCGGTTTGCTGACTCAGGCCGATATGCTTTTTTCATATTTCAAAAGAACAAAAAAACCGGACACCAACCATGATATCCATCGTATCAAAGTTGGTGTCCAGTTATGCGAACCTGCAGTCTCCGGGGAACCAGGATTATTCTCCGGTGCTCTGGCTGTCCATCTGCGCCAGATACTTTTTCACGCTGACCAGCTTCACCACACAGGTGAATACCTTCATGGCCAGCTCCAGATCGGACAGAGCCGGGAAGGAAGGGGCAATGCGGATGTTGCTGTCGTGGGGGTCCCTGCCGTAGGGATAGGTGGCGCCGGCGCCGGTCATGACGAGCCCCACCTTTTTACACCGGGAGACGATCTCCTTGGCGCAGCCGTCCAGCGACTCAAAGGACACAAAGTAGCCGCCCTTGGGGTTGGTCCAGGTGCCGATACCCAGTCCCCCCAGCTCGGTTTCCAGAATAGTTCTCACCAGCTCAAACTTGGGCCGCAGAATGTCGGCGTGGAGCCGCATATGCTCCACCATGCCGTGGATGTCCCCGAAGAAGCGCACATGGCGCAGCTGGTTCACCTTGTCGTGGCCGATGGTCTGCACCTTCATCTGTGCCCGAATGTCCACCAGATTGTTCTCGGAGGCCGCCAGAGCGGAGATGCCGGAGCCGGGGAAGCTGATCTTGGAGGTGGAAGCGAACTTGTAGGCCAGATCCGGATTGCCCGCCCGCTTGCACTCCGCCAGAATCTCAATCAGATGATCCTGATCGTGGTCATACAGGTGGTGAATGGTGTAGGCGTTGTCCCAGTAAATCCGGAAGTCGATGGCGGCGGGCTTCAGTCTGGCGAACCGCCTTACGGTCTCGTCAGAATAGGAGATGCCCTGAGGGTTGCTGTACTTGGGCACACACCAGATGCCCTTAATGGCCGGATCGGAGGACACCAGCTCCTCCACCATGTCCATATCCGGGCCGGTGGGCAGCATGGGAATGTTGATCATCTCGATGCCGAAATACTCGGTGATGGCGAAGTGCCGGTCATAGCCGGGAACCGGGCAAAGAAACTTCACCTTCTCCAGCTTGCACCAGGGTGTGCTGCCCATGACGCCGTGGAGCATGGATCGGGACACCGTGTCGAACATCACATTCAGGCTGGAGTTGCCGTAGATGATCACCTGATCGGGCCGCACCTCCATCATGTCCGCCATCAGCTCCTTGCACTCGTCGATGCCGTCCAGCACGCCGTAGTTGCGGCAGTCGGTGCCGTCATCACAGGTCAGGTCGCTGTCACTGTTCAGCACATCCATCATGCCCATGGAAAGATTCAGCTGATCCTGACCGGGCTTGCCCCGGGCCATATTCAGCGTCAGCTTCCGCTTCTGATATTCATTGTACTCCGCTTTCAGCGCTGCCTTCTGTTCCAGCAATTCCTGGCGTGTCATTTCGGAATAGGGTTTCATAGCTACCTCCGAGTATTACTCAAATTTGCAAGTTCCTATTTTCTTTCTTGCGTAATATAGATATAATACTCTGAAATGTCTGAAATTGCAATGGGCAGTATCCACAGAATCCGAATGATTTGCAGCAGGATTATGCATATCATGCACATCTGCCAGGGTGGGGGTGGGAAGTGGGAATCCGCCCGTTACGGGCAGCAGCGATGGCATTATGGCACCGCCGGGCTGACGCTCAGCAAGGAAGATAACGCACTCCGGCACAATTCGCCCCGGCTTCCTGCATACCATTGACCAAAGGAGGCGTTCTATGAATACGAAAACCGTCGTAATCCACTGCGAGTATTCCGAGGAGGGAAAAGACATCGCTGAAATCATTCAGGAATCTTTCCGCCTCTTTTTACAAAAGGAGCTTCGCACATTTGCCATAGCCACCCAGGATGGTGCATCTTAACAGCGATGGTCGCTAATTTCAGAGCTTCCCAGGGAGGTAATTATGTTCATGGAAATCAGCGACCCCATGGCTTACCATGTGGCGAAATACATCCGGTTATCCAGGGAGGATGAAAGCGAAGGCCCTTCCCAAAGCGTTACCAACCAGAACTCTCTGCTGGATGAATTTGTAAAACAGCATCGGCTCTCCGTATACGACACCTATATCGATGACGGCTACAGCGGAACCACCTTTGACCGCCCGGCATTCCGGCGGATGCTTGCGGACATTGAAGCCAAAAAGGTCAATATGGTCATCACCAAGGACCTGTCCCGTCTGGGCCGCGACTACATTATGACCGGTCACTACATGGAGCGGTACTTCCCGGAAAAGCGTGTGCGTTACATTTCCCTGCTGGACGGCATCGACACCGGCGTGGAATCCACTGCCAATGACATCACTCCCTTCCGGTCAATTATGAACGATATGTATGCCAAGGATATCTCAAAAAAGATCAAGTCCGTCAAACGGGATAAGCAGCGCAGGGGGCAGTTCATCGGCGGCAAGCCCATGTATGGCTACAAGATGCACCCCACGCAGAAGAACAAGATCATCATTGACGAGGAAGTGGCACCCATCGTGCGGCGGATCTTCGCCATGGCGCTGGATGGGGTGAGCTGCCGAAAAATCGCCGCCACTCTCAATGAGGAGGGCATACCGACCCCTGCAACTTACTGCGGATGGAGTATGGGAAGGCGTGGCCCCTACGCCGGCCTGTGGAGCAGTGAGCGAATCTCTGAAATGCTGCAAAATGAAACCTATATCGGAAATATGGTTCAGGGCCGTATGGTAAAGATCAGTTACAAATCGAAGAAGTGTCTGAAACAGCCCAGAGAAAACTGGGTTGTGGTGGAGGGAACCCACGAGCCTCTGGTAGATGCCGAAACCTTCCGCAAGGTGCGGCTGCTGGTGGAAAGCCGCAGACACACCCGGAGCAGGACATACGACTTTTTATTAAAGGGTTTGATTTTCTGCCATGAGTGCAGCTATCCCCTGGCAGTGCTGAACCGCCGGAACGCCGCCGGAGACGACCGCCTGTTCTTCGTCTGCCGCACCTATCAGCGCTTCACCAAAGCCGGTGTCTGCACCTGCCACTCCATCAAGGAGCAGACCGTCACAGAGGCTGTGCTTGCCAAGGTTCGGGAAGTCTGTCAGGCGTATCTGGGCGCTGACCAGCTGCTGCCAATGGCGCAGAAAGCCGTGGAAGCCGCCAGAACCGCGGACAGCACCGAAGGGGAGATTCAGTCCTTGCAGGGCAGGATCGAGTCCATGACTGCCAATTTAGACCGAATGTACATGGATAAGCTCTCCGGTATTCTCAGCGAAGACGACTTCCAGCGAATCTATTGCAAGGTGAAATCCGACAGAGCCAGGCTGCAAAATCAGCGCAAGGAACTGGAGAAGAAAAAAGAATCCCCCGCCAAAGCGGAGGATGAAGCAAACGCACTGGTTCAGCGTTTCCGGGAAAGTGCCTGCGCCAGCCGGGAGCTGCTGGTCAGCCTCATTGAACGCATTGAACTCAGCGAGGACAAACAAATCTATATTAAATTCCGCTTCAAACAGCTAACTGTAAGCACAGTTTGAAGCGATTTCCTAACGGTCAATCGTTTACAATAGCCGCTTTGGGATACATAGCTGCGGCTGATTCCGGTCTGTGCCGCCACCTCCCGCTGGCGCTGGGGCGCTTTGCCTGCCAACCCATAGCGCAGGCAGATCACCTGCCGCTCCTGCTCCGTCAGGCAGGTGTTCATGGCACTGCGCAACTGCTGAACCATCTGCCGGGTGCTCACCTGTTCCAGAAGATCGCAGTCCTCGCAGACCACATCCATCAGCGACAGCGATGCCCCATCCGTCCCGGTTTCAATAGCCTCCGACAGGGATACATCCTGCGCATTCTTCCGCTGGGAGCGGAAATACATCAGGATTTCATTTGCTATCCTCACCCCAATGGGGTGCTTTCATCCTCCGTGTCAGCATATCGGCTCACCATATCCGGGTACTCGATCTTGCCCTCCTCCGCGCCGAACAGCACCACATGGGCGTTCACGCCGTCCCAAATCACCTTGCGAACCACGGTTCGGATGGCTGCCCGTCTCTCCTCCACAGACATTTCGTCGATATTGGTTTGGAACACGGACAGCATCTGCCGGAGCAGATCGAACTCCCCATCGCTGAGGGCATTGGTGGAGGTCAGACCCTCCAGCTCATGGATTCGGTTTTCAATCTCCCGGTTGGTTTCGGTCAGCTCCTCAATCCGCTTCAGAACACGGGGCTTTGCGATGGAGTCACCGACCATAGCCAGAGAATCAATCAGACCGTTGATGGTCTTTTCATTCTCCCCATATTCTGCTCTCAGCTCTGCCAGCTGGGTTTCATACTGCTGGCGGCTGCCGGTATAGAACTGGCGGCTCTTTTCCAGCTGGTTCAGAAAGCTGCTGTCATGCTCCGTCAGAGCCTTGATCTGCTCAATCATTGCCATATCCAGTACATTGCCATTGGCGTTTCGCTTGTTGCACCGCTGGCGCTTGCTGCGCTCTTTCATTTTACAGACATAGGTGTAGATCGGCTGACCATCCGCCGTGAACCGTTTGGACAGCTTGGGATACATCCGCTGGCCGCAGGCGCAGAACAGCAGGCCGGTGAGCAGGGCTTCGTTGTTCCGGGGCTTTCGGTAGCCCTTGGATTTGTTCCGCTCCAGAGATTCCTGCACCTTGATCCACTGCCCGGAGGGCACCAGTCCCGGATGCTGTCCCAGAGCGATAATCCATTCGCTGACTGGCAGAAGAACCGTGGTTTTCCCTTTCTCCTGATCGGTGCGGTTGTAGGCCATAATGCCGTGCTTGCCGTCGAAGGCTTCCCTGGGGAAGCAGACATCCGCCTGCCGCTGGGTGAAGTATTCAAAAGCTGCTTCATCCGCCGCCATGTACACCGGGTTCTGCAAGATAGCCTTGATGGCAAACCGGGTGAAGTCCTTCCCCTGCTTGGTCTTGATTCTCCGGCGAAGCAGTTCCGCTTCCACGGCGGTCAGGGAATCGGTTTCGGTGTACAGGTCAAAAATCAGCTTGGGAATTTCCGCTTCCTCGGGGATGGGCACCAGCTTGAAGGATTTTCGGGTTTTCCCGTCTACCGTGACCTTGCTGACTGCCTCAGACTTGAATCCCGTGGGAGCGTTGCCGCCCAGCCAGCGTCCGGTCTTTGCCAGCTCGTGCATATTGTCCCGGATGCGCTCGGCAATGGTCTCCCGCTCCAGCTGGGAGAACACGGAGATAATGAACATCATCGCCCGTCCCATGGGGGTGCTGGTGTCGAACTGTTCCCGGATGGAGACGAAGGACACCTCCAGCTTGGTCAGCTCATCGATCAGGCTGGCAAAGTCGCTGATATTGCGGCTGATTCTGTCCAGCCGATACACGACGATTGCCTTGAACCGGTGCTTCCTGACCCCCTCCATCATATCCCGAAAGGCAGGCCGGTTCAGATTGCCGCCGGAAAAGCCTTCGTCCTCAAACACCACACAGCGGTCTGCGTACTCCTCCCCAAAGAAATTGCGCACATACTCTCTGCACAGCTCCACCTGATTGCCAATGCTCTCGCCCTTGCCCGTAAATTTGGACTTCCGGGAATAGATGGCGATTGCTTCCGCGTTTTTCCGCATATCCGTTTCCTCCCGCCTGATACGATTTCTCATACGAATTCTCGATAAAAATGTTCCATCCGGATTGATGAAACATTCTGTGCATATCGGCTTAAGTCAGCAAAGCGACAAACTGGAATTTATCGACTTCGTCGAATTGATAATTTATAATGGATAATTGAAAATGATTGTGTCCCTTCGGGACGATTTTGAAATCATTTTTTGCGGTTTCTCTCGGTTTTTCTTTTTAAATTCATCCCGAAGGGATACCAACAATTATCAATTATCAATTTTCAATTGTCAATTAAATAACAATTTATCAACCGGCTGAGTAAAACCGATAAGCACAAAACACTTTAAAAGAGAATCCGTATCCATCCCACAGCAAAACCCACAGAACATCCCCTCTCTCCAGTGAGGACTCATGTTCTGTGGGTTTTCTGTCAATGTTTGGCTTATGAAAACAAGCCGAAAAGGTGACGGTTCATTTGCGCCGTATACAACCTGTGCAGTCCGGCGCAGCTCCGGCAGACCCATCCGGCCTCCCCGGTATACAGGGGGTACTTCCGGTTGGCGGCAAAAGTGGACTCATAGGTCTTCAAAAAGGAACAGAGCGTCTCTGTGTCGCCGGTTTGTACCGCGGCCATTCCTGCCATCGCCCAGACAAAGGTTTTTTCATCTGCCCGGCCATCACCGTGTCAATCCACTGCAGCTTCGGCGTGTACTTTTCCTGATTCAATCTTCGGTAACGCTTGTCCGCATAGGAATATGCAGCCGAAAGAAGAACCGCAAACACCAGCGCGGCCATCGCAAAGCGGAAGACCCAGGGGTGATCAGACATTCGCTTCCTCCAAAACTTTCCGGATTCTTTGACTTGCCTTTCCGTCACCATACGGATTGGTGGCCGTGCTCATACGCCGGTATGTCTGCGTATCTGTCAGCAGTCTGCTGCATTCGGCGAAAATGGTGTCTTCTTCCGTTCCGGTCAGCTTCAGCGTGCCTGCCTCTACGCCCTCCGGGCGTTCCGTGGTGTCCCGCATAACCAGAACAGGCTTGCCCAGGGCAGGAGCCTCCTCCTGAATGCCGCCGCTGTCGGTCATGATAAGGTAGCTGGCCTCCATGAGATTGTGGAACGCCACCACATCCAGCGGCTCCACAATCCGAATCCGGTCACGATTTCCAAATTCCTCCGCTGCGATTTGCCGAACCCTGGGATTCATGTGAATCGGATACAGCACCTTCACATCCGGGAATGTATCCACCACTCTGCGGATGGCGCGGAACATTTTTCGCATGGGTTCACCGAGATTCTCCCGTCTGTGGGCAGTAAGAACAATCAGGCGGCTGCCCTTTGCCCACTCCGTTTCCGGATGGGAGAAATCCTTGCGTATGGTATGGAACAAAGCATCGATGCCCGTATTGCCGGTCACATAAATCGTATCCGGATTCTTCCCCTCCTGCAGCAGAGCCTGCCGGGCGGTTTCCGTGGGTGCGAAATGATAGGCGGCGGTTAGCCCGATTGCCTGACGGTTGAATTCCTCCGGATAGGGAGACCAGATATTGTGGGTACGCAGACCTGCCTCCACATGCCCCACCGGAATCTGCTGATAGAATGCCGCCAGCGAGGACGCAAATGCCGTAGAAGTATCCCCGTGTACCAGAACCACATCCGGTTTTTCCTGCCGCAGGACTTCCTGCATTCCGGTGAGAATGGAGGTGGTGACATCCGTCAGATCCTGACCGGCTTTCATGACCGCCAGGTCATAATCCGGTACGACCCCGAAAATGTCCAGCACCTGCTCCAGCATCTGCCGGTGCTGACCGCTCACGCACACCTTGGTGTCCAGAAGCGGACTTTTTTTCAGTTCCAGCACCAGCGGGCACATTTTGATTGCTTCCGGTCTGGTCCCAAAAACCACCAGGATCTTTTTCATATTCTTTTTCTCCTAAACCTCTTAATTCAAGCAGTAATCGTATAGGGCTTCCATGTTTTGATCCAGATAGGCAAGCCGCTTACGGATGGTTGTTTCCAGCTGGGTCAGCGCCTGTTCATAGCTTCTGATGTTTCTGTCCGTTCCGCTGTCACCTTCTACCAGCAGATCTTCCCGAAAGGAGTAACCCCAAACTTTGAAATTCCGGAAGGCGGCGTCACCCAGCTGCTCCCGGTAGGAGGTCATAAGCTCCTGAATGTGGGCATCCGACAAGGTGGACTGCCGCAGCTGATGATACCTGCTGACCACCTTATCGATGAAATTCCGATCCTGACAGACTCGATTGATCCAGCTGTTCTCCACCGTATAAAATTCCGTTTCCTCCAGTGGACTCCTCTGAAAATTGTCAAATCCGTTGTTAAAATCCCAGACAGCCAGCTGCAGCTTTCCGGTCAGCTCCTTGTAGGCATAGGTGGACAGGTTTCCGGCATCATAGTTCATGGCAAACTCGTTGATGATAAAATAATCCACCCAGTTGTCTATGTCGATATATGCGGCATATCCAAGATCCGGATCCTGAAAATTCTCGCCATACAGCGCCTTCTCGAAGGCAGACACATCCTCTGTAATATACGCCAGCTGCTGCCGGGTAATACTCTTTTCCGACGGATAGGAATAATACAGGGCATTGCTGGTATAGCCGTGGATTTTGCCGTAGGTTTCCAGCTCCGTTGATTCCATGCCGATACGGTCGCGGTTGACGATGTAGGCAGTCTGTCCGGACAGCAGGCTGAATTCCGAGAGCCGCAGCCGGCTTTCCCCATTGGTTACAGGCTCAACTGCCAGATAGACGCCCTTGTAATCGCCGTCCTCAAACAACTCCACGAACCGGGAATCCGGCGCCCAGCCATTCAGCTCCCTGGCAAGATCGTACACCAGCTTGTTGCGCATCAGCGTCTTATCCAGATAAGGCCCGTTCAGAACCCATTCGCTGTTTCTGCCCATGCCGGCAAGGGAAACCGATGCTTCCTTACCGGAATCCCACTTGTAGAACCTGATCCGGAACTGCTTCTTGTCAAACTTGCTGTAGGAGGAAGCGCCCCGGTACTTGATGGCAGCCGTGTAAATGGAATTGGGGACAGCGTAAACGGACTGTTCCGTTCCGTCCGCATCCAGAAGCGCCGCCGTTCCCATGATATAGTTTTCCTTCAGCACCTGCTGCCCTTTTGTGTTGAGATAGACCACAGGCAGTTTGGTGCGAAACCGGCCGATGCCGTAATAATCCAGAACCTCTTCATCCGGTGCATCCCAGTCCTTCATCTGCTCTTTTGTGATGGAGCTTCGCTTATGGGACGGAGCTTCCCCTTCTGACCGGGTGACATAGTTACCGGCGATGACGGCAGACATCAGAACTGCCACCATCGCAGCGCAGGCAATAAACCCTTTCAGCCGTTTCATGACATCACCTCCCGGGTGTCCAAGTCCTGTGTTTACCGGGTAAGCTCATCTTTCTGATCCACAAGATTGACCCGCTTGACGCCTTCAAGCTTTATCAGCTTTTCCGTGATATCCATTTGCTTGTCCTTGGCAGCCTTCTCCAAAAGCCCCTCGCCAACGGAATATACCAGCTCGCAGCTGGTTTCTGTCACATTGCGCATACTGAAGTGCACCTTGCCGTCGAAATAATTGTCAACGGCTGCCTCGATCCTGTGCATGACATCCAGCTCTCCCTGAACCACCAGGAGCTTCTTGTTGGAGGCAAAGCCTTTTTTGGTGAGGAACAGGAACAGGAGCAGAAACACGGAACCAATGGCAATCAGCGCATACTGGGACACGCCGCAGCCGATTCCGGCAGCGATTGCCCAGAAAATATAGGTGGCATCCCGGACATCCTTGACAGCCGTGCGGAAGCGAATGATGGACAGAGCACCCACCATGCCCAGAGACAGTGCCACATTGTTGCTGATGACACTCATGATCATGGCGGTAATAATGGTGACCGACCCAAGGGAAATGTTGAATTTGTGGCTGTAGGCACTCCCATCGTAGGAAATTTTATAAGTGAACATGATGAAAAACGCGGTTACAAGCGCCACAATATTGTTCATCAGAATCACGGTAATTTGCAGGGACTCCGTATTGGTCAGATTTTCAATAATAAACTCTCTCATAATGTGGTCCTTTCCGGCTTCCAGCCTGCCGTCTGTGGGATTTTACAGATATTGCATTCTCGCAATAGCGTATTTGCTGTTGCTTGTGGGCAGGTCATCCGCTTGTTTCAGCGTCTGGCAGATATCTTCCGGCAGGATGCCGGTATACTTGACTTCCATCAGAACCTGCTCGGGACTGCTCAGAGCGTTGGTGCTGACAGGCTCAAACAGCCCATAGGGATATCCCGCCCCCCGGATATCCGTATCGAAGGTGATGCGGACATCTCCTGCCGGGCAGGCAAAGGCGAGCCTCTGATAATCGATGATGGCTTTGGGTCTGTAAACCCCTTCCGTCATTCGCAGATACAGCCGCGTGGCCAGCTCCCGGTTGTAACGGAGCAGAAAGGAGAAGTCCCCCTGTTCCATTTGCAGCGCTTCTTCCCGGGTAATCGTCAGGGAATATTTGACACCATCCTGACCGTTTTTGCATTTGTATTCCAGCTTGGCGACAGGCGCATCCAGCCCATAGATCCGCAGCCGTATTTTCCTCTTATGGTAAACTCCATCCAGATTGTCAGCCAGATCCCGGTCATACAGGGAATCGAAGTATTGGGAACGGATAAAATAGTTGCCCTGATCCCCGTGTTGATCCCGCTCCATGATCTTATCCAGCTTGCGCTGCAGGCTCAGGGCGGAACACCTGGGGATAAGGTATTTGATTTCTTTTCGAAAAACGGTATTCATTGCCGCCTCCTTCTCCGGGGCTATCCCCTTGCGGATGATTTTCTCTGCGAAAGCCAGAGTCTGACCTTTCCCGGCATGGTGCTGATGAACAGCTTCTGCTTCCGTCCGAACAGCAGAAGCTGCACGCCTGTTCCTGCGCAGGCCGCGGCAGCTGCGGGTATGGCCGTGAAATTGCCCGGGAACAGCTCCATGATCAGACAGCTTCCTGCCGCTGCGGTAAAGAATGTGATCCCGACAAGGGGAAACAGGCAGGTCAGTCCGCCGGCGAGGATGCCGGCGATGCAGGCCGCCCACCAAAGGGGACAGCCGTGCCAAAGAAGGGCAGTAGCCGCAAGGGCACTGAAAATCACGGCGTCCAGCAGCTTCCAGCTGTATGCAGCAAACGCCAGAAGGCAGCCGATGATGGTAAACGCAGTGACCGTGGCGCGCCAGTCGGCATTTCCCGCCATACAGATACATATCACAACTGCCGTTGCCCCGAACAGCAGGGCGGAGGTAATCAGGCGGTACACCCGGATACCCGCCAGCACCAGGCAGATGCCCAGCAGCACCAGTATGGCAGCCACGGTTTGCGCATCCAGGAACAGTTTACCGGCAATCCCTGTTTTTTCCGCGAAAAGGGACAGCCACATATCGAACAGTTGGATCAACCGCCTCAGCCCCCTTTCCGCATGAACGGATTCAGCGCCTTCATATAGGACCGGTTTCCCACTCTGAATCCCCGCTGTGCCCACAGAACCTGATGGACATCCAGGGAAGAACAGATGGTGTTCAGATCCTGCATAAAATTCCCGTCTGTGTGCCCATTCACAACATAAATTTTGCCGTACAGATCTGTGAGATAGGAAATGAGCATTTGACCGGAGGAATCTGCAATGAGGATCAGGCTTCCCTCGCCCTTACCCTCCACGATACTGTGACAATAATTCGATCCAATCACCGCAGATGGACCAATACTGTTCATCCGGATGGTGCTGCAGGCTATCGTTTCCATTTCTCCGGTGCTGTTTTCAAAGGTCAGCTGCTGCCGGTTGGGATCGTCGCCTTTGATATGGATAAAGAAGGGGTCGCTCTCCATATCCGCAATGGTTTCGCTCCATTCACTGTCCCCCAGCAGCGACTGGGCCTCTGTGTTCAGACCCCCCGAAAACTTTCCAAACACATAGACTCTGTATGCGTCCAGGCTTTCATCCTCATATCCCAACGCTCTGCGGAATACCTGCGCCCCATAAAACGCGCCCCGCATGGTCCAGGAATTCTCCGTCCGGAAGTGGATGTATTCATCCTGGTGCGCCAAAAGCTCCGGCAGGGGATCCAATACGGTCACGCCGTCTCCGGAGCAGGTCTTCAGCTCCTCCACGAAGGCTTTATATTCTGCGGTTTTTTCCGGAAAATCTGCCTCCAGCACAGCCCTTTCGGGAATCGGCAGAATATAGAACGCCTCCAGCTCCGGCGCATACTCCAGAACCGCGGCAGCGGTTTCGGCGGCATATTGAGCGCCGCCTGCCAGGTATGTATCAAGCCGGAGAACCCGATCCGGATACAGTGCGATGCCGTTTCCTTCATACAGCTTCCGGTTGGAGAGGGACTGCTGATTCGGCAGACCGAATGCATTGTACGCATCCCGTAATTCCGGATGATAGACTTCTTCTGCTTCGGCACTTTTCAGGGCAGCGGCCTGCTCCTGCAAAATAACACAGCCCACTGCCAATGCAATTGCCAGGGCAAGCAGGAAAAGCGTACTATACGGTTTGTTCATTTCCAACCTCCTCTGTACAGAAGCGCACTTTTCTGAAGGAAACCCGGGCATCGGGGCAGTGAACCGGCAGCTCCTTCACACCCGGCTGATCCTTCAGCGTTTCCGGCAGGGAAAGGTGCCGCAGACCGGTGCAGCCCAGGAACGCACTGACCCCGACACGGGCGGTTCGATCCGGCAGATACACCTCGGTCAGTCCGCAGCAGTCCCGAAAGGCATGATCACCTATCGTCTCCAGAGCTGCGTCCTCCGAAAATACCAGCTTCGTCAGGCTGCGGCAGCCCGCAAAGGCAGCGCCTTCAATGGCTCGCAGCGTATCGGGCAGCCCGGAGAAATACAGCGTTTCGCAGTTTTCAAAGGCGGATGTTCCGACAAAGGTCAGCGGCAGACACTTCAGATCGGGAGTGGTTGTCAGTTCTCTGCAGTCCGTAAAGGCATAATCTTCGATGGCGGTGATGCTCTGGGGCAGAACCACCGTTTTCAGATTCCTGCACGCGAAAAACTGACTGCCCGGAATTCTGTCCGCTCCATCGGGAATCTGCACATGGAGAATGTAGCTGTCCATCCGGAAACCCTGTTTATCCAGATTCCGATACGCTTCCAGATTCCGGAATCTGACGGTGTCCGGATACCGTATGGCATCCGGGAAACGGTAGTCCGGCAATGGGTTATCGCCGGTTTCATCCTGCTGTCCGGGTTCCTCTTTCAGGATGTACCCACCGTCTCCGGCTACGATGTATCCATACACATTGTTTCCGCCGGAAAAGCGGATGGTGCCCCGGGCAATTACGGAGCTGATTCTGTTTGGCTGCCCCACGCAGGCGCCTTTTTCAAAGAAGATATCCCCCTGGGTGAACACATTGCCCAGCACCGTGGAATCCCGCTCCAGAAGAATATCCCGTTCCGCGAAAATATTCCCCAGAACCACCGCTTTTTCCATGATACGCACAGCACCGTCACTGTGAATATCGCCCCGGAGAATCAAGCCGTCACTGAGCTTGAGATCGTGCGTGGTCAGAATGGAATAGGGCACAGTGCCATCCCCGGAAGTCATGTCGTCGCCAATGTAGCGAACATTCCGCATATTCTCACCGGAGACAGGGAGCCGGAACAGCCTTGTATCCCGTTTTTGTGCAAACAGGTCAGGTTCATCAGGGCGCTGCCCCAGCCGAACCACCGGAGCATACAGGCGGCAGAAGGTATTGTCATACCCCACCACAAGCTGTTCCCCGCTGGACAGGCTCTGCCCCAGATCGCAATGGTCAAATACCGCCACTGCGCCCTCGGCATCCACCCACCGCAGAACCCGGCAGCCATTTCCCAGCAACACCCGTTTTTTGCTGTAAACTGCCCGGAGATGGGTGTTTTCCGCCGTAAACCGTGCGTTTTCCTCGCAATAAATCTCCTTTTTGAAATTCAGCCCCGCCTCCGCCGGGCAGAAATCATGGGCTCTTGCAATCACAACCGCGTTGATCGGGGAATCGGGAAATGCCGGATGCGCATCCGCATCCCATACAGCCTCATCCCGGGACAAATGGATGACGCCGTCTTTCATCTGCGGTATGGCCGCTTCCATCATTTTGGAAAAGCTGCGTCCGAAATATCTGGGATCCTTGGTATAGCTCTGCCGGATTGTGAGGATATTTCTCTTTTGCGTCTTACTATGCACGACCGCAACAATCAGCGGTGCCGCCAGCAGGATGAGAAATACCAGAATCAGCACTTTCATTTCGCAGCACCTTCCTTAACCGCAAACCGAATGGTCTTATCCCACTTGACGCCTCTGCCTGTAACGATGTCCACCACCGCATCGAAGAATCCCAGAGAGATATTCCACATGTAAAAGAAGAAGTTGAACATCATCAGCGGAAGCAGCAGTGCCTCACCGGGCAGGCCGTCAATAATCAGAGCTGCTCCGATCTCAAAGAAGGGTGCGAAATTGCCGAAGGCATTGTAGACGCCCAGGAACAAGAGCACCCACCAGCCGCCAAAGATATCCATCCGTCCCAGAAAGAACAGTGCCAGAGACACTCCCCAGCCAAACAGCAGAAGCACGGGAACGGCATAAATGAACAGCAGGAACAGGCCGTCGATTTTCTGGAACAGGTTCAGATGGGGAGATGTGATGGTTGGTATCAGATACCGGAACAGCACCTCATTGTGTCCTCTGGCCCAGCGGCGGATCTGCCGTCCACGGACATTCCAGCTCTCCGGGGACTCCTCATAGCATTCCGCCGAGTTGGCATAGACTACCTTCCATCCGTTTGTAATCAGACGGTATGTAAGTTCGGTATCCTCCGCCAAAACCTTGGGGTTGAAGCCGCCGGTACTCAGCAGGAAATCCCTCCGGAAGCCTCCCACCGTGCCGCCGTACTGGGGAATTGCCCGCAGGTTATAACGCGCCTGCTGATCCACCTGATATCCGCCGGAACGCTCCAGATTGATCAGCCGGGTCAGCATATTTTTGTTGGTGTTATAGGGAATAACCCGTCCCATAACAGCCCCCACCTGGGGATCTTCAAAGGCCAGCGCAATCTGCTTGAGCATACTTCTGGCGGGACGGTAATCCGCATCGAATACAATGATGATCTCACCGCGGGCCATCCGCATGGCATCATTCAGGCCCACCGGTTTGCCCCGATCCGCGCAGTTCCGGTGCAGCGGCCGGATAAACTCATACTTCCTGTGATATTCATCCAGCATTTCTCTGGTTTTGTCCGTGGAGTTGTCGTTGATGGGAATGATTTCCAGCCGATCTGCGTCGTAATCACACTCCAGCAGCGCGGTCAGTACCGTGTCCAGCACCTTCTCCTCGTTGTGCATGGGAATGAGCACCGAAATGTGCTTCATCCGGCTGGTAACAATATCGTTGTAATACAGCCGCTGCCTGCCAAGCAGCCGGACAATTGTAAAGAAGAAATGCCGGACAGTGTAAAGGAGCATCACAATGATTACAAAAATGATGTAACCCTGCATGATTTTTATGACCATCTCCATGCCCCCTTTCCTGCGTGGGATTCATAAAGCCGGATCATCCGGTTTATGAAAAATGCATAGATCATTACCAGATATACAAAGTCAAACATAGGCCCCAGCGTAAAATAGAGCAATGTCATGTACAGCACGGAGCAGCGATACAGCAGGTACAAAAATACAATATACCGCACTGTTCCGAAGACAATGGCGTACACCATAACGCACAGAACCGTTAAAAGCTTATCCGGGAAGCCCCTGTCGCCAACGATTCCGGTAACGGCTCCGGTCATCACCAGAAAGACGATCCAGATGCCCACCTCCTGCACCATGTACAGTTCGGAATATTGGGTCAGGGTGTAGGGGAAAAGCTCCCCGGCGAACAGAAACCAAAGGCTGCTGATCAGTTGGATTCCGGCATTCAGAATCAGATAAATGGCCATCGGACGGCCCTTCCAGGGAAGATTTCCTATGATAATCATAACGGCCAGGGACACTGCCCCGTTGAGCAGGCACATCCGGAATTCCGGGTACACCGTGCTGACGCTGAGGTAACTCACTTTCCCCAGCAGCGAAAAGTTCTTGGTCTGGATGGAAGCGGGTATATCCAGGCAGAACTCCCGAAATGCATACTGTGCCGCTTCGCATATCCACCGGGTCAGGTCATCCAGGTGAAGCCACAGAAGCAGCAGCATCGGCAGGATCAGAATACAGATATACAGGAAACACTTCGTCCTGCTTGCACGGATTGCGCGGTATGTTCGTGCATAATAGATTACTTTTTTCTCAGCCATGCCAACCTCCTGTCATGAGTCAGCGTATGCACATTGTCCCAAAGTGTGCACAGCTGCCTGCCGCACCCCATAGAATTCTGATCCGGCAATGCACTGCTCTGCACTTCATACAGATGATTGCCCCAGGTCTTGTTCCCTGTTCTCCTTTTTCTTCGTTTCGATGACCGCATCCAGTAAGGCGAGCTTCTGACTGGTGGGGCAGTTCAGGGATTTCAGACGCTGATTCACGGCTGCCGCATGGACATCGGATACCCGGCGTGCCAGCGCCTCTTTTCCCGCTTCGGTTCCGGGATAGTAAACAATCACATGGATCGGAGCCATTTTCCGGATAGCGGTCACCTCCTGCTGCGTAATTCTATTCCGAAATTGCTGACGATATGAAGCGTCTGTCCGGTTAAAATGGGGTACCGTTTCATGGCCGGCCGTACACAAATACTGCCGGCTGCTGTGGATTCCGGCCACGGGCAGATTGTGCCGTGCGTTCGGGACAAATCGTGTCAAGGGTTTGCATTCCGAAAAAAGAAAAGCACATCGGCCTCCAAAGGGAGCGGCCGATGTGCTTTTAATTCCCGGATATTCTTCAGGCAACACCGCACAATGGGGGCTTCGGCGGATCTTTTGCCCCATTATGCGGTGCTGCCTTCCTTCTTTTATGCCTGCTGGAACTGGCTGTTGTAGAGGGTGGTGTAGAAGCCACCCTTTGCCAGAAGCTCCCCATGGGTGCCCTGCTCGATGATTTTCCCCTCTTTCATCACCAGAATCCGGGAGGCGTTGCGGATGGTGGAAAGGCGGTGGGCTACCACGAAGCTGGTTCTACCCTGCATCAGCTTGTCAAAGGCCTGCTGAATCAGCACCTCGGTACGGGTATCGATGCTGGAGGTGGCCTCGTCCAGAATCAGCATGGGGGGCAGGGTCAGCATCACCCGGGTGATGCACAGCAGCTGCTTCTGCCCCTGGCTGATGCTGTCCTCATACAGGACGGTATCCAGCCCTCTGGGCAGACGCTCAATGAACTCCCAGCTGTGGGCCTCCTTTGCCGCCCGGATGATCTCCTCCTCCGTGGCCTCCGGCCTGCCGAAGGCAATGTTCTCCCGGACGGTGCCCTGCTTGATCCAGGTGTCCTGCAGCACCATGCCAAAGCCGGAACGCAGGGCATGACGGGAAAGGGTTCTGATTTCCTGCCCGTCCACCCGGATGCTGCCGCTGTCGGTGTCGTAAAAACGCATCAGGAGGTTAATAAAGGTGGTTTTTCCGCAGCCGGTGGGGCCTACAATGGCAATCCGCATACCGGGCTGAACCTCCAAATTAAAGTTCTCAATCAGGCTGCGGCTCTTGTCATAGCTGAAGGCCACATTCTGAATTTCCACATGACCGGTGATGTCCTCCAGCGTGCCCGGTGCATCCTCGGTCTCCTCCGGCTCCTCCAGCAGGGCAAACAGCCGGGCGGCGCAGGCCAGGGCGTTCTGCATCTCCGTGATGACGGAGCTGATATCGTTGAAGGGCTTCATATACTGGTTGGCGTAGGACAGCATCACGGAAAGACCGCCCACCGTCAAGCTCCCTGCCGGGATCAGCAGCGTGCCCACCAGAGCAACCCCGGCATAAATCACGCTGTTGACAAACCGGGTGGAGGGATTGGTGAGGCTGCTGTAAAACACCGCCTGGGCGCTGTATTTTCGCAAATCCTCATTCAGTTCCGCAAACCGCCGGGATGCCCTTTCCTCATAGCCGTAGGAGCGCACCACCTTCTGATTGCCGATAATCTCCTCGATCAGCGCCGTCTGTCTGCCCCGGATTTCGCTTTGTTTTCGGAACAGGCCGTAGGAACGGGAGGATATGAACTTCGCCACCCCGAAGCTGACAGGGGTCAGGAGAATCACCAGCAGGGTGATCCGGAAATTCCGGGAGAACATGAAAATCAGGGTCACAACAATGGTCACCATCCCGGAAAACAGCTGGGTAAAGCCCAGCAGCAGGCCGTCCGACAGGATATCGGCATCCGCGATAATCCGGCTGACAATGTCGCCGGAGCTGTGCTGATCCAGATAGGACAGGGGGAGCTTCTGAATATGACGGATGGCCTGAGAGCGGATGCTGCGCACCACGCCGTAGGACATCCGGTTGCCCAGAAGGCTCATCATCCAGCCGGTGATGCCGGAAAGGGCGGCAAACATCAGCACCCGGCGCAGATAGACCCACATCCGGGGAAAATCCACCCGGCGCTCCGCCACGATGCAGTCAATGGCATCGCCGAACAGAATGGGAACATACAGCTGCAAAACCACCGTCACGGCAGCCAAGAGTATGCTCAAAACCAGCAAAACCCGGAAATGGGCAATGTACTGCCACAGCTTTTGCATGGTTTTTGCGTTCTCCGCCGCTTTTCCAGTCTGATTTTTCATTGCGCATTTCCCTCCTTCCGTCCCTCTCCCGGGAACTGGGAGTCGTAGATTTCCTGATACAGGGCGCAGCTTTCCAGCAGCTCCTCGTGGGTTCCGCAGCCGGCAAGGTGCCCGTTGTCCAGCACCAGAATCTGATCCGCCTGCCGGATACAGGCGATCCGCTGGGACACCAGAAAGGTGGTCACCGGATAGCCAAGGCTGCGGATGGATTTGCGAAGGGCAGCGTCCGTGGCAAAGTCCAGCGCGCTGGAGCTGTCGTCCAGAATCAGAATCTCCGGCTTTTTCACCAGCGCACGGGCGATGGAAAGCCGCTGCTTCTGACCGCCGGAGAGATTCCGGCCTCCCTGCTCCAGCCGGAAGTCCAGCGTGCCAGGCTTGGCCTCCACGATTTCCTTAGCCTGTGCCTTTTCCAGCGCCTCCCAGAGCTCTTCGTCAGAGGCATTCTCTTTGCCCCAGCGGAGGTTGTCCCGGATGCTGTCCTGAAACAGCACAGATCGCTGCTGCACCACCCCGACTTTTTCGCACAGCGCCTTCCGGGTGTAGCTGCGGACATCCACACCATCCAGCGAGACGCTGCCCTGCTGGGGGTCATAGAACCGGGGTATCAGGCTCACCAGGGTGGATTTGCCGCTGCCGGTGCCGCCGATAATGCCGATGGTCTGACCCCGGAGTGCCTGAAAGCTGATGTCACACAGGCTGGGGGCGCCGGCATTCTGATAGGTAAATGTGACATGGTCGAACCGAAGGGCAGCGGCAGACCGGTTTTCCCGGGAAATTGCCGTTTCTTCCGGGTAATCCATGGTGGCTTTCTGTGCCAGCACGCTGCTGACACGCCCGGCGCAGGCCAGGGACTTGGTCAGGGTGATAATCAGGGAGGCCAGCTTGATCAGCTCTGCAATGATCTGAAGCATATAGTTGTTCAGAGCCACCACATCACCCTGTGCGATTCTGCCGACGCTGACCTGCAAAGCCCCCCGGTGGATGAGCCAGACTGCCGCGATATTGATGAGCACATAGGTGACGGGATTCAGCAGGGCGGAAATTCTGCCCACAAACTCATTGAGCCGGGTCAGCGCCTGATTTCCCTCCTCAAACTCCCGGACGGAGTGCTCCTCCCGGCAGAAGGCCCGAACCACCCGAACACCCGTCAGGTTCTCCCGGGTCAGCCGGGTGATGCGATCCAGACCGCTCTGCGCCTTCTGATACAGGGGGATGCTCACCAGCATGATGGCAAACACCGCCGCAAACAGCACCGGAATGGCCACCGCGAACACCCATGCACAGCTGACATCGATGGTAAAGGCCATCACCATGGCACCGAACACCACGAAGGGGCTGCGCAGCAGCAGCCGAAGCCCCAGATTCACGCCGGTCTGCACCTGATGGATGTCGTCCGTCAGCCGGGTGATCATGGTGTCGGCTCCCAGCGTATCCAGCTCCGTGAAGGAGAAGCCCTGAATGTGGTCAAACACCGCCTGCCTCAGATCCGCGGCAAAGCCGGTGCTGGCTTTTGCTGCAAAAAACTGAGCCGTGATGCTGAAGGCCAATCCCACCAGTGCCATGAAAATCAGCACCAGAAAGCACCGGAGCAGAAAGCCCCGGTCGTTGTTCACCACACCGATGTTGATCATCCGCGCCACCACCAGCGGCACCAGCAGGTCAATGCAGACCTCCAGCAGCTTGAACAGCGGCGCAAGGATGCTTTCCATGGTGTACCGCTTCAGATAGGGCAAAAGCTTCTTCATATTCTGTCTCTCCTGTGACCGTTTCAAGAATCATTCAAAAATAATGCTTATCGGCTGTGCGCAGCTGATTGAGAAATTGGAATTTGGCGATCTAAAGGCCCCCTTGTGTAAAGGGGGCTGTCAGCAAAGCTGACTGGGGGATTGACAACCCCTCCGGCAAAAATCAATAGATTTTTGCCACCTCCCCTTACACAGGGGAGGCTTTGGGCAGCCCCACAAATTCCAATTTGTCGCTTTGCTGCCTTGAGCTGATATGTACGAATTATTATATCACGGCAGGCAGAATCTGAAAAGTCTCGTTTTCCTGCATTCTGTCCGCCTGCAAAAGAGCCTGTATTCTGCCGAAAATGCGCAGAATACAGGCTCTTCCAATTTCTACACCAGCGTGGGAATCAGGGCGGACAGCCGGTCAGCCAGCTGGCGGTGCCCCTTCCGGGTCAGGTGCATAAAGTCCACGGTGTTGAACTCACACCCGGCGGCATCCAGAAAATGAACACCCAGCAGCTTGGCGGATTGTTCATAACAGGCAGCCAGCTTTTCGGATTTTTCCACACTGCCCTCTCCCATTTCCGGGGCAACACAGGTATTTACCACACCCCGGCCGATGGGAGGAGGTGCAATGATCAGCACATTGGGCTTGGCTCCCGGTGCCCAGCAATCCGTTGCCATGGCCTTCTTCACCACACGCTCCATACCCTTGGAGATAGTCCACGCCGAGGCTCCCAGCCGCTGCTTGGTGTCGTTGGTGCCCAGCATGATCACCAGCAGATCGATATACTCATGGCTCTTCAGCAGGGCGTACAGGTAAGGCAGCAGATCCATGTTCTCATTGATGGGGTCTGCGAAGACGGTAGTCCGGCCGGAAAGCCCCTCCTCCGTCACAAGGTATTCCTCCCCCAGCGCTTTTTGCAGCAGACAGGTCCAGCGCTCGTCCTCGTTGAAGCGGATGCCGCCGTCGGCGCAGTCCGCAGGGTCGGCGCAGTAGCCGTGGGTGTTGGAATCACCGATGCATAAAATGTGTTTTTTCATACCATTGCCTCCTTAAAGCAAGATGAACTAACGGTTACAGAATTCCTGAAAATATTTCTCCTTGGCCAGATACAGCACGCCGTATATACCGGCCATTTTCCCCAGTCTGGAAATCATCACTCTGGGCACCGGCCGCCGGGCATGCAGATACAGCCGCTGCAAATGCCGGATGAAGCAGTCTCCGAAGGGGGTGTACTCTCCGCCGAACACCATGTTCCGGGCGGACAGCAGATTCATGCAGTTGAAGCTCACCACTGCCAGACGGCTGCAAATCCTGTCCACAATCTCCACCACCACCGGGTCGCCGCCTTGGTAAACCCTGACAATATCCTTCAGATGGATCTCCTGCCGCACCGGGAAGGCCGGATGTCTGGCCCGGAAGCAGCTGTCCTTCAGATAATTCAGGCAGATGGTGCTTTCCAGATTGAAGCCTGCCATGGCCGCCGCCGGGTCAATATAGTCATAGATCTCTCCGGCGTCAAACTGCTCGCCCATCAGCAGGGCATTATTCAGGATGATTCCCGAGCCGATGCCAAGACCCACGCTGAGGTAGAACAGGTTCTTCACATTGCACGCCTCTCCCTTGGTCCACTCTCCCAGAGTGGCTGCCTTGACATCGTTATACATCAGTACCGGAAGGCCAAACTCCTGCTGAAGCAGGCTGCGGACATCCACCTGCCACCACATGGGGCCGTTGCAGTCGGGGTTATAGGAGCTCAGATTTCCCTGTTCGTCAAAGGTGCCGGGGGCCGCCACGCCAATGCAGTAGACCTTCTCCCGTTCCTGTCCCAGTGCGTCCAGCATGGTGCGCACCTGCCCCCGCAGAAGCTCCACCGAATTCTCCGTGGAGGAGCCCGGGGGGACGGAAAAATCCATGGACTGCAAAATGTCCCCCGTCAGATTTCCCAGCGCAAGGAAGGGATGGGAAAAGTTCAGATTGATGGCAAGAATATAGCGGTGGTTCCCGTTGGGCTGGAGCAGAATGGACTTCCGCCCGCCGGAGGGGCTGGGGGAGCTTTCCCCGGATTCCCGCACAATTCCGGCCTCCAGCAGCTCCGTCAGATTGTCGGAAATTGCCGGCTTGCTCAGGGACAGCTCCTTGGACAGCTGGCTGCGGGATGTGGAGCCGCTGCGGAAAACAGCGTCCAGAATCAGCCGCTGGTTCTGTCGTTTGATGTCCGTTGCGTTCAGTGCCTGTTTCATCATTTCAACCTCCGAGGTTATGAATACAGTATAACCAACCTCGTTGCAAAATGCAAGAGGGGAATCCGGGTTTTCTCCTCCTGTGTTTGCAATTTTCGTCAGTCGATGTGCACAAAAACACTGGAACATATTGTATAAATACAACAGTTGACTTTCTCTGAATCTATATGTAAAATAAACTTATCCTGTTAGTAATTGAATATTATCAACGAAAGCAGGAAAATTCCGCCGAAATCAGCGGCAAAAATAACAACAGGAGGAAAAACAATGAAACGATTGATTGCGATTGTTCTGGCTCTGGTCATGGTTCTCGGCATGACCGCCTGCGGCGGCAGCGGCAGCGCCCCCGCAGCAGAGACCCCCAAGGCAGAGGGCGGCCTGCCCTATGCAGGCAAGACCCTGACTGTCCTGTATATGTCCGGTGTTTACGCCGATGCAGCCCGCGCCATGGTTCCCGAATTCGAGGCAGCCACCGGTGCAAAGGTCGAGGTTGTGGACTATCCCTACCTGACCCTGCATGAGAAGGCTCTGCTGGATCTGACCTCCGGCACCGGCTCCTATGATGTCATCGATGTGGCCTCTCAGTGGGACGGCGAGTTCGCCCCCTTCCTGGAGCCCCTGACCGATTACATCGCCCGGGACAACTACGACATGAGCGTGTGGATCGACAATGTTCTGGCTAACTGCGGCGACTGGCAGGGCACCATCATCGGTATCCCCAACGCCTCCACTCCCCAGACCTTTGCTTACCGCACCGACCTGCTGCCCAACGGCATCCCCGACACCTGGGAGGAGTACCGTGAGGCTCTGGCTAAGGTGAACGATCCTGCCAACGGCCTGTACGGCGTTACCGTTTCCGAGCTCAGCGGCCAGCTGGGCGGCGTGTTCGACTATGTTCTGTGGTCCATGGGCGGCAACTGGGCCGACGAGGACTGGAATGTCACCATCGACTGCCCCGAGACCCGCGCTGCTCTGGAGCACCTGTACGCTCTGAAGGATGTCTCCGATCCCGCCAACCTGGCATGGGGCGTTGACGAGTCCATTCAGGCCTTCCTGGACGGCAAGGCTGCCGTCTGTGAGACCTGGCCCTCTCTGGGTATTGTTCAGAACGGCGACAACCCCGAAAAGTCCAAGATCGTGGGCAAGTGGGCTCTGGATGTGCTGCCTGCTGAAAAGACCGGTCTGACCCTGCTGTCTGCATGGGATGTGGCTATCCCCGCCGGCTCCGACAACAAGGATCTGGCCTGGGAGTGGGTCAAGATGTACACCAGCTACGATATGCAGAACAAGTTCTATGACGACCACGGCATTCTGTCTCCCCGGAAGGCATTCTGGGAGCAGGAGAAGATGGCCTCTCAGAAGGCTGTCCGCGACGCTCTGGACACCGCCAATATGTGGTGGCGTATCCCCGCATCCGTCGAGGCCGACTCTATGATCAACACCATCGTGGGTGCTTACCTGTCCGACCAGATCGATCTGGAAGAGGCCGTTAAGCAGCTGGATGAAGCTCTGACTGCCGCTCTGAAGAACTCTCCTCCCGAGGCCGGCATCAAGAACTACAACCACTAATATCTGACCTCTCATTTTTCCGGCCGGAGAGTTCCCCTCTCCGGCCGGACTCTTAAATACCCTGCGATCCTAATGCCGAAAGGTGGATTTGCCTATGAAACTGCAAAAAAGGAGAAGCGACAAATTCGCGTGCTGGGCCTTCCTGACCCCGACGCTGATTTTTCTGGGCATCACCGCGCTGTTTCCTCTGCTGTATTCCTTCTACCTCAGCTTTTTCCGTCTGAAGCTGAATCTCCCCAACCAGGCTCCCACCTTCGTGGGTCTGGAAAACTACCTGAAAATGTTTACCGACAGTATGCTCCATGTCAGCACCTGGAACACCATTGTGTTCGCCTGTATCTCCGTGGCATTGGAGGTCGTACTGGGTCTGATGGTGGCCATGGTCATCTGCTCGGACAGTATGTGGTCCCGGGTGGCTACCTCCATCTTTATGATTCCCATGATTATGGCTCCGGTGGCCATTGGTACCATGTGGCGCATGATGCTTGACGCCTCTACCGGTGTGATCAACTATTTCCTCAGCTTTTTCGGCGTCGATCCTGTCCAATGGCTGGCGGACCCCACCATGGCCAAAATCTCCGTGCTGCTGGTGAATGTCTGGCAGCTGACCCCATGGGTCACGGTGATTTGTGCCGCGGGTCTGAAGGCTCTGCCTCAGGACTGCATTCAGGCCGCTCTGGTGGATGGTGCCACCCCCCGGCAGATCTTCTGGAAGATCGTGCTTCCCCTGATCAAGCCGGTGCTGGTCATTGTGGTGATGATGCGCTTCACCGACGCCTTTAAGGTGTTTGACACCATTTATGTTATGACCAACGGCGGCCCCGGCACTGCCACCGAAATGCTGCCCAACTTTATCTACAAGCAGGGTCTGAAATACTATGACGCCGGCTATGCCGCAGCACTGGCCATCGTCTTCGTGCTGGTCATGGCGCTGATTACCCTGTTCTTCCTGAATCTGAGAAAGAAGGAGGAGGACAATGTATGGTAAAGCGTAGAAAAAAAGATCTTGCCTCCACCGACTATGTCATCAGCAATTTCGCAGGTCCCTATGTCAAGTGGATTCTGGTGGTGTTCAGCCTTGTGTCTGTCATCTTCCCCCTGTACTGGCTGACCATCAGTGCCTTTAAGCTGGAGCAGGATTACCGGGCATATCCGCCGGTGTTCTTCCCCAGCCAGTTGACTCTGGACAGCTTTATTGAGGTGTTCACCAAGAATCAGCTGATGAACAACCTCATCAACTCCGCCACCATTTCCGTGGTGACCACCGTCATCACTCTGCTCATCGGCAGCATGGCAGCCTATGCCGTGCAGCGGGGGCCTCTGGGCAAAAAGGCCAAGAATTTCTTCGGCCTGTGGTTCATGGTTCAGAAGATGTACCCTGCCATTGCCACCGCCATCCCCGTGTATCTGGTGATGCGCAGCCTGAAGCTCATCGACACCCTGCTGGCCATGATTATTATGAACACCAGCTTCAACCTGCCTCTGGTTATCTGGCTGATGATGGGCTTCTTTGAGCAGGTGCCCTATGAGCTGGAGGAATCCGCCATGCTGGACGGCTCCGGCTTCACCCATCGGTTCTTCAACATCATCCTTCCCATCACCAAGCCCGGTCTGGTGGCCTCTGCCATTCTGACCTTCACGGCCACCTGGAACGAATTCCTCTTCGCCGTGATTTTGAGCATCAACAAGTCCAAGACCCTGCCGGTGGTTATCGCAGGCTTCATCACAGACCGTGGTCTGGCATGGGGTCCCATGGCTGCCTCCGCACTGGTCACACTGGTTCCTGTGGTGATCCTGACCCTTCTGGTTCAGAAGGACTTCGTCAAGGGCATGGCTATGGGCGCCGTGAAGGGCTAATCATCTTAACAATCTTCTTCATTCCTTCCCTAAACGCAAAGGGCTGCACTTTTACAAAAGTGCAGCCCTTTGTGTTTTTTGCGGGGATGCCCCCGCGGGCAATGACGAGAGGTTAGTCTGGTAGTAATCTTCCCATCCGCTGCACGCCCGGTTCGTTTTTGCGGTGGTGGTCTATTCTATATTTGTGGGGATGCCCAAAGCCTCCCCTGTGTAAGGGGTTGTGCTCCGCGCAGCGAATCAAAATCTCCATGATTGCCAGTGGCAATCATACCAAAATGTATCAGGTGGCAAAAATCTATTGATTTTTGCCGGAGGGGTTGTCAATCCCCCAGTCAGCTTCGCTGACAGCCCCCTTTACACAAGGGGGCCTTTGACCTCGCCAAATAACAATTTGTCTACCCCAAAGCCAATTTCTCGTGTTTTGATGATTTCTGAAATTTCGGCAAAAATATGGTTACAAACTATTGACAAATATGTCTATTGATGATAGACTATGGTTGTCTATAGGAAATAGACACGATTGAAGGAAAGAATATGGCAGATTGGAAGCTGGGTCCCATTGAGACCCGATTTGCGGAGATTATCTGGGAGAATGCTCCCCTGACCACCGCGCAGCTGATTGCGATATGCGCCCGGGAGCTGGGCTGGAAACGCACCACCACCTATACCGTGCTGAAAAAGCTCAGTGAAAAGGGGCTGTTCCGCACGGAGGACAGCATGGTCACAGCCCTGGTGACCCGGCAGGAATTCGAGGCAAAGCAGAGCCAGCAGTTTGTGGAGGAGACCTTCTCCGGCTCTCTTCCCGCCTTCGTGGCAGCCTTCGCCTCCCAGAAGAAGCTGTCCGACAGCGAGATCGATGCGCTTCAGGCGCTCATCGAAGCCATGAGGGGGTAATTGCCATGACATTGACAAGCCTCTTCTCCCCGATTCTCAACATGAGCCTCACCGGCAGCGTGGTGATTCTCTTTGTGCTGGCCACCCGGCTGTTCCTGAAAAAGGCACCCAAGGTGTTCTCCTACGCTCTGTGGTCGGTGGTGCTGTTCCGGCTGCTGTGCCCGGTGTCCTTCAGCTCCATGTTCTCTCTGTTTACCATTGTGGAGCCCCCGGCAATTTCCCAGCAGGGCAATGTATCCAGTGTGCAGTACCTCCCCCGGGAAACGCCCCGGCAGGTGCAGATTCCGGAGGAAACCCTCACGGCGCAGAAAAACCACACCCCCAATGTCATTTTACCGGCAGAACCTCAGGCAGCACCGGAGCCTGAGAAAAGTTTGCTGGACTACGCCGCGATTGTTTGGGCGGCAGGGGTTGCCGGGATGCTGGTGTACAGCTTTGTCAGTCTGCTTCTTCTTCACCGCAGGCTCACGGGTGCGGTGAAGCTGTCCCGGCGGATCTACATGGCGGATCACATCCCCGGCCCCTTTGTGCTGGGCATCCTCCGCCCCAAAATCTTCCTTCCCTCCCAGCTGGCAGAGTCGGAAATGGCCTACATTCTGGCTCACGAGACCTGCCACATCCAGCGCAGAGATCCCGTTGTGCGGCTGCTGGCCTACATCGCCCTGAGCCTGCACTGGTTCAACCCACTGGCGTGGGTGGCCTTCCGGCTGTCGGGGAAGGATATGGAAATGAGCTGTGACGAGGCGGTGATCCGCCGGTTTGGCCCACAGGTTCGGAGCTTCTACGCCGAATCCCTGCTGCGGCTGTCCACCCACCACCCCTCCATTGCTTTGACACCCCTTGCCTTCGGCGAGGGCGACACGAAAGGACGCATCAAAAATATGGCTAACTGGAAACAGCCCAAATTCTGGGTCATCATCACCGCCGCAGTGGTGCTCATCGCCGCCCTGGCGGCCTGCGCGCTGAACCCCGGCTCCTCGGACGGCCCCAGCCTTGAGGTCACCACCCCCGGAACCATTGAAGTGAGAAATGTGGACGAGCTGCTGGGTGCCATCGCCCCCAACGCGGATATCCTCATGCTGCCCGGTACATACAACCTCTGCGATGCCAGCAATTACGGCCAGCAGAGCGGCAGTCTCTACTACCACTGGGTAGAGGACTATGACGGCTTTGGATTGCAGCTGGACAGCGTCCACGGCCTGACCATCCGGGGCAGCGGCATGGACAGCACCACTTTGGAGACAGAACCCCGGTACGCTCATGTCATCACGCTGGACAACTGCGACAATGTGACGCTCTCGGGCTTCACCGCCGGTCACACCAAGGACAAGCCCGGCGAGTGCTGCGGCGGCGTGCTGAAGCTCATCGACTGCCGGAACACACAGATGGATGGACTGGGCCTCTTTGGCTGCGGCGTGGTGGGTGTCAATGCCGAAAGCTGCCGGAATCTGGAGCTGAAGCAGTGCCGGATCTACGAGTGCTCCAGCAGCGCGGTGGATCTGTACCGCTGCGACACCGTCACCATGGATGCGTGCACCTTTGACCACATCGACGGCTACGGCTACAATGCCTACACCTACCTCACCGCAACCCAGACCTCCGGCGTGGTGGTGAAAAACTCCCTGCTGTCCGACAGCACCCTGATGTATCTGGTGGACAGCACCGATTCCAGCGTTGAGCTTCTCAACAATACCTTCCAGAACAACCGGATTCAGAACGGTGCCTTCAACCAAAACGGCTATATGCTTCTGAAAGACGACAACACCTTCACCGACAACAACATCCGCAACTGGTATGCCCCCAACTGCTACTGGGTTGTGGACGAAACCGGCACGAACCTTACCGAGGCAAGGCTTGCCAAGCGATTCGGCACTGTGCAGGCCAGCGACCCCACCCAGCCCCAGAAGCAGGTGGAGGTTGCCACCGTGGATGAGCTGCTGGCAGCCATCGCCCCCAACACCGAGATCATCCTCACCGGTGAGATGTATGAAATCAACAAGGCCACGGGCTACGGCACCGTCACCGGGGACTACTACTGCTGGGAGGACATCTATGACGGCCCCGGCCTCATCATCCAGAATGTGGACAACTTGACCATCCGCTCCAACGATGGCAATATCAAGGGGCACACCATCTCCGTCACCCCCCGGTATGCCAATGTCCTCACCTTCCGCGCCTGCACCAACACCACCGTCTCCGGCTTCACCGCCGGTCACACCGAGGCTCCCGGCAGCTGCGCCGGCGGCGTGCTGAACTTCAACGACTCCGACGGCATCACCGTGGACAGCTGCGGTCTGTTCGGCTGCGGCATTCTGGGTGTGGAAACCAACTATTGCAGCGATGTAAAGGTTCTGAACAGCGATATCTACGATTGCAGCATCGGCGGCATCCAGATGTGGAGCACCAAGGATGTGGTCATTGACAACTGCACCTTCCGGGATCTGGGTGGCGACGACACCAACTTCATCGACTGCTCCAATGTCACGCTGGACGGCAAGGTGCTGTTCCCCGAAGCAGCGGCTGAGGAATCCACTGAGATTTCCGGGCTGGACTGGTTAAAGGACATCACCGGCACCGATGAGCTGGATGCCCAGAATCTGGAGGCCACCGTGGTCAGGTTCACCTATGCTTTCTTTGCCAACGACACCGAAACCATGGGTGCCTGTATGTCGGAGCCTCTGCTGCAGGCCTGGGAGGCCACCAGCTACGAAGGCAGCACCGAGGGTGTTCAGATTCTTGAGGATTCCGTTGTCCTCTACGGCCCCGTGGGGCAGGTCATGGAGCAAAATGGTTACTACTACCTCTCCGTCCCCTTCACGGACAGCAGCCAGGGCAACGGCACCCATTACCTGAATCTGTCTCTGGTTCGGGAGAACGGCACCTGGAAAGTGGACGAGTACGAATGTGAGTTCCATGAATAAGTAAAAAATCGCTCTGTGGGCAACCCCACAGAGCGATTTTTGATTGCAGGGAACTGTGTTGATGGAAACCCGGATGAAAGGCACTGACACAACAGCAGCTAAGCCTCCCCTGTGTAAGGGGAGGTGCCCCAGTGCGCACACTGGGGCGGAGGGGTTGACCTCGGCAGTGTCAATCCCCCAGTCACCGCAATGCGGTGACAGCCCCCTTTACACAAGGGGGCCTGAGAACCCGTTACTTGCAGAACTCCACAGCCACTTCTGCGATATGCTCCGCGCTGAGGCCGAACTCCTTCAGCAGAGCCGCGGCAGGGCCGGAGTGACCGAACACATCGTTGACACCGATGCGGCGGACAGGAGTGGGCAGCTTCTCAGACAGCAGGCTGCACACAGCCTCACCCAGACCGCCGATGATGGAATGCTCCTCACAGGTGATGATTCTGCCGCACTTCCTGGCAGCGGCCAGAACCAGCTCCTCGTCCAGAGGCTTGATGGTAGCCATGTTGATGACCATGGCGTTGATGCCCCTGGCAGCCAGCTCTTCGGCAGCCACCACGGCTTCGTACACCAGCAGGCCGTTGGCGATGATGGCAACATCAGTGCCGTCCCGGAGAATCTCACCCTTGCCGATGGCGAAGGGGGTACCCTCCTCATGAATCACCGGCACAGCGGAACGACCAAAGCGCATATACACCGGGCCGTCATGCTCATAGGCGGCCTTGACCATAGCTCTGGCCTCCACCTCGTCGGCAGGGCTCATCACCACCATGCCGGGGATGGAGCGCATCAGGGCGAAATCCTCGCAGCACTGGTGGCTTGCGCCGTCCTCACCCACGGAGATGCCGCCGTGGGTTGCGCCGATTTTCACATTCAGGTGGGGGTAGCCCACGGAGTTGCGCACCTGCTCATAGGCGCGCCCGGCGGCAAACATGGCAAAGCTGGCGGCAAAGGGCACCAGTCCGGTGGTTGCCATGCCGGCGGCGGCACAGATCATATTGGCCTCGGCAATGCCGAAGTCGAAGTGCCGGTCAGGGAAGGCCTTCTGGAATACGGAGGTCTTGGTGGCTCCTGCCAGGTCGGCATCCAGCACCACCACATTGTCGTGAGCCTTGCCCAACTCCACCAGTGCCGCGCCGTAGCCCTCCCGGGTTGCGATTTTCTTCACTTCAGCCATGATTAACCCTCCAGTCCGGCAAGCACTGCCTGAATCTCGTCCATTGCCTGGGCATACTCGGCATCATTGGGTGCCTTGCCGTGCCAGCCGGCGTTGTTTTCCATGAAGGACACGCCCTTGCCCTTGACGGTCTTCATCACGATGGCGGTGGGCTTACCCTTGACGGTTCTGGCCTCGGCAAAGGCCTGCTCCATCTGGTCAAAGTCGTGGCCGTCGATGGCGATGGTGTGGAAGCCGAAGGCCTCCAGCTTGTCCGCAATGGGATAGGGACTCATGACCTTGGCCACATCGCCGTCGATCTGCAGGCCGTTGTTGTCCACAATCACCACAAGGTTATCCAGCTTGTAATGGGAAGCAGCCATGCAGGCCTCCCAGACCTGACCCTCCTGAATCTCACCGTCCCCCAGCAGGGTATAGACCCGGGCGGACTTCCCCTGATGCTTCAGCCCCATAGCCATGCCCACGGCGCAGGAGATGCCCTGACCCAGAGATCCGGTGGACATATCCACACCGGGAACGCTGTTCATGTTGGGGTGGCCCTGCAGATAGGAGTCGATGTGCCGCAGGGTGGTTAAATCCTCCACCGGGAAGAAGCCCCGGTGCGCCAGAGCGGCGTACAGGCCGGGGGCGGTGTGACCCTTGCTCAGCACAAAGCGGTCCCGATCCTCCCACTTGGGGTTGGCAGGGTCCACATTCAGCTCCTGAAAGTACAGGTAGGTAAACAGATCCGCGGCGGACAGGCTTCCGCCGGGATGACCCGCCTTGGCGCTGTGGGTTCCGGTGAGGATGCCCATACGCACCTTGCAGGCGGTGATTTGCAGCTGCTTCTTATCCATGCTATTCTCCTTAATCTCTCCTGCCCTCCGACAAGGCAGAATGCTTCTTCAAATATAACAGAGGTCCACAGACCCCCTTATAGTATACTGTTTTACACCGGCGTTTGTCAACGGTCTTTCCCGGAAAAAACTGGAAAAGGGTGCGCGTTTGCGCACCCTTGTATCCTTGTTTACTTCTTCCACAGGCCGTTGGGATACAGACCCTCGGCGGTCTTCTCCTTCAGCATCTGCACCACCACGGGCTTGTCGGCGGCGTAGGTGACGCCGTACCACTTGTCGGCAGAGTGCAGCACCTTCACGGTGGCCTTATCCTCCTTCAGCAGCTGGGAGACGGTGGAGGGCAGGAAGAACTCTGCCTTGGGGTTGCCGTCCTTCAGCACGGCATCTAGGAATGCCGGAAACCGGGTCTCGATCTCCCGGATGAAGCTGGGGGTATAGCCCCACATATTCATGGATACGGTAGCAGTGGCAGGCACATCCGTCCAGGTGGCGCCGTCGTCCTCGGTGAAGTGGATGCCGCCAGCATACTTCTCGATCTTGGTGCGCTCCACCACCTCGGTGAGGTAGCCGTTTTCGTCGGTTTCGCAGACACCCCGGGCAACGGAGCCGTTGTCGGTGACAGTCTTGCCCAGCTCATAGCCGATCATGCAGTAGTTGTACTTGTCGGTGTCCTGAGCATTGCACAGGAAGTTGTACATCTCCCGGTAGGCGGACTTGCCGTAGTAGTCGTCGGCATTGATGACGGCAAAGGGAGCGTCCCCAATCACATCCTTGGCGCAGAGCACAGCGTGGCTGGTGCCCCAGGGCTTGGTGCGGTCGGCAGGGACGGTATAACCGGCGGGAATCTTGTCCAGCTCCTGATAGGCGTAGCGAATCTCCACAGGAGCGTCCTTCAGCCGGGCGCCAACGGTATCCATAAAGTCCTTCTTGATGGCCTCCTTGATGATGATGACCACCGTCTCAAAACCGGCCTCATGGGCATCGTAAATGGAGTAGTCCAGAATCGCCTCTCCGCAGCTGCCCACAGGGTCGATCTGCTTCAGGCCGCCGTAGCGGCTGCCCATACCCGCAGCCATGACAACAAGAACAGGTTTCTTCATAATGCTTGTCTCCTTTATGTTTATGGTTGAATTCTCCGGGCTTATCTTCCAGCCTTTACCATTTCCGGGAAGGCCATTTCAAGCCATGCTTTCAATCCTTGATTTTGACTTTTTCATTATACCAAATTCTTGTCAATCTGCCAAGAGTTATTTCCTGTTTTTCCTGATTTTTATAAAAACTCACAAGAATTCTTTACACGGAAACAGTGCCCGGAGGATTCTTTATCAAAATCAACGCTCCATTCCCACAAAATATGCCCCCACCGCAGGCGGTGGGGGCATTGGGCTGATTACTGGGTGGGCTGGATGTGCCAGATTTCCTCGGCGTACTGACGGATGGTGCGGTCGGAGGAGAACTTACCGGCAGAGGCGATATTCTCCAGGCACTTCCGGCCGAAGGCACGGCGGTCGGCATAGTCGCTGTTCACCTTCAGCTTGGCTTCCACATAGGAGGCGTAGTCCAGCAGCAGGTAGTAGTTATCCGCACGGCTCCAGTTGTTGCCGTCCAGCAGGGCGTGATACAGCTCGGTCTGCTCGGCATCGGTGGGAACGGTGCCGTCCACCAGGGTGTCGATGGCGCGGTGCAGGTAGCGGTTGCTCTCGTAGATGCTCCGGGGGCTGTAGCTGCCCTTGATCTCGTTGATCTTTTCCACGGTGGCACCGAAAATATACTCATTTTCCATGCCGGCTTCCTTGGCGATTTCCACATTGGCACCGTCCAGCGTACCCAGAGTCACGGCGCCGTTGAGCATCAGCTTCATGTTGCCGGTACCGGAGGCCTCCGTGCCGGCAGGGGAGATCTGCTCGGAGATATCGGCGGCAGGGATGATATGCTCGGCATAGGAGCAGTTGTAGTTCTGAACGAAGACCACACGCATCTTGTCGGCCACGGTGGGATCGTTGTTGATCATCTTGGCCACCCGGTTGATATAGCGGATGATGGCCTTTGCCCGGGCGTAGCCGGGGGCGGACTTGGCGCCGAAGAGGAACACGGTGGGCTGGAAGTTGGGCAGCTCGCCGTTCTTCAGGCGGAAGTAGATATCCATGATGCTCAGGGCGTTCAGCAGCTGGCGCTTATACTCATGCAGCCGCTTCACCTGCACATCGAACAGGAAGTCGGGATTCAGCTGCACGCCCTCCTTCTGAGCCACGATCTTGCACAGCTGCTCCTTCTTCACCCGCTTCACGGCATTGAACCGATCCACCAGCTCGTCGTCGATCTGACCCTTCAGGCCGGCCAGCTTATCCAGATCCTTCAGGAAGTCGCCGCCGATGCGCTCAGACAGCAGAGCCGTCAGCTCGGGGTTGCACAGACCCAGCCACCGCCGGGGGGTGATGCCGTTGGTCTTGTTCTGGAACCGCTCCGGGAACACCTTGTACCAGTTGTTGAAGCAGTCGTCCTTCAGAATCTGGGAGTGGATCTCTGCCACGCCGTTGATATAGGAGCCCACATAGATGCTCAGGTTGGCCATGTGGATGATGTCGTTGTTGATGACCCACAGGCCGGGATGCTCCTGACGGAGCTTGTGGTCAATGCGGCAGATGATATCCACAATCTCGGGCACCACGCTGCGCATCAGATCCATGGGCCACTTCTCCAGTGCCTCGCTCATGACGGTGTGGTTGGTGTAGGAGAAGGTCTTGCGAGCCACCTCAAAGGCATCGTCAAAGCTCATGCCCTCGTTCATCAGCAGCCGGATCAGCTCGGGAATGGACATGGCAGGGTGGGTGTCGTTGAGCTGGACGGCGTAGAACTCGCAGAACCGGGCGTAGTCGGTGCCGTGGGCCAGCTTGAAGGTCCGCAGCATATCCTGCAGGGAGGCGGAGGACAGCACATACTGCTGCTTGATCCGCAGCCGCTTGCCCTCGTAGGTGGAGTCGTTGGGGTACAGGACACGGGTGATATCCTCGGCCTTGTTCTTCTGATCCAGAGCCCGGAGATAGTCCTGATTGTTGAAGGCGTTGAAGTCCAGCTCCTGCTCGGCCTCGCACTGCCACAGCCGGAGGGTGCCGATGTTGTCGGTGCCATAGCCGATGACGGGCACATCATAGGGGACAGCCAGCACGGTATGGTCGGGGAACTTCACCTTCACGGTGTGGTTGTAGCGGCGGTAGGACCAGGGATCGCCGTATTTCGTCCAGTCGTCGGCCTTCTCCACCTGACTGCCGTTGGCATCGAAGCTCTGCTTGAACAGGCCGAAGCGGTAGCGCAGGCCGTAGCCGCTGAGGGGCAGATTGGTGCTGGCGGCGGAGTCCAGGAAGCAGGCAGACAGACGGCCCAGACCGCCGTTGCCCAGAGCATCGTCCTCGATGTCCTCCAGAATGGCCAGATCCACGCCATGCTGGGCAAACAGCTTCTTCATCTCGTCCAGAATCCCCAGGTTGAACAGGTTGCTGTACACCAGACGGCCGATGAGGTATTCGGCGGAGAAGTAGAAGGCCTTCCGCTGGTGCAGGCGCTTGTGCTTGGCGCTGCTCCAGTTGTCGGAAATGGCCATCATCACGGCAGTGCCCAGAGCCTCATGGAGCTCCTGCGGGGTGGCCTCCTGCAGGGCGACATCGTAGGTGTATTTCAGCTGAGCTTCCGTCCACTTCAGGATATTTTCACAATTATACTTCATCTTCATTCTCCGTTCTCACTTCAGTTTTGGGGTCAGGCTTCTTCTGGCTGCCCAGCCGGGCATACAGCTCCGTGAGCTTACGCAGTTTCTTTGTCAGCTTGGGGGTAATGGCGCCGTCCTCCATGCGCCATGTCCAGTTGGCATCGGTCAGGGTGCCGGGGAAATTCATCCGTGCCTCAGCTCCCAGATCCAGAAGATCCTGCATCTGAATCACACAGAGCTGAGAAACAGAGGCAAAGGCCGTCCGGATGGTGCCCCAGACATAGCCCTCCCGCTTGTTCAGGTTCATATATGCCACGGCGTACTCCACAGCCTCCGGGGATGCGGTGTCGAACCACTGCTGCATGGTCATATTATCGTGGGTGCCGGTATAGCACACGGTGTTGGGCAGATAGGTATGGGGCAGGTAGTCGGAGGGCTCCTTGGAGTCGAAGGCAAATTCCAGCACCTTCATGCCGGGATAGCCGCTTTCGTCCCGCAGATCCAGCACCTCCTGGGTCAAAAAGCCCAGATCCTCTGCAATAAAGTCCACCTGAGGCAGACCCTGCTGCAAAGCCCGGACAAACTTCATGCCGGGGCCCTTCACCCACTTGCCGTTTTTGGCGGTCTTGTCGCCGAAGGGCACAGACCAGTAGGCCTCAAAGCCCCGGAAATGATCCAGACGGATCACATCGTACAGCTTTCCGGCGGCGCCCAGACGATCCAGCCACCAGCGGAAGCCGGTTTTTTCCATCACATCCCAGCGGTACAGGGGGTTGCCCCAGAGCTGGCCGTCCTTGGAGAAGCCATCCGGGGGGCAGCCTGCCACATCAATGGGATCCAGCTCGATTTCATCCAGCTGGAACAGCTCGGGATGGCACCAGACCTCCACGGAATCCCGGGGCACATAGATGGGCACATCGCCGATGATCTTGATGCCGTTTTCATTTGCGTAGGCCTTCAGGGCATTCCACTGGCGGTAGAACAGATACTGGGTAAAGCTGTAGAAGCGGATTTCCTCCTTCAGCTCCACCAGAGAATCGTCCATCACATCCACATCCCGGTACTTGTAGTCATCCTCCCACTGATACCAGGGCTTGCCGTTGTTGCGGTCCTTCAGGGCCATATACAGGCCGTAGTCCTCCAGCCACCCTCTGTTTGTCTCACAGAAGGCGTCAAATTCAGCGCTTCCGGCGAACCGGCCGTAGGCCAGCCGCAGCACCTTCAGCCGGCTGTTGTACAGCAGGCCGTAGTCGGTCTTGGTGTCCTTGCGGCACCAGGTAATGGCGTCCAGCTCCTGCCTTGTCAGCAGTCCCTCCTCCACCAGCGCATTCAGGTCGATGAGGTAGTGGTTGCCGGCATAGGCAGAACAGGATTGGTAGGGGGAATCGCCATAGCCCGTGGGGCTCAGGGGCAGAATCTGCCAGTAGCTCTGGCCTGCTTCCTTCAAAAAATCAACGAATGCATAGGCCTGCCTGCCCATGGTGCCTACGCCATAGCTTCCGGGCAGGCTGGTAATATGCATCAATACACCACTGCTTCGCATGGATCTACTCCTCTTTTCTTCTATCTGTATGCCGCTGTTTTCCGGGGTTCTTCAAATTGGAAACGATTCCACTTTCAGCTCTGCACACTTATAAAGAATACCTTCTTTTCCCTGTTTTGTCAAGGTAAACCCGAGGTTATATGGAGATTTTCCCAATTTTCTGCGAATTGTATAAAGGAAATCCTTGCTGCCGTGATTCAGCTTTCGGAAATGTCTTGGCTCCCCCCTGGGGGAGCTGGCAGCGAAGCTGACTGAGAGGGTGCCCTCTCCGCCCTCCGGGCACCTCTCCCAGAGGGAGAGGCAAGCGTACACTGCTAGCCCCAAAATACCGATTCCCCGGGTGGGGAATGGACGGAAAACGGAGCCCGGCGTAAATAAAAAGCCCGCCTTGCGGCGGGCTTTTGGTGTATGGAATCAGGCCTCCAGATTGATGCCGGTCTCCTTGGAGAACAGGTGGCAGACATGGCCGGGGAAGTTGTACTTCACAGCGGAGCCATTGGACAGTGCGCCAACCTCGGCAGCGGACATATTCATGGTGGAAACAACCATGACCACATCGCGGCCCATGGAGGTGACATGCAGGTGGACGGAGGAGCCCATCATTTCGGACACATCCACCTTGCCGTCGATGCCGCTCTGCTCCAGGGTGATGTGCTCGGGACGGACGCCCAGAACCACATCCTGCTCGGCAACATTGTTCTTGGCCAGAGCAGCCTGCTTGTCCTCGGACAGCTCAACAGTCAGGCAGTCCAGCTTGACGGCGTACTTGCCGTTCTCCTTGACCAGCTTGGCGTTGTCGAACATATTCATCTGAGGCGTGCCGATGAAGGTAGCCACAAACAGGTTGTAGGGATGGTTGAAGACCTCCTGAGGTGTGCCGATCTGCTGGATGAAGCCGTCCTTCATGATGACGATCCGGTCGCCCAGAGTCATAGCCTCGGTCTGGTCGTGGGTAACATAGATAAAGGTGGTATTGATACGCTCACGCAGCTTGATGATCTCTGCACGCATCTGGTTACGCAGCTTGGCGTCCAGGTTGGACAGAGGCTCGTCCATCAGCAGAACCTTGGGCTCACGGACGATGGCACGGCCGATGGCCACACGCTGACGCTGACCGCCGGACAGAGCCTTGGGCTTACGGCCCAGATACTGGGTGATATCCAGAATCTCGGCAGCTTCCTTGACCTTGCGGTCGATCTCGTCCTTGGGGGTCTTGCGCAGCTTCAGTGCGAAAGCGATGTTTTCATAAACAGTCATGTGGGGATACAGGGCATAGTTCTGGAAAACCATGGCGATGTCCCGATCCTTGGGGGCGACATCATTGACCAGACGGTCGCCGATGTACAGCTCGCCGCCGGAAATCTCTTCCAGGCCGGCGATCATACGCAGGGTGGTGGACTTACCGCAGCCGGAAGGACCGACCAGAACGATGAATTCCTTGTCGGCGATGTCCAGGTTGAACTCCTGAACAGCCACAACGCCCTCATCGGTAACCTGCAGGTTGGTCTTCTTGGCGGGCTCGCCCTTCTTCTTTTTCTTGGCATCGTCGCCGTTGAAGGGGTAGACCTTTTTGATGTTCTTCAGGGTTAAGCTTGCCATACTGTTTTCGACTCTAAACGCACCTACCATTTTCGCGTGCGTTCTCACCGTCCGGAAAGTAACATTCCGGGGGCTTTATGACAGGTCTCCACACTGCCATACCGTGAGTCAGACGGGTTTATCCTCCTTTATTTCAGCGGACCGCTGCCTATTATTTGTGGAGTAGGCAGAATCCACCCGGATACTGGTATATTACCATATCTTTTCAGGCGGTTCAATGGTGACTTCCTACAGTTTTTTCTCTGATTTTTGGACATTTTGCCCATATTTCTCTTTTGTATCCCGAAGGTGTAAAATTATGAGGGGAGATATCGTTATTGTGTTCCGAAACAATATAGAAATGTTTGTCATCCTGAGTGAGCTCAGGATGACAGGATTTCCTGTTTCCGAAACAGCCCCTCTTTTTTAGCCCTGACTTGCTTTGTCCACATCCTTTCCTAACAAAACAGACCGGACAAGTCTTTGTCCGGTCTGTTTTATCCGTTTCAATCCTCAATTCTGGAAATATCCGCGCCCAGAGCGGTGAGCTTCTCCACCAGCGTCTCGTAGCCCCGCTCGATAAAGTGGATGTCCTCCACATAGGTGGTGCCCTCCGCGGCAAGTCCAGCGATCACCAGAGCCGCGCCGGCTCTCAGATCGTGGGCGCACACCGTAGCGCCGTGGAGCATTTCCACTCCGGTGACGGTTGCCGTCTTACCGGAGATCTTGATATTGGCTCCCATGCTCTCCAGCTCGGTGCAGTAGCCGAAGAACCGGGTCTCATAGACGCTTTCCGTCAGCTTGCTCTGGCCGTTGGCCAGGGACATACACACGCAGACCTGCGCCTGCATATCCGTGGGGAAGCCGGGATAGGGGCTGGTTTTCACCGTGGCGCGGCGGAGTCTGCCGCTGCGGATGACCCGGATGGCATCGTCATAGTTGATGACCCGGGCGCCCATCTCCTGCAGCTTGGTGGTGATGCACTCCATGTGCTTGGGGATCACATTCTGCACCAGCACATTGCCCCCGGCGGCAGTGACGGCCGCCAGATAGGTGCCGGCCTCGATCTGATCCGGAATGATGGCATAAGTGCCGCCCCGCAGAGCGTTGACGCCCCGGATCTTCATGGTGTCGGTGCCTGCGCCGGTGACCCGGGCGCCCATGGTATTCAGGAAGTTGGCAAGATCCACAATGTGGGGTTCCTTTGCGGCGTTTTCGATGATGGTCTGGCCGGGCAGCAGCACAGCCGCCAGCATGATGTTCACCGTAGCCCCTACGCTGGCCATATCCAGACTGATCCGGGCACCGTGGAGCCCCTCCTCACCGGGTTCCAGCGCCACATAGGTTTCCGTCTCATCCACCTCTGCCCCCAGCGCCCAGAAGCCCTTGATATGCTGGTCGATGGGTCGGGATGCAAAGTTGCAGCCCCCGGGCAGAGCCACCCGGGCCTTTCCGAACCGACCCAGCAGCGCACCCATCAGGTAATAGCTGGCCCGCATTTTGGTGACCAGAGCAGGGTTCGGCTCCGTGCACTGCACATCGGTACAGTCAATCTCCAGCACATGATCCTCGGGGTGGTAGAGCTTTGCCCCCATTCCTGCCAGAATATCCAGAAGGATACGGACATCGGAAATATCGGGCACATTCTCAATGCGGCATTTGCCTTTTACCAGCAGCGCCGCAGGCAGGATTGCCACTGCAGCATTCTTGGCGCCGCTGATGAGAACGGTGCCGTTCAGGGGCTTGCCGCCGTTGATTTGATATCTGGCCAAGGGATACCCTCTCCTTGTGATAGTTTGGTTGAAATTGCATAAGCTCTGAAAGTATATCACAATTTGAATATTTTGTAAAGAATGAAAACGGGATTTACCGGCGCAAACCCTTGGGATAATGGTTTTTCAGGCAATTTCCGTCTCCTTTTCCCCAGCCGATGCTGTAATCGCCGGCCATCACCAGGCACCAGCCCTTTTTGTCCCAGGGGATGACATCCCCGTGGAGATACCGCGCAAGCTCCGGCGATTCCGGGGCAAACCGGGCGGTATTGCCGCAGTCTTTCAGCCACAGTGCCAGAGCGTGGGCAGGCTGGAAGCGGCCTTTTTTCACTTCACCCAGCTCCAGACCCGGGCGCAGAACCCGAAGCCCTGTCAGCTCCGACAGCTCCTCCGGTGCCCAGTACAGATTGGCTCCGAAGGCCACCGCCTTGCCGGCCGGAAGCCGGATTTCCAGAGCCTTGGCAAATTCCGTCCACTCCTTCGGCAGCCTTCCGCCGGGACAGACCGGTACACGCCCTTCCTCTCCCCCGTTCCTTTTCAGCACGGCGGCAAAGTGTCCCTCCCCCAGCAGCTTGTGAGGCCACAGCCGGTATCCGCCGTTTTCCACGGCCTGAAACCAGGGAGCCTCTACGCTCTCCGGGGAGAACTCCGGGTGCCGCGCCAGAAATTCCGCCACAACCCCTTCGTCCTCCTCCGGGGCAAAGGTGCAGGTGGAATACACCAGCCGTCCCCCGGGAGCCACCATTTGGGCGGCGTTGTTCAGAATCTCCTGCTGACGACGGGCGCACATTTCCACAGCTTCCTGACTCCAGTCCGCCACGGCGGCCTCCTCCTTGCGGAACATTCCCTCCCCGGAGCAGGGGGCATCCACCAGCACCCGGTGGAAAAAGCCGGGGAACCGGCTAGCCAGAACCTCTGTAGGCTCATTGGTGACCAGCGCGTTGGCAACCGCCATCCGTTCGATGTTCCGGGAGAGGATTTTTGCCCGTTTGGGGCTGTATTCATTGCACAGCAGGAAGCCCTCTCCCATCATTCTGCCGGCAATCTGGGTGGTTTTTCCCCCGGGAGCAGCGCACAGGTCGCAGATCCGCTCCCCGGGCTGGGGATCCAGCAGAGCCACGGGCGCCATGGCGCTGGCCTCCTGCAAGTAGTATACGCCGGCTTCGTGATAAAGGTGCAGTCCCGGCCGGGAATCGGGATCATAGTAATACCCCATGGGCTCCCACGGAACAGGCTGCCCCACAAAGGGCAGCTGGGGAACCTCCCCCTTCAGAGGATTGAACCGCAGCGCCACCGCCCGGGGGCGCTCCAGAGAGCGGAGAAAATCTTCATATTCCTCCCCCAGCTGGGTGTGTATTCTCTTCAAAAATGCTTCCGGCAGCATGGCGTTCCTCCTGTTTCAATTGACAATTGACAGTTGACAGTTGACAATTAAGGAATCCCTTCGGGATGAAAGAAAACTGGCTGGAATCTACAGTAATAATTTCAAAACCGTCCCGAAGGGACACAATCATTGTCAATTGTCCATTGTCAATTGTCAATTCAATGCCATCCGCCCCATTGGACTGATTGGCGTGTTATTCATTGTATCACATTCTTCTTTTCATTTCCACAAAAAGTGCGCAAAAAGGCCGCTGCTTTAGCGGGGTCTTCGTAAGACAGTTAAACCGACCTATGGTTACGATCATAGGTCGGTTTTTATGTTATGCACTGGCGCGGCAGCGCCCAGGGCTCCCTTGTGTAAAGGGAGCTGTCAGCGAAGCTGACTGAGGGATTGCTTTACCGCAGCATCGATATACTCGCAAACTCCACGGAAATTTCTGCCGACTTCGTTGTTGGGGATACGAATGACTCTCAGACCATACCCCTCCAGAAAAGCGGTGCGGTCTGCATCTTTTTTGACATTTCTATCCTCAAAGTGTTGAGAACCGTCCAACTCAATGACAAGTTTTGCTTCTGCGCTATAGAAATCAGCGATATATTTTCCCAGCACTTTTTGCCTGGAAAAACGGACAGGGTAGGAACGCAGAAAATCATACCATAGGTGCCGTTCTTCCTTGGTCATTTCTTTTCGCAGCTGTTTTGCCAAGGGAACCAACTGCTTATTGTACTTTGGCTGCATGACAATCCCTCCGTCACGGCTTACGCCGTGCCACCTCCCTTTACACAAGGGAGGCTTTGGTGCTGCGCAAAATCGAAGATCGCACAGTACACCGAAAGGTGTATAGAAGTGCGCCCTTTATCAGTTCGACAAATTGGAATTTACTTTATTTCTTCAAAAGTCTTTTTATCGTATCTCTTGATTTCCTTGTGAAACAAGGAATATCGTAATACGAACTCAATATAGTCGCCTTTTACCCGTTGCTTTACTTTTGGCTTTCCATTTATCACATCGCAGACGTTTACTGGCGTTCTGTCTCTGCCAATAAGTTGAACTGTTCCCTTCGATTTCTCTCTCATACTCTGGAACCTTTCGTCAAATTGTTATTTGTGGGGATGCCCAAAGCCTCCCCTGTGTAAGGGGAGGTG
>CAMCRV010000007.1 GCA_945877365.1 uncultured Clostridia bacterium | reverse complement strand
GGTGGTCTGTTCTATATAACCTACGCAGTTCCGGTCGAGGGGCCCAAAGGATGTGAAATATCCATCCGCAGTCCGTAACGCATTGTCAGCGGCGACTCGCCGCCAAATGACAATTTGGCGGTTTTCTGACCCAAGCCGATATGCACATTATTTTTTGTGGTACCGCAGGCAGCACCGGTCGTCACCTTTGGCAATGCACTTGGGCAGATCCAGCACTGCGCCGTAGGCCTCCCCGATGCCATGATCGCCGCACATGGCGATGTCGCAGAGGGCAGCAATCTCCTCGTCCGTGCAGCCCGCCTTCTGCCATGCCTTCACCAGCGGACAGTAGTGGAAATCGATGTTCAGGGTGTTGTCGGTGGATTCCAGAATGTCCATCTCAAACACCAGCTGGGCGGGCTTGGTGAACAGCACCTTTTTCAGGCCCTTCAGGCTGTCGGTTTTTCCCGCCCGGATGTGCCTGGCGCCGTGATCCAGACCGCACCGCCGGATGGCAGGATAGCCAAATTCCTTCCAGTCCAGCCCCCGTTTCCCCGCCTCGTCGCACAGCAGATACAGCCAGTAGGCGCGATGCTCCAGCTGCTCCCGGATTGCCTGCAGAAGTTTGTTTTTGTACTTTGGTTCATTTTTGATGATACTCATGGTTTTCCCTCTTCCTATCCTGAAATCTGTAGGACACATCATAGCCTCCATCCACGCCCTTTGTCAAGAGCTTTCCTACGCGTAGTGCCAGAACCCTTTCCCGCCACAACATCCTGTGGTTATCCAAAAATACCCTCCCTTTTTTCCCGAAATTCTCAGCCGGGTCAGGATTGAGAAACGGCAAACACTGTGCTATAATGGCTGTAACTGACGAAATCTGCGAGGAAATGAACACCATGCTCACCGAATCCATTACCATTCCGCAAACCGATCTGCGCAAGCTGCTGTCCGCAGCCAGCCCGGACGGGGCGCTGCTCTATCTGTACTTACACAGCGGCAACCGGCCGGAGGATGCCCAGCAGGAGCTGAAGCTGAGCCCATCCCGGTATCAGTGCGCCGCCGCCACCCTGCGGCAGCTGGGGCTGTGGACGGAAAAAGCCCCTGCCCCCATCCTGGCAGGAGAACGCCCCAGCTATTCCGAGGGAGATGTGCTCCAGGCCATGGATCAGGACAGCTCCTTCCGGGCGCTGTACGGCGAGGTTCAGCGGCTGCTGGGCAGAAGCCTCAACACCGAAGAGCTGAAAATCCTGCTGGGCTTTGTCCGCTATCTGGGTCTGACCCCGGATGTAATCTCCGTGCTGGTGTGCTACTGCAAGGAGCGCGCCCGGCAGAAGGGCAGCCTGCGCAACCCCAGCCTGCGCACCATCGAAAAAGAGGCCTACGCCTGGGCGGAACGGGGCATCGACACCGTGGAGGAAGCCGCCGCCTTTATTCAGAATCAGAATGTCCGGAATTCCCGGCTCCACAGGCTGATGGAGCAGCTGCAGATCCGGGGACGGAGCCTGACCCCGGCGGAGGAGCGCTATGCCCAGAGCTGGCTGGACATGGGCATGGACGACGAATGCATCGCCATGGCCTATGAGCGCACCTGCCTGAACACCGGCGGCCTCAACTGGGCATACATGAACAAAATCCTCCTGCGCTGGCAGGAGCAGGGGCTTCTCACGGCAGAAGCCGTCCGCAGCGGCGACCGCAAGGCCGTACCCAAGGGTGCCTCCGGGAATCTGGGGGATGCGGAGCTGGAGGCCATCCAGCGGATCTTACGGGAGGGATAGTCTATGGCATACAGTGCAGAAGTGGTTCAGCGGGCAAGGCAGCGGCTTGCCCAGGCCAGGGAGGATCGGGAATCGGAAAACCGCCAGCATCTGGCTGCGGCCTATCAGCGGCTGCCCCGTCTCCGGGAAATTGACATCGAGCTGCGGCGCACCATGGCGCAGGCAGCTCAGGCCGCCTTTTTGCAGGGCAGCGACGGCCGGGAGCTGCTGGAACAGGCAAAGCAGCAGAATCTTGCCTTGCAGCAGGAGCGGCAGATGCTGGCAGAAACCTGCTTCGAGCCGGGGTATCTGGACGACAGCCCCCTGTGCCATATCTGCGGCGGCACCGGCTATGTGGGAAGCAATATGTGCGAGTGCCTCCGGGAGCTGTGCCGTCAGGAGCAGAAGAAGGAAGTCTCCATTCTCTCCGGCAGCACCGACAGCTTCCAGAAGTTCCGTCTGGACTACTATCCCGACCGCATCGACCCCAAGTACGGTGCCAGCCCCCGCACCATCATGGAGCGCAACTTCCAGTGCTGCCGCCGGTATGCCCTGAGCTTCTCCGGCGATGCCGGGAATCTGCTGTTTGTGGGGGGCACCGGGCTGGGCAAGACCTTCCTATCCGCCTGCATCGCCCGTACGGTGGCCGACCGGGGCTTTAGCGTGGCCTATGAAACCGCCAACCATCTCTTTGGCAAGCTGGAGCAGGCCAAGTTCAACCCCAGCGAGGAATCCCGGCGGGAGGCAGATATGCTGCTTACCTGCGACCTGCTGATTATCGACGATCTGGGCACGGAAATGCCCGGTCAGTTCGTCACCGCCGCCCTCTACGGACTGCTGAACGACCGGCTGCTGGCAGGAAAGCCCATGGTGATCTCCACCAACCTGAATGTGGAGGAAATGAACCGCCGCTACTCCCCCCAGATTGCCTCCCGTCTCCACGGCAGCTTTCAGCGGCTGACCTTCGTGGGCGAGGACATCCGGGTTCTCAAGGGGAGGGAGCTGTAGGTGAATACTGCAATCCTGTTTGACCTGGACGGCACCCTGCTGAACACGCTGGAGGATCTGGCGGACAGCACCAACGCCGCGCTTTCTCAGCTGGGCTACCCTGCCCGGACGCTGGAGGAGGTTCGCCGGTTCGTGGGCAACGGCGCTCTGCGGCTGATGGAGCAGGCAGTGCCGGAAGGCGGCGATGCGCTCTCAGCCTACCGCGCCTTCCGAACCTATTACGATGCCCATTCCCAAATCAAAACCGCCCCCTACCCCGGAATTTTGAAAGCGTTGGCGGAAATTCAGCAGAAGCATCCGGTGGCCATCGTCTCCAACAAGCCGGACAGCGCCGTAAAAATCCTGTGCAGCCAGTATTTCCCGGGAATTTACGCCCGGGGAGAATCCCCGGACTGTCCCCGAAAGCCTGCCCCGGACATGGTTTTCATGGCCATGCAGGCCTTGGGCTGCGGCAGGTGCATCTATGTAGGCGACAGCGAGGTGGATGTACTCACCGCCCAAAACGCCGGAGTCCCCTGCCTCAGCGTGCTGTGGGGGTTCCGGGACAAAGAACAGATCGAAGCCGCCGGCGGAAAGGTGTTCTGCGCCGCCCCCGGGGAGCTTCCCGACAAAATTGAGGAAATGATCCATGGCCAATGAATTTTACGCCCTGCTGGGGCGGATGCGCAATATCACCCGATGGGGGCTGATGCGCAACAGCTTTTCGGAGAATATTCAGGAGCACAGCCATCAGGTGGCGGTGCTGGCTCACGCTCTGGCGCTGATCCGCCGGGACATCCTGCACCTGCCCACCCCGGAGCCCGACCGCTGCGCCGTGGCAGCGCTGTATCACGATGCCTCGGAAATTCTCACCGGCGATCTGCCTACCCCCATTAAGTATTACAATCCCCACATCAAGGGAGCCTACAAGCAGGTGGAGCATATCGCCAAGGAGCGGCTGATGGAGACCATCCCGGCGGCTCTTCGGGACAGCTACCGCAGCTATGTGATGGAGGACGACGCGGAACTGGAGCCCATCGTCAAAGCCGCGGACAAACTCTCCGCCCACATCAAATGTCTGGAGGAGCAGAAGGCCGGCAATACCGAGTTTGACTACGCTGCCCGGCAGACCTGGGAGTCCATGAAGGCCATGCACCGCCCGGAGCTGGACTGGTTCCTGAGCAACTGTCTGGACGCCTTCGCCCTGAACATCGACCAGCTGCAGCCCCTTGACTGAAAACCCGATTTGTGTTATCATAAGGTTCGATTCTCCATGCCGGCATGGTGAAATCGGTAGACACAAGGGACTTAAAATCCCTCGCCGTTAAAAGCGTACCGGTTCGAGTCCGGTTGCCGGCACCAAAACAGCAGATACCCGAACCGGGTATCTGCTGTTTTGGTATCGTGGAGGACTCGAACCCATCTAAATGGGACAGTCCGGTGGACTGTCCATCGGCGGCGGCTCGACGACGATGACACCATAATGTAATCGAGTCCGGTTGCCGGCACCAATGAAAAAAGCACCCCAAGTGGGGTGCTTATTTTCATTGGTAAAGGGAAATGGGCTCGAACCTATTTCCATGAAACTGTCCAGTGGACAGTTTCAGCAGCCAGTTCAAAAACTGGCTGCCTCCTTAATTTCCCACAAAGTGGGAAATACAGTCGAGTCCGGTTGCCGGCACCATCCAGAATCTCAGAGCAGGTTTTCTGCTCTGAGATTTTTACATTTCGGGTAAAATTTCGATGATGGCGTTGGCAGAGGACAGCTTGTTATTCTCACCCAAATGGCAGGTTATTTGCTTTGGGAACAGCGGAGAAGTGTGCCGTCACGAAACCCGACTTGACGATTTCGTCAATCCGATTGACATAGATGCAGTCAAGGCAGCCAGCGAACACTTCAGGATTGGGCAGGAAATCAGTTTGAAGCATTTTCTTGAAATACCACGGATAAAACAGGCTGATTTCATTGAAATGTCACTTGTTTTGTGGTAGTATCCTCTTGTAATATTGCAAAGGAGGATGTGCCATGCTTCCAGCATTTAGTGTGACAATCATTCCCGAGCCAACCAACAATCAGAAAAAGCGTGATGGCCGTGCTTCATCCTTATGGGCGTTGGGTGTTATCCTGCTTATGTTGGGGATTGCCTTCAGCATCGGCTGGGCCACGCGTGGGCCGGAAATTCATGACTTTACCGGTATTGGTCAGGCTGAGATTCTAAAAAGCACAACGATTCATAATTATTTGAAAGAACACCATAATTCCACCAAATATCGGTATCAAGTACATATCACAGCCGGAGAAGTGACCTTTTACGACCAATATGAGCATTCCAACCAAACCGTCTGGCAAGAGGGAGAGATTGTGCCCATTACCTACAATATAAACAATCCACGGGAGTATGTCATCGGCAGCACACCGGAGGAATATATCCAGTGGTATGATACCATTGGCATCTGTGCATTGAGCTTTATGCTGGGAGCAGCAGTCTGTTTCGGCGTCCGCTTCCGGATAAAACACAGGATTGCAGAAAAGGCAGAGGACTCCCCAGAATAATTTGTGTAGTCCCCTCCAAAAAACACGCAAACCGAATCATGCACGGAATATAGATGGCCGAAAAGCAATTCAAAGAATCGCGCAGCCGCAGCCAGAAGGGCTGCGTTCATCAGGGCTTGGGGCCGAGCCTTAACAAGCAGAAAAACCATTCGTTCCACGAAAGCGGAACGGATGGTTTTTCGCATTTGTATATCATAAAAACCTTATAAATGATCAATTCGACGAAGTCGATAAGCACATACATGATATCATCTTATCAAGAAGACACCGCCTGACGGCGTTGTGGTTTCCATGATTTCTGGAATACGAAATCATGGAAACCCGTCTCATTATGATCTTCATATAGAAAACTTCAATTCTTGCGCATGAAAGTTTTCTGTTGAATATCCGTATGAAATACCGGATGCCATGACCACAGCGCCGGGGCTCATTTTGCCTGCTGCTCGCAGTAGATGCAGCGATACAGACGCCGGGCAGGATCCACCAGCTTGAATTCATGGACAAGAGAACGCTCCGTGGAGGTGATGCACCGGGGATTCTTGCACTTGATAATGTCCACCACCCGCTCCGGCAGGCACAGATGCCGCCGCTCGGCAACCTTGCCGTCCCGGATGTAATTGACGGTGATGCCGGGGTCCACATAGCCCAGCACATCCAGATTCAAATCCATAGGCGTGCTGATTTTGATGATGTCCTTTTTGGTCAGCTTTCCGCTGTCCGCATTCTGGATCAGGGCAACCGTGCAGTCCAGCCTGTCCAGCTTCAGGATGTTGTAGATCTCCATGCTGCGGCCTGCGGTGATGTGATCCAGCACGATGCCGTCTTTGATTTGTCCGATAATCATACCTTTACCTCCAGCAATTTCATAATCAGAGCCATCCGAACGAACATTCCGTTTTTCACCTGGTCAAAATACAGAGCTCTGGGATCGTCGTCCACAGCAACGCTGATTTCATTGACACGGGGCAGGGGATGCATGATAATCAGATCCTGTTTGGCGGATTTCAGCTTGTCCGGTGTGAGAATGTAGGTGTCCTTCAGGCGGATGTAGTCGGCCTCGTTGAAGAAGCGCTCTTTCTGAACCCGGGTCATGTAGAGGATGTCCAGCTTGGGCATGGCCTCCTCCATGGTGGATACCTCCTCATAGGGGATGCCCCGGCTCTCCAGCTCGTCCTCAATGATGTACCGGGGGAACTTCAGCTCCGCCGGGGCAATGAAAACAAACTTGACGCCGCTGTATCGGGCCATGGCCGCCACCAGAGAGTGGACGGTGCGGCCGAACTTCAGGTCGCCGCACAGGCCGATGGTGAGGCCCTCAAAGGTGTGCCTGCACTTCCAGATGGTGAGCAGGTCGGTGAGAGTCTGGGTGGGGTGGTTGTGGCCTCCGTCACCGGCATTGATGATAGGGACTCCGGCCCGACGGGCAGCCACCACAGGCGCACCCTCCTTGGGGTGGCGCATGGCAATGATATCGGCATAGCAGCCCACGGTCTGGATGGTATCGGACAGGCTCTCCCCCTTGGCGGTGGAGGAGGAGGCAGCCTCAGAGAACCCCAGAACCTCGCCGCCCAGCCGGAGCATGGCGGCCTCAAAGCTCAGCCGGGTACGGGTGGAGGGCTCAAAGAACAAAGTGGCCAGCAGCTTGCCGCTGCAGGCATGCTTGTACTTTTGGGGATTTGCGATGATGTCCTCGGCAGTGACCAGCAGCTCCTGAATCTCCTCTTTGGAGAGGTCTGTGATGTTCATGAGATTTTTCATGCTATCCAACCTTTCTTTTGATAAAATAAAACCTGACTTTTGAAAATGGAGAGCCCAATCAAAAGTCAGGAATAAAAGCGAAGCAGGAAGAAACACCAACAGAATCTACAGCGTATCTGCCGATTTTCGGAACGGTGTAATTCATTACAGTGACATCCTCCTGATTGTTTTTGTAAGTATATCATGCAAAAAAGCAATTTGTCAATATACCTGTTGAAAAAGCTGATAATCAGTTGGATGGTCTGAAAAAGCTTGCTTATGGATTACAATTCTTGCACGGGCTATATCCCTTGGCAATCACTTCCTCACGGGAGCCGCAGAAGTCTTTTTTGTTCTTATCCTTCATCTGTTTCACGCTCCGGCAGGTAGGAATGTGGAACTTCTTTGTGTTTGTGTTCAGCACATAGGTCTGTCCAATGGGTTCGCTCTTTGCGGCAGGCTCTGTGGCATTGTTCTCAGCTGCCTTTTGGGTGCTGTTGGTTCCAACGGATGCAAACACATCCGCATCCTGATTTCTGGATACCGTAAACTCCACCGTTTTTCCATCGGACACGCAGTGAATGTCTCCCTGCATATCGGTTCGGAAGGTGGTGACCTCCGCATCCCGCAGGCGGCTCAGAACTTCATCGGTGGGATGACCATAGGAATTGTCCTTGCCGACAGAAATAACAGCGTACTTCGGCATCACCTCACGCAGCCAGAGATAGCCAGTGGAGGATTCAGAACCGTGGTGCCCGACCTTCAATACCGTAGACCGGATGTACTGCTGGCTATTCAGAATGGCCTGCTCTACTTCTCGTTCTGCATCGCCTGTGAACAGGAACGAGGTGTCCCCCAAGGTAATCCGCAGCACAATAGAGGTGTTATTTGTGTTACTGTCAGAATTGACTGCCAGAATTTTGCATTCCGCACTACCCAGAGAAAAGGTATCGTCCTTTTGGGGAACTGTCAGAGAAACACCGTGTTTTTCCACGGCTTTCCTGAAATTCTGGAACGCCTTGGAATCATAAGTGGTGACGGGAGCATAAGCCGTCTTGACACTGGCATAGTTCAGAGCACCGGCAAGACCGCCGATGTGATCCTCATGGGCATGGGTTCCGATGACATAATCCAGCTCCGTGATTTTGTGATTCTTCATCACGGTGTACATCTTGCTGGAATCTGCCGCATTACCGCCATCAATCAGCATGGAATGCCCATCACACTGGATGAGTGCGGCATCTGCCTGCCCCACATCCAGGAAGGTAACCTCCAGTTTGCTGTCGCTGTCAGCTGCCTGCGCTGGGCATGGAACACTGATAACCGTAAGTGTCAGGCACAGGGCTATCAAAACCAGCTTTCGCAGCCATGTTTTGTTTCGTTTCTCTTTCATCGTGTACCCCTCCTGAATGCCTCTTTGGATTTCCCTGATGCGACAAGCTATATTTGAAATACGACATTTGACGCAATCTACATTATAATGTGTCGCAATACAGATATCAAGTGTCGCATTACAAACAATTTAATGGACCCTGAATATTGGCTACAATAATCAGGGGTGCTGAGTATGATGGGAACGAATGAAAGCAGGTTCGACAATTCTGAGCGATATCGTGATTTAGGCTGTGCCATATCCTATTACCGCAAGCGGAAGGGACTGACCCAGGAGCAGCTGGCTGAAAGTATTGGCGTCAGCAGACAACACATGGGTGCGATTGAGGCGCCGAACATGGTGAGGGCCGTGTCTCTGGATGTTCTGTTCAATATTGCCCAAGTCCTGGAGATTGAGCCGTATTTGCTTCTGAAGTTCTCACCGGATAAATGATTGTTTAGGGATTGTGCTTTTTCTTGTGTGATCTGAAGGCCGAAACTATGTTTGATGCTTCATTCTACACCAGACGACAGCCTGAAAAATGTCGAAAAATGGCAGCTCAAAAAGATCCAGTGGACTGCGATTCCATAAAAAAGACCTTGCGAGGCAAGTTGTGTTTGCTTCGCAAGGTCTTTCCATTTAGTTGACCGGCACGCTGTCAGCGGCAGCCGGATTCCGGGTCAATTGATGTGGATGTTTGTCTCCGGGCTTTTTTCGGGCAAGGCTACTTTGCGTAAGTATAATGCATATGCTCCTGCTACAAGGATAATAAAAGCAGTTGCGCTATGTTGTCACGACTGAACGAACCCTTTGAGAATTCCGAGGAATTCCGCTTTCCTGAGGCGGCAATCCATTCTCCCGATGCCTGTAAACAATTTCACAGAAATGAAAAAATATCCGGTTCGGTCAGGCTGGCGGATGCTCTGTCTGATTTGCGTTTCAACGCCCGGAGCGGATTTTCCTCTGGGAAGGATCCGGAAAAGCCCGCATTTTTTGTCGAAAGAGGTCTTGTACGAGGGCAGAGAAAATGGTATAATCTTTCATAGATATCAATATTGGCAGGAAGATACAGTGTTGTCTGATTGATGATACCGACCGCAAGGTATTTACGGAAAACGGCAGCTCTGTTTTCTATGTGTGCATCGTGAATGTTACGCAGAACATTTAAAACAGGCGAAATTTCTGAAATTTACAGTATCTCAGAGGTGCAGTATGGACGACAGGAAACAAAGGCAGGCCTGTCAGGAGCAGGCGGTAAAACAATTTCTGCGGGACTATCTGGATAAGGCCAAGGATCGGCAGACCCTGAACAGGATTCTTCAGAATATCGGCGAATACTACGACGCGGACCGCGCCTATATCTTTGAAATGGGCAAAGACCGCGGGGTATTCAACAATTCCTTTGAGTGGTGCCGTCAGGGCGTTTCCCCGGAGATTGACAATTTGCAGAACATTTCCATCGAAGGCATGGAATGCTGGTTTGAGGCATTTGAGGAGCAGGGGGAATTCTACATCTCCTCCCTGTCGGAGGACTATCACCCCGGCACAAAGACCTATAAAATCCTGGAACCCCAGGGAATCGAGAGTCTCATGGCGGCTCCCATTCAGGTGAATGGTGAAGTGGTGGGCTTCCTTGGCGTGGACAATCCACGGGAGAATACCGATGCGCTGCTCCTGCTGTCCGTGGCGGCTTCCACCTGTTACAGCGAAATTGCCACCGAGCGGATGCTGCACGAAAAGCTGGCGCAGACCAACCAGGCGCTGATGGATCGGATGCAGGTCATCCAGTCTCTGGGGGAAATCTATACCTCCCTGTATTATATCGACCTGTCCACCGGGCTGTTTACGGAGCTTTCCTCCGTAGACAATGTCCATGCGCACATCGGCGCAGCCGGTGATGCAGCAGAGCGGCTGCATTATTTCTGCCATCATATGATTGTGCCCTCCTATACGGAGGAAATGCTGGAGTTTGTGGATCTGTCCACATTGAACCAGAGGCTCAGCGGCAGCAACATCATTTCCAAGCAGTTTTTAAGCACGGTAGATCCATCTCCGGGGACGGAAAAACAGCCCGTCTGGGCGGAATGCTCCTTTATTGTGGGAGACCGCACACCGGACGGCAGGCTCTCCCATGTGGTGTTTTCTACTCGAATCATCCATGATGCCAAGGTGAAAGAACTGGAAACCCTGGAAAAGATGCGCGATGAGATGGAAATTACCGGCGCCCTCAGCCGGGATTACCCTGATGTGGTACTGCTGGATCTCGCCAACGATACCGCCGTGACCATCAAGCGCAGGGGAACCATGATTGCGGAGGATCAGCGAACCCTGCGGCGCTCCTATCAGGATACCTGGGACACTTATATTTCCAAATATGTTCTGGAGGAGGATAAGCCCGCCCTCTACGCCGCCATCGGCGTGGAGACGGTGAAACGCGCCCTGGAACACAGCGATGAGTATTCCTGCAGCTATCGTGTCATCGCGGACGAAACCGGTATTCATCATTATCAGGCCTCCTTCCTCCGTTTTTATTCCCGGAATCATACGGAAAGCCAGCTCATTCTGGGCTTCCGCTGCGTGGACGCCATTGTGGAGGAGGAGCGGAAAAACGCAGCGATTCAGGACGAGCAGCTCCGGATTATCGGCGCACTGAGTCAGGAGTACAGCAGCCTGTTCAAAATCGACGCCAAGACCCGAAAAATGACCCTCTATCGGACAGATGGCCTGGCATTTGATCCGGTGATGCTGGAAAAGCTCCTTGCCCTTGAGGACTATGAGATCATACTGTCGAAATACATCGACGCCTTCGTTGTCCCGGAGGACCGTGACCGGATCCGAAAATCCATTGTGCTCTCCGTCCTGATGGACAGCGTTCCGGAGGTGGGTCTGTACAAGCTGGGCTACCGAAGAATCATGAACGGTGTCATTTCCTACTTCGAGATGAACACCGTAAAAACGGTGGACAAGGAAGGGGCGGTCACCTTCATTCTGGGTCTGCGGGATGTGGACAGGGAAGCCCGGCGGCAGCTGAAGCAGACCCGGGAAATGGAGGTACAGCGCGAGATCATCGAGGGTCTGGGCTCGGAATACTTTTCCGTCCTGCTGGTCAATCCCCAGACGGATGTGGTCACCACATACCGGGCAGATGAGGCGGAGGGCAGGGCCATTCAGGCGTATTTCCTCAAATATGACAACTGCTGGTCCAAGGGAATTCTGGCCTATTCCGAAGAGCTGGTTACGGATGCCAGCCGCGGTGAGTTCCTGAAGAAGCTGTCTTTGAAGCATATTCAGGCGGACGGGAAGGACTATTCCTTAACCTATGAAAAGCTGACGGAAAACGGCATCATCTACCTGCAGGCAAGAGTGTCCTTTGTCCACGCCAGCGACGGCAGTGTGGTGGCCGTCATTGGAACCCGGAATGTGGATGACCTGATCAAGAAGGAACGCCAGCAGGAGATGGCGCTGCAGGCAGCCTTCGACGCCGCGGAGGCCGCCAGCAAGGCCAAGACCGACTTCCTGTCCAATATGTCCCACGACATCCGCACCCCCATGAACGGTATCATCGGCATGACCGCCGTGGCAGTTGCCCATCTGGACGAAAAGGATCGGGTTCGGGACAGCCTGCAGAAGATCACCCAGGCCAGCAAGCATCTGCTGAGCCTCATCAACGAAATTCTGGATATGAGCAAGATCGAGTCCGGCAAGGTGGATCTGGTGGAGGAGGAATTCAACCTCTCCGATCTGGTGGATAATCTGCTGGCCATGACCAGCCCCCAGATCGAGGCGCACCACCATGCGCTCAGCGTCAACATCTCCGGTGTGACCCATGAGGCGGTAATCGGCGACAGTCTGCGCATCCAGAAGGTCTTTACCAATCTCATGAGCAACGCCGTGAAATACACCCCGGACGGGGGCAAAATCCGGCTGTCCATCACGGAGAAGCCCTCCGGTCAGGCCAAGGTGGGCTGCTACGAATTCGTCTTTGAGGACAACGGCATCGGCATGGAGGCGGATTTCCTGGACAAGGTTTTCGAGCCCTTTGTCAGAGCCAAGGATGACCATGTGAACCACATTCAGGGCACCGGTCTGGGAATGCCCATCAGCCGGAACATTGTCCGCATGATGGGCGGCGACATCAAGGTGGAAAGCCAGCGGGGTGTTGGCTCCCGGTTTACCGTCACCATGTATCTGAAGCTCCAGGAAGCCCAGCAGATCCACTATGACCGGTTTGTGGCTCTGGATGTGCTGGTGGCCGATGACGATGCGCTGAGTCTGGAATCCTGCTGCGGGATGCTGGTTGACTTCGGGATCAATGCCGAGGGTGTCAGCTCCGGCGCCGAGGCCGTTGAGCGGGTGGTGGAGCACCATGCGCAGAATCGGGACTACTTCGCCTGCATCCTCGACTGGAAGATGCCGGACATGGACGGCATCGCCACCACCCGAGCCATTCGCGGGGCGGTTGGTGCGGATGTTCCCATTATCATCATCTCCGCCTACGACTGGTCGGATATCGAGCAGGAGGCGCGCGCCGCCGGCGCCAACGCCTTCATCAGCAAACCCCTGTTCCGTTCCCGGCTGGCCAAAACCTTCTCCGTTCTGCTGGGCGAGGAAGAGATCGCTCAGGCGGAGCCTCTGGTGGAGCTGGGGGACATTGACCTCACCGGAAAGCGCGCCCTGCTGGTGGAGGACAACGAACTGAACGCCGAAATTGCCACGGAGATTCTGGGCATGACCGGCATTCTGGTGGAGCGCGCCGTGGACGGAATTCAGGCGGTGGATCTGGTCACCGACTGTCCGGACGGCTACTACGACATCATCTTTATGGATATCCAGATGCCCCGGATGAATGGCTACGATGCCGCCCGAGCCATCCGCGCCATGGATCGCAGCTACTGCAGGCAGGTTCCCATTGTCGCCATGACCGCCAATGCCTTCGCTGAGGATGTCCACGCCGCCAAAACCGTGGGCATGAATGAGCACATTGCAAAGCCCCTTGACCTGAATATTCTGGCCAAAACCCTGATCCGCTGGCTCCTGTAAGCCGGAGGCTTCCGAAAACAATACCGGCTCTCCCGATGGGAGAGCCGGTATTGTTTATCAGATTACAGTTTCTTCCCCTTTCTGTTGTCATTTTGCCCTTTTCTCCCTCCGGGAAGATTGAAAACACCGCTCCGCTATGATATACTGAACATAGCATGACAATGTGCGTATCGGCGTAAGTCAGTAAAGCGACAAATTGGAATTTAGCGAGCTCAAAGGCCCCCTTGTGTAAAGGGGGCTGTCAGCGAAGCTGACTGGGGGATTGACAACCCCTCCGGCAAAAATCAATAGATTTTTGCCACCTCCCCTTACACAGGGGAGGCTTTGGACACCCCCACAAATTCCAATTATCACCCCGCTGTGTAAAACCCATAAGCACATAGGACAAAATCCCACATCCGCCCAAAAGGAGGAGCACCATGAAGCCCACATGGCAAAAGCAAATCTTCACCTTCAGCATCTTCATTGTCCTGCTGGCTCAGCTCAATGTGGATATTTTCGCCAGCAATTTCCGGGTGTCTCTGGGAATTGTGCTGCTGCCCATCCTGATCTTCCTGTATCAGAAGATCCCGGTGCTGCCCATCACGGCGCTGGCAGGCTGCGGCGTTTTCCTGTCCCGGGTGTTCATCAACTCCCTGCGCACCGGCTTTTCCGTGCAGTCTTTCGGGGATTTCTTCCCGGAGCTGATCTTCTACCTCATCTACGGCGGTCTGCTGTTTCTCTATTTCCGCAGCCGGGAGTATAAGCTGCCCCATAAGCACTGCTACATTGCCCTGTTTTTCATGGACTATCTGGCAAACCTGTCGGAGCTGCTGTGCCGTCTGGGGCTGGGAGCCCTTTCGGTGTCTTTGCAGGTGAACATCCTGCTGGTGGCGCTGCTGCGGACGGTAATCCTCTGGGCGGTGATCACCGGCCTGAGCCAGTACCGGTTCCTGCTCATCAGCACCGAGCACGCCAACCGGTATCAGCGGCTGATTCTGCTGATCTCCAAGCTGAACTCCGAAATCATCTGGATGCACAAAAACACCGCCCTGATCGAGGACGCCATGGCAAAATCCTACCAGCTCTTCTCCCGGATGCAGGAGCACCATGTGGATTCGGAGCTGTCCCAGAGCGCCCTGACGGTGGCCAAGGACATCCACGAGGTCAAAAAGGAATATCTGATGATCCTCCGGGGCATCTCCGAGGCGCTGGAGCTGAACCTCCACGATGGGGAAATGTCCCTTTCCGATATTCTCACGGTGCTGCAGAACTCCCTGACCATGCTGGCGGAGGAGAAGGGGAAAAAGCTGGAGCTGAACATCCAGCTGGAAAACAACTTTAAAACGGATAAGCACTATTTCCTTCTGTCGGTGTTCCGCAACCTCTTCACCAACGCCGTGGAGGCCAGCGAATCAGGCACCATCGTCCTGACCTTCACGGAAACGGAGTGCGGCGAGGAACGGCAGTTTGACATCACCGACAATGGCCCCGGCATCCCGGCGGAGAACCTTCCGCATATTTTCAAGCCCGGCTTCTCCACCAAAATCAACTTCACCACCGGGGAAATCAGCCGGGGTCTGGGGCTGAATCAGGTGGAGGATGTGGTAAAAAACCAGCTTCAGGGCAGCATTTCCGTAGATTCCCGCCCGGGCTGCACCACCTTTTCCATCCGCGTTCCCAAACGGCAGCTGGAGGTGACCGAAATTTGAAAATCTATCTCATCGACGACGATCCCAATATTCTCAACATTCTGAAAATCATCATCCAGACCAGGAATCTGGGGGAAATCTGCGGCCTTTGCGGCTCGCCTGTGGATGCGATGGAGGATCTCAAATACTGCAAGCCGGATATCGTCATCATCGACCTGCTGATGCCGGGCATGGACGGCATTTCCTTCGTGAAGCAGGCCAATGTCCAGCACCCGGGCATTGCCTACATCATGCTGTCTCAGGTTTCCAACAAGGACATGATCTCCGCCGCCTACGAAAGCGGCGTGGAGTTCTTCATCCAGAAGCCCATCAACGCCATTGAAGTGGAGAGCGTCCTCACAAAAGTCAGCCAGAGCATAGCCATGAAGCGTACCCTGAGCAGTATGCAGACCCTGTTTATGACCCAGATGCAGGACATGATGCCCAAGGCCTCCCCTGCCCCCCGGCAAGAGCCTGCCCACATCCAAAAAGCAAAGGATATTTTGCAGCGGCTGGGGGTTATCGGTGAAATTGGCAGCAAGGACATCATTCAGGTGGTGGATTACATGATCACCCACCGGGACACCGCCACGGACATGACCCTGACGGAGCTTTGCGCCCGGTTCAGCGACACCCCCAAATCCGTGGAGCAGCGCATCCGCCGCACCGCCAACACCGCCATGGTGAATCTGGCGCACCTGGGGTTGGAGGACTACTCCAACGACACCTTTATAGAATACTCCAACACCCTGTTCAACTTTGAGCAGATCCGGGCGGAAATGGATCACATCCGGGGCAGGAATTTGAAGGGTGGAAATGTGAAGATCCGCAACTTTCTCAATGCTCTTATGTCATATTGCTACAAATAAAGTTCCTGTTTTTGGTAAAATAGCCTAAATTTCAAAATTGTGAAAAAAATATCGAAACCCTTTGAAACTTCTTGAAACTCCGTATCTATAATCAGGCCATAACAAACGACACTTGATATGGAGGTTTCCGATATGTTCACAATTCTCAAAGGCGTAGGCCTGCTTCTGGTCACTCTGGCTGTTTTCTCCGTATTCAGCATGAAGGCTCCCAAGGGCTCCCAGGCCATGTCCGGCATGGCAGATGCCGCCATTGCATCCTTCCTGGTGGAGGCGGTTCACAAGTACATTCTGGGCGATGCTCTGGCTCTGGAATTCTTCCAGGTGCTGGGCGCCACCTCCGGCAGCCTGGGTGGTGTGGCAGCCGCCATCACTGTACCTCTGGCCATGGGCGTCAACCCCGTCTTTGCCGTGGTGGCCGGTCTGGCTGTGGGCGGCTACGGAATCCTCCCCGGCTTCATCGCCGGCTATCTGGTGGGTCTCGTCGCCCCCGTGCTGGAGAAGAAGCTGCCCGAGGGTCTGAATGTGATTCTGGGTGCTCTGGTCACCGCTCCTCTGGCACGGTTCCTGGCCATCGCCGTTGACCCTGCCGTGAACCTGATTCTGGGGCAGATCGGCGGCGCCATCAGCGCCGCAGCCGAGCAGTCTCCCATGGTGATGGGCTTCCTGCTGGGGGGCATTATGAAGATGATCTGCACCTCTCCCCTGAGCTCCATGGCTCTGACTGCCATGCTGGGTCTCACCGGTCTGCCCATGGGCATTGCCGCTGTGGCCTGCGTGGGCGGCAGCTTCACCAACGGCATTATCTTCCACCGTCTGAAGCTGGGCAACAAGGGCAATGTGATTGCCGTCATGCTGGAGCCCCTGACCCAGGCCAATATCATCACCGCCAACCCCATCCCCATCTTCTGCTCCAACTTCCTGGGGGGCGGTCTGGCAGGTATCTCCGCAGCCGTCTTCGGCATCGTCAACAATGCCCCCGGCACCGCCTCTCCCATCCCCGGCCTGCTGGCTCCCTTTGCCTTCAATAACCCTGTGAATGTGGTTCTGGCCATGGGCTTCGGCATTCTGGGCGGCTGCGCTGCTGGCCTGCTGGGCAGCTGGGTCTTCCGCAAGCGCGGCGAGGACGGCACCGACTTCGCGGCAGAGACCAAGGCGCCCGATGTCCAGTTCGCATAAAACAGTCTTCTCTCTTCCTTAATATACCAACGGAAAAGGGGCTTTCCCACCAAAGCGGTGGGAAGGCCCCTTTTTCATTGCCGCCCCTTTCGAGTCCCGGCAGGTCAAAAGGCAGACCCATGAAAACAGGTCTGCCTTTATGCATTATACCTTCCCGGGGAAGAGCTTTTCCATGGCGTCTCTGGCAGCCATCTGCTCTGCCCGCTTTTTGCTGCTGCCGCTGCCCCTGCCCACCACGGTGTCGTTGAGGCTCAGCTCCACATCAAACTGCTTGTCGTGATCCGGGCCGGACTGCCCCACCAGGCAGTAGCTCAGTACCTGATTTTTCTTCTGCTGCACCAGCTCCTGCAGGGCGGTCTTATAGTCCATATTGTTCAGGCGGCTGACAGGCACCTCCACCAGAATGAATTTCCGGACAAATTGCAGGGCGGCATCCAATCCGCCGTCCAGAAAACAGGCGGCGATGACGGACTCCATGGCATCGGCCAGAATGGAATCCCGGGTGCGTCCCCCCAGACGATCCTCTCCGTGCCCCAGCAGCAGGTGGTTGCCAAGGCCGATGCGGTTGGCCACCTCCGCCAGCGTCTTTTCGCAGACCATGTCCGCCCGCATCCGGGTCAGTTCCCCCTCCGGTCGACCGGGGAAGGTGCGGTACAGATACTCCGCCACCAGCATACCCAGAATACTGTCCCCCAGAAATTCCAGCCGCTCGTTGCTCAGCAGGCTGTTGTGCCACCGCTCGTTGGCGTAGGAGGAGTGGGTCAGGGCGTTCTGCAGCAGGGCGATGTTGTGAAACCGATAGCCAATGGCAGCTTCCAGATCCTTAATCATGGCTGATCTCCTTCATTTTTGCCAGATCCTGCTCCAGCCGGGCTGTGAAGTCGTCCTCCGCCGCAGCCATGGCCTGCCGGACGGCATTACGGAAGGCCAGCGCATCGGACGCACCGTGAGCCTTGATGACGGGCTTTTTGATGCCCAGAAACTGGGTGCCGCCGATCTCCCGGTAGTCCATCAGCTTCACCATCTCCTGCACCCCGGGCTTGCACAGCAGATAGCCAATTTTAGTCATCAGGCTGGACTTGAAGATCTTTTTCAGCTGGCTGCCCATGAACATGGCAGTGCCCTCAATGGATTTCAGCAGCACATTGCCGCTGAAGCCGTCGCAGACCACCACATCCACCTCCCCCAGCGGAACTCCCCGAGCCTCCACATTGCCCACGAAGTTGATCAGGCCCTGCTCCGCTGCCTGCTGCAGCAGGGCGTAGGCCTCCTTCTGCAGGGGGGTGCCCTTGCTGTCCTCGGTGCCGATGTTCAGAAGCCCCACTCTGGGATTTTCCAGATGCAGGCTCTTCTGGGCATAGGCGGAGCCCACAAGGCCGAATTGCAGCAAAAATTCCGGGGTGCACTCGGCGTTGGCGCCGCAGTCGCAGATAATCACCTTTCCCCCAGTCTTGGTGGGCATGGCGGGAGCCATGGCAGCCCGGCGGATGCCCTTCACCCGCTTCACAAGCAGGGTCGCACCGGTGAGCAGTGCCCCGGTGGAGCCGGCGGAGACGAAAGCGTCCCCCTGCCCGTCTGCCAGGAGCTTCAATCCCACAATCATGGAGGAATTCTTCCGCTTGTGGATCACGGAAGCCGGGTCGTCGTGCATATCCACCACATCGTCGGCGTTGGCGATTTCCACGCCCTCCGGCAGGTCGTTAATGCCATGCTTGCCCAGAACAGCCAGAATGGCCTCCCCCCGACCCACCAGCGTGATCTGTGCGCCGTAGGCCTTCACAGCTTCGATGGCGCCCAGTACGGGTGCCTCAGGGGCGTTGTCGCCGCCCATTGCGTCAAGGATAATCTTCATTGCGCCACCTCTTTCTCTAGATTCCGTCGGCAACCATGGCGTCGATCACCTGCAGGGATCGGTTTGCGATTGCCAGATTTTTTTCCGCTTTTTTCCGAATCCGCTGTTCCAGCGGAGCGATGATGCTGAAATTGATGTTCATGGGTTGGAAATTCTCCACCGTGGCATCGCTGACATAATATCCCAGCGCGCCGATGGCAGTGGTTCTGGGGAAGTCCGGCAGAGGTCTTCCCTGTACCTTCGCCGCCATGGCTACCGCCGCCAGAAAGCCGGAGGCGGTGGATTCCACATACCCCTCCACCCCGGTCATCTGCCCGGCAAAGGCCACCATGGGGTTCCGGCGGTCAGCGTAGTACCGATCCAGAAGCCTCGGGCTTTGCAGGAAGGTGTTGCGGTGCATCACGCCGTAGCGGACGAACTCCGCGTTGGCCAGGGCAGGAATCATGGAGAATACCCGTTTCTGCTCCCCGAATTTCAGATGGGTCTGGAAGCCCACCAGATTGAACACCGTCTTTTCCGCGTTGTCCTGCCGCAGCTGCACCACGGCGTAGGGCTCCCTCCCGGTGGCCGGGTCAATAAGACCCACGGGCTTCAGGGGGCCGAAGCGCAGGGTGTCGAAGCCCCGGCGTGCCATGACCTCCACGGGCATACAGCCCTCAAAGACATTTTTATCCTCAAAGCCGTGAACCTCCGCCTCCTGAGCGGAAGTAAGCTCCCGGACAAAGGCCTCGTACTGCTCCTTGTCCATGGCGCAGTTGATGTAGTCCGGGGTGCCCCGGTCGTACCGGGACTGCCACCAGGCCTTGGTCATATCGATGGACTCGGCAGTCACCAGAGGTGCCGCCGCGTCGAAAAAGTGGAGATAATCCGTCTGCCCGAAGTATTCCCCGATGGCCCCGGACAGAGCGTCGGAGGTCAGGGGGCCGGAGGCCACAATCACGGGTCCCTCCGGGATGGAGGTCACTTCCTCCTCGATGACGGTGATGCCCGGGTGGCTGCGGATTTTCTCCGTCACCAGCCGGGAAAAGCCCTGACGATCCACCGCCAGACACCCTCCGGCCTCCACCCGGGTCTGCTCCGCGCAGGCAAGAATCAGGCTGCCGCAGCGGCGCAGCTCCTCCTTCAGAAGACCAACGGCGTTTTCCAGCCGGTCGCCCCGAAGGGAGTTGGAGCACACCAGCTCCGCAAAGTCCGGGCTGTGGTGGGCGGGGGTCATCTTTTGGGGCTTCATTTCGTATAATTCCACGCAAATGCCCCGCTGCGCCAGCTGCCACGCCGCCTCGCAGCCGGCAAGGCCTGCGCCGATCACTTTTACGGTCATCCTCAGGCCTCCTTTTTGCTTGCCGTCTTTTTGGCGGCAGGCTTCTTTGCTGCCGTCTTTTTGGTTGTCGTCTTTCCGGCAGTGGTTTTCTTTGCCGCAGTCTTTTTGGCTGCCGGTTTTTTTGCGGCGGACTTCTTCGCCGTCTTTTTCGCAGGCTCAGCGGCAGCAGGCTCCCCGGCAGGCTCACCCTCGGTGCCCTCCGCCGCGGTTTTCTTCTTATAGTAGCCCCGCTGATCCTCCGGCAGGAATCTGGGGCACTTCTCGTTGACGCAGAAGGGCTTCATTCTGCCCCGGCCGGACTTCTTGAACAGGGTCTGTCCGCACTCCGGGCAGTCCTCGGCGGTGGGCACATCCCAGGTCATAAAGCCGCACTCCGCCCCCATTTCGCAGGCGTAGTAGGCAAAGCCCCGCTTGGACTTGCGCTTCAGCAGGCCGTTGCCGCACTTGGGGCAGCGGCCGGGCATCCGCTCCACCAGAGGCTTGGTGTTGCGGCACTCCGGGAAGCCGGGGCAGGCCAGGAACTTGCCGAACCTGCCCATCTTGATCACCATTTTCCGGCCGCACAGCTCGCAGACTTCATCGGTCTCCTCCTCGGGCACCTTCAGCCGGACGCCCTCCAGAGCCTTCTCCGCGTCCTCCAGCTCCCTGTGGAAGCCCTGATAAAAGTCTGCAATCAGATCCTTCCAGGCCTGCTTGCCCTCCTCCACCGCATCCAGCTTGTTTTCCATGTTGGCGGTGAATTCCACATCGATGATATCCTGAAACCGCTCCAGCATCAGCCCGGTGACAATTTCCCCCAGAGCTGTGGGCAGCAGCCGCTTGTCCTCCTTCACCACATACTCCCGATCCTGAATGGTGGAGACGGTGGCGGCATAGGTGGAGGGACGGCCGACGCCCTTTTCCTCCATGGCCTTCACCAGAGTTGCCTCGGTGTAGCGGGCGGGGGGCTGGGTAAAGTGCTGCTCGGGCTTATAGCCGGAGCCGGTGCACTTCTCCCCCATCTGCAGATCCGGCAGTGCCGCGCCAACGGCCTCCGCCTCGTCGTCCCGTCCCTCCTCATACACGGCGATGAAGCCGGGAAAGCGCATACTCTGGTGGGTGGAGCGGAACACATGACCGGCGCACTCCGTGTCGATGGCCACGGTGTCAAACACGGCGTTTGCCATCTGGGTGGCCAGAAACCGGCTCCAGATCAGCTTGTACAGCTTGTACTGATCCGGTGTCAGGCTGCTGCGGATCTCGTCGGGGTCCAGCTCCACATGGGTGGGGCGGATGGCCTCGTGGGCATCCTGGGCGTTACCCTTGGTCTTGAAGGTGTGGAAAGTTCCATAATAATAGCTGTCGCCATAGCGATGGCGGATAAACTGGGCAGCAGCGGCCATGGCCTCCTGGGAAAGCCGCAGGGAGTCGGTACGCATATAGGTGATAAGACCCAGCGTGCCCTCGCCGGCCACATCCACGCCTTCGTACAGCTGCTGGGCCACCATCATGGTCTTCTTGGGAGTAAAGCCCAGCTTCCGGGATGCCTCCTGCTGCAGGGTGGAGGTGGTGAAGGGGGGTGCGGAGGAACGCTTCTTCTCCGCCTTTTTCACATTGGTAACGGTAAAATCTTTTCCGGTGATGTCCGCAACCACCTGAGCGGTCTGCTCCTGGCTGGAAAGCTCCTGCTTCTTGGGGCTGCCATAATAGTGGGCAACGAAGCTGCCGGGCTTGCCCTGACGGGTGAGATTTACATCCAGAGACCAGTATTCCTTAGGCTGAAAAGCCCGGATCTCATTCTCCCGATCCACCACCAGACGGGTGGCAACGCTCTGCACCCGACCGGCGCTTAAGCCCCGGCGCACCTTCTTCCACAGCAGAGGGGACAGCTCATAGCCCACGATCCGATCCAGCACCCGGCGCGCCTGCTGGGCGTCCACCAGATTGTAGTCGATATCCCGGGGATGGGCGATGGACTCCTTCACCACCTTCTGGGTGATTTCGTTGAAGGTGACCCGCTTGGCCTTGTCGTCAGGCAGCTCCAGAAGCTCCTTCAGGTGCCAGGAGATGGCCTCCCCCTCCCGGTCAGGGTCCGTTGCCAGATAGACGGTTTGGGCCTTGGCGGACTCCGCCTTCAGTTCCTTGATCAGAGCTTCCTTTCCCCGGACGGGGATATAATGGGGCTGGAAGTTACCCTCCAAATCCACGCCCATGGTGCTCTTGGGCAGATCCCGCAGATGACCCATGCTGGCCTTCACGGTGTAGTCCGTGCCCAGATATTTTCCAATGGTCTTGGCCTTGGAGGGAGACTCCACAATGACCAGATTGCTTGCTTTCGCCATTTCCATTCTCCATTTCATTTTTTTGCGGAGGCTTTTCAGTCTCCGCGCAGGCAGATGCGTCTGCCGGGAAGGGTGCGGATCAGCCCTTTCACCTCCAGCATGGTAAGCATTGCCAGAACCGCGCCGGCGGGCTTTCCGCTTCCGGCGATGATATCGTCAACCAGCCGGGGGCCGTCCTTCAGTGCCTCCAGCACCGCCCTCTGCTCCGGGCTGAGGGAAGCAGCGGCACCCAGCCCACTATACGGCGGGACGCCGCCCTTGTCAATGCCTTTTTTCCTGGGTTTTTCCGCCGGAACCCGGATATTCCCCGGAATTGCGGGAATTTTCCCCGTCTTTTCCGGGATTTCCGGCCGGGAATCGTCCCGGCGCACCCGCCCCGGAAACCGGCTCTCATACTCCCCCAGAATATCCCAGCCGCAGGCGGCGGGTATCGCTCCCTGCCGAAGCAGCCCGTTGCTGCCGGCGCAGCAGGGATTATCAATATTCCCCGGAACCGCGAAAACATCCCGTCCCTGCTCCAGCGCATTCCGGGCGGTGATCAGCGCGCCGCTGATTTCCGGCGCCTCCACCACCAGCACGCCGCAGCTCAGGCCGCTGATAATCCGGTTGCGCTGGGGAAAATGCCCCTTCCGGGGCGGCGTCCCCGGGGGGTACTGGCTGAGGATGCAGCCGTAGCTTTCCACAGCCGCATACAGCTCCCGGTTGCCGGTGGGGTAGACCACATCCACGCCGCAGCCCGGCACCCCCACCACCGGCTGCCGTGCCTTCAGGCAGCCCTCCATAGCCGCCCGGTCGATGCCGGCGGCAAGGCCGGAGACCACGATGCCGCCGCAGCGGCCGATCTGATAGCCCATGGCGCAGGCGGCGGAAAGACCGTAGGCAGAGCACTGCCGGGTACCCACCACGCCGATGGCCGGAAGGCTGTCCAGCTCCGGCAGCTCCCCCTTGGCGTACAGCACCAGGGGAGGATCGGAAATCTGCTTCAGTCTTTTGGGATAAGCCCCGTCCGAAAGGGTCAGAATCCGGATTTGTTTCTGTGAGCAGTCCCGGCAGATGGCCTCGGCTCTGTCCAGAGATTTGTCCGCCAGCGCCTTCAGCCCCTCCGGGGTCAGCTCCGGAATGGTCTGCAAGGCCTCCGGGGCGGCGCGATAAATGGCTTCGGGGTCGGGAAAATGCCGCAGCAGTGCCTGCCTTCCCCGGCTTCCCAGCCCGGGGCGGCCTGCCAGCCAGATCCAGTATCTGTGCATTTTCCTTCACCCGCTTTTTTCTACAGTTTTGTCATCTGCCACATGACGATGGCAGCGGCGATGGCCGCGTTGAGAGATTCGCATTGGGGGTTCATGGGGATAATCAATTTGGCTTCGGCCTGCTCCAGAATACAGGGGCGAACCCCCTGCCCCTCGCTGCCGATAACCACCGCCATATCCCGCAGCTCCCACTGCCGCAGATCCTTCGCCCCATCGCACAGGGCGGTAACGCCGATGGGGATTCCCGCTGCAGCGCAGCCGGCGCGCACCGTTTCCCAGTCCGCCTGAATCACGCTCCGGCGGAACACCGCCCCCATGGAGGCACGCACCACCTTGTGGCTGTAGGGGTCGGCGCAGCCTTCCAGCAGCACCACGGGAACATCCAGAGCATCCGCCGTCCGCAGGATAGTACCCAGATTGCCGGGGTCCTGAATGCCGTCCAGAAGCAGCATCCCCCTGTGGGGGACAAAGCCCTGCTTCTCCGGCAGGCGGCACAGGAACAGGGCACCCTGGGGCGCCGCCATGGGGGAGATGCTCTGCATCACATCCTCCGGCACCCGGATCAGGCGAACATGGTCAGGCACCCGGGCTTCCACGCCGTCGGACAGGATGACCGTTTCCAGCCCCGGATAATGGGCGGCTGCCTCCTGCAGCAGCTTGGTACCGTCGGATACGAACAATCCAGCCTCCTCCCGGGCCTTCCGGGAGGTCAGCAGCTTTTTCACCTGCTGCAGCAGGGGATTTTTCCGGGAGGTGATTCTTTCTTCCATGGGTTTTCGTCCTTTCGCGCCCTTTGTCGGCAGGGGCAGCTTCTCACGGTATCATTATACCGATTCCCCTCCCTTTTGCAAGGGATTCTTCCGGAAATCTGAAAAAAGAATAAAATAGATGGGATTTATGCAGCAGTACGGCAAGTTGGAATTTGGCGAGGTCAAAGGCCCCCTTGTGTAAAGGGGGCTGTCAGCGAAGCTGACTGGGGGATTGACAACCCCTCCGGCAAAAATCAATAGATTTTTGCCACCTGATACATTTTGGTATGATTGCCACTGGCAATCATGGAGATTTTGATTCGCTGCGCGGAGCACAACCCCTTACACAGGGGAGGCTTTGGGCATCCCCACAAATTCCAATTTCCAATTTGTCCTACAGGGACCACCTTAACTGTCAACTGTCAACTATCAACTGTCAACGAAATGAAAACCGGGCTGCCAAACAGCCTGCGGCTCTCTGACAGCCCCATGTATTCAGAGCTTCCCCAAGTTACATCAGCGGCGCAATCAGCCGCAGCAGGCACTGGAACAGCAGCATATGCTTCTTTCCGGAGCAGTACTCCCGGGTAACCTCCCGGCACTGGGGGAACAGCTGTGCAAAATCCGCCTCTATCTGCTTCACTGCGTCGCAGTCCATCAGCAGAATGTCGTTCTCAAAGTGGTGGTAGAAGCTGCGGTAGTCCAGATTGGAGGTGCCGATGGTGGCATACCGTCCGTCGCAGACGCACTGCTTGGCGTGGCAGAAGCCCGGACTATACTCGAAAATCCGAACCCCCTGCTCCGCAAGGCCGCCATAATAGGAGCGTGTCACCTGATACACCGTCTTCTTGTCCGGAATTCCCGGGGTGATAATCCGCACATCCACGCCCCGTCTGGCGGCAAGCCCCAGAGCGTTCACCATCTCGTCGGTGATGATGAGATAGGGGGTTATGATGTACAGAGAATCCCGGGCGTTGTAGATGAGATGCAGATAGGTATTCTCCGCCAGACGCTCCCTGCTCTGGGGGTCGTCGGCAAAGGGCTGGACAAAACCGGTGCCGGGAACGCTGTGGGAAATGTTCAGATAGGTATCGAAATTTTCCGGCCTGCCGCTGCTGGCAGCCCACATCTCCAGAAAGAAGGCCGTCAGGCTGCGCACTGCCTCGCCCTCCAGCCGGACGCCGGTATCCTTCCACTTGCCGTAGGGACGGCGGCGGTCAAAATACTCGTCCGCCAGATTGTAGCCGCCGGAGAAGCCCACCTTGCCGTCGATGACGGTGATTTTCCGGTGATCCCGGTGGTTCATAAATAGATTCACCACCGGCAGGGCAGGGTTGAACACCTGACAGCGGATGCCCCTGTCTACCAGCGATTTGGCAAAGCGCAGATTCACATAGCCCACGCTGCCCAGATCGTCATACATCAGCCGAACTTCCACCCCGGCCTTTACCTTCCGCTCCAGAATCTCCAGAATCTCCCGGAAGGAACTGCCGTCCTCCACGATGAAATACTCCATGAAGATGAAGGACTCCGCCTTTTCCAGCTCCTGCTTCATGGCCTCAAAGGCCTGCACCGCCTCGGGGTAATAAGTAACCGCAGTGTTCTCATACACCGGCGCGCCGCCGATCTGCTGCAAATACCGGCTGTAGCCAGCGCAGTCCGGATCCAGCTTGCCGGGAATCTCCGGATTCTGGGGAATCCGCTGCTGCCGCTGCTGAACCAGAGCGGCCATCCGCTTGCGGAAGCTGCCCAGATCGCTGAACACCTCCACCATCAGATACAATGCCAGACCCATCACCGGTAGCGCCATAATCAGCATGATCCACGGCAGCTTAAAGGCCGGGCTGGTGTGCTTGCTGTACAGCCGCACCACCACCACAAGGGCGATGATGGTACTGGCCGCCGCAATCCAGTTGGAGTAGGTATTGAACCGCAGCACCAGCATCAGCAGCCATGCCACCTGAAGCAGCACGGCCAGCGCCACAAAAATAATCCGGGGGATGGAGTTTCGCACCTTATGCGTCCGATTGTTCATAATACGCCCTCCTCTTTCCTCATTACCTTATTATAAAAGAAAAAAAGGAAAAATCCAGCCCCGGGAGCGATTTTTCAAAAAAATTACAATTTGTACACAATTTCCCCGTCAAACGCCGTAGAAAACCGCAATCAGCCCCATCCGGTGAAACAGCAGGAATCTGCCCAGAAAAATCGCCAGAATCAGCAGCGGCAGCTCTCTGGCCGCCTCCTGCTGCCGGAACCGGGAGCCTGTAAGCCTGTCCCACAGCGTATAAAGCCCAAAGCCCAGCACAGCTCCCAGCGTGTTCATAATCACATCGTCCACATCCGTGCCCCGGAGGCTCAGCAGCTGAGACACCTCAATCAGTGCGGAAAGGCCGCAGCCTGCGGCAAGGATGTACCGGAGCTTTCCCAACTCTTCCCAGATCGTAGGGATCAGAAACCCCAGGGGCAGGAACATCACCACATTCAGCCCGTAGCCCACCGGCTGAATGTCCCGGGAAAAGGGAATCAGGTTGATGTGCTCTGCCAGATATGCCAGATGCCGGGGCTTCAGGGACAGCAGGCCGTAAAGGGTGCCCGGGTCGGTGACATGGAAAACCGCCATGATGTACAGGCCGAAGAAAACCGCCCACAGGTAGCCGCCCCTGCTCCCATGCCGCCGCAGCAGCACCAACGCCAGGAGAAACGGCAGAAACTCCGATAAAAATTCGTATCCAAAGGCAAAAATCTCGTACATTTCTCTCATCCTTTTCTGTCTGTACGCAAAAGCCCCATGAGCCAATCTGACCCATGGGCTTTCGCATAAATTATCCGGCAATCAGTTCTGTCGCCATGGCTGCCAGAGCCTGCGGTGTTTCGTCGGCGCCGTTGTCCATAATGGAATAGTGGATGCCGTCCTTCTCCCAGACCAGGAAGGCCACATCCTCTTCCTCCACCTGATCAGAGCCGTAGGAAATGTAGTTCCCCGGCTGCTCCTGCCAGCGCTCATCGGCCTCCGTCAGCTCATAGTCCGCAGGCACGAACTTGTAGTGATCCTTCTGGTAGTACAGCGGAATCTCCCCCACCTGGGCTACCTGCACCGCGTTTTCGGCGATACCGCCGATCTCCTCCCGATACTCGATGGCGTGGAACATCAGGCGGTTTCCGGCGCCGTTGCGGTAGATCATGCTGATCTCCCGGTAGGTCAGCACCGTCCGGTCGTTCTCGTCCAGGCCCATGGTGTCGCTGACCCGAACCTCGCTGAAGGCGTAGCCGTTTTCAAACCGCTCCTTGGCATCGATCTGGAAGCCTGCCTTATCCATGGCTCTTCCCATCTGGCTGTAGCTTTCGCTGCGGAAGCGCTCCGGGCCGCTGAGCAGAGCCTTGATGTTCAAAAAGTCCGTGGCGTAGGCGGTGAGCACCAGCACCGGGATCAGGGCTGCCGCCGCCAGCACCTTCCAGAACCGCTTACCCGTCCGTTTTGTCTTTACTTCCATACCTGCCTCCATCACATATGTATCCTTTGCCTGTCCAATGGTATCCATCAAAAATTCCTTTCTCACAGTAATTCCTCCTTTATCAGCTGCTTTTTCAGATTCCCCCGGATGCGATGCAGCATGGAAGTCACCTTGCTGGGGGAAAAGCCCGTTTTATCCGCAATGTCTGCGATGGGCTCCACATACCAGTACCGCAGGAGAAACACCCTGCGCTCCGTCCGGGGAAGCTGATCCAGAAACCGGTTGATGCTGTCTGCCAGCTCTTTTTGCAGGGCTGCGGACTCCGGGCTTTCAGAACCACCCACCACCTCTTCCAACTCCTCCAGCGCCAGAGCAGCCTCTCCGCCGCCGCGCTTATCCCGGTTCCGGGTGCGCAGCCTGTCGATGGCCAGATTCCGGGTGATTCTCCCCAGAAAGGGAGCCAGCAGCTTCGGCCGCCGGGGCGGAATGGCGTTCCACGCCGACAGCAGGGCATCGCTGACGCTCTCCTCTGCGTCCTCCGGACTGGAAAGAATGTTGTAGGCAATCCGGTAGCAGAATCTGCCGTATTTCCCGTTGGCTTCCGAAATGGCATCCTCCGACCGGTTCCAGAAAAGCTCTACAATGCTTTGATCGTCCAATCCAGCACCTCCTTTTGTAGCTTTGAAAGGCCTTTCACTTAGTATAACGATAAAGAGAGGAAAATGTTGCTCTTTTTCTGAAAAAAGATGCAGCGGATTTCCCAGATTGTGCAAAAAAAGCCTGCCGAATTCGGCAGGCTGCATGGGAGCGGAAAACACATCAATTGTCTGAACGCTGCACTGAAAAATGGGCGTTTGTCCACTTTCTGAGCAAATACCATATGCAATCTTAAAACTTGACTTCCATATGCAGAATCCGGGTCATGGCTTCATAGGCTGCCAGAAACAGCCGGAAGCAGTGAAGCCTGTGGAACCAGTAGGCTGTCAGAATTCCCAGCCCCTTTACGCCCTGTCTGGCCAGATAGCAGACCCGCATATAGCGGTTTCCCCGAAGCCAGTTGAAGGCTTCCCCGAGGTAATTCTCAATCCAGGAAAGCAGCCTTCCAATGTCCACATTGGGGTTGTGGTATCCCCGGATGGGCATGGAGATTCCAATATGAATAAATGCGGCCAATCCTACATTGTCCTTCATCCACGAATCCCCGGTCATGCTCCACAGCCGGTGCAGCTCTGCGGCGAAGGCATAAATGCTTTCTTCCGGGGTGTTGGAAATCACGGATGTGGCTCGAACCCGATAATGAATCAATATCTGATCCACAAACGCCAGGGTTTTGCATCCGCTGTAGATCGCCAGCAAAAATGCAGCATCCTCTCCAACAGGAAAATCCGGCATCCGCAGATTGCCAATTCTATCCCTGCGGATCAGCTTGTTCCACAGAGCTGTATTCAGAAACGCCAGATTGACGGAATTCTCCTCACCCAGATCGCAGACCTGCGGAAAGCCCTGCATCTCCCGGCAGAGGACATGACCGCTTTCCTCCTCCACCCGATCGTATGCGCAAATGGCAACATCCGCCTCCGCTTCCTCCGCCGCCAAATAAAGCTGCATCAGAAAATCCGGTTCGAGGCTGTCATCACCATCCAGAAAAACGATGTACTTTCCGGTCACTTTCCCGGAACTCAGGATCCTGTTTCTGGATCTGGCAGGCATCTTCTGCGGGACTTCTCCCAAGATCACTTCCAGCCGGTCGCCCCAGCGAAGTTGAAGCTGCTCCAGCACCTCTCTGGTTCCGTCGGTGGAGCGGTCGTCATAAAGCAGAACAGAAAAATCCTGAAAAGTCTGGGCTTCCAACTCCGCAAAACAGCTTTGCAGGTACATTTCCAGATTGTGGGTTGTAATTGCGACCGTGATAGCAGGCATAATTGTCTCCTTTTACCTTCCAGAACCCCGAGTCTGGGCGCCTTACAGAGAATGTTTTATGGCAACCATGTAGGTGAGCAGGATAACCAGATGCGTCCCTGCAAATGCCAGCACCGCGCCGAGGATTCCCCAAAGTCCAATCAGCGTCAGGGACAGGGGCACAGACAGAACAGCCGCGCCTGCATAAATCCAGAAAATGAGCCGCTGCTGCCGCAGAATAACCAGAATATAGTAGAACAGCTCGCAGACAGCGAAGATTCCGCCACCGAATACAACCAGTGTCAGCGCAATGGCGAATTGGGACAGGTCTTTTCCATACAGGAACCCCAGCACCGGTGTACCGAGGAAATACGCAGCAGTACAGCACACCAGCGTAAGTCCCCCCACCAGCAGGATCTGTTTTTTCAGCAGGCTGAAAAAGTCTGCTGTTTTTCTCTGTGTCAGAAGCATGGAATACTGGTTCAGAAAGGGCTTGAACAGGAACTGGCTGCACAGATTGATTACCTGCGCCGGCATGAAAATCATACCATAGTATCCCTGCACAGTATCGTCTCCTACAAGCTCAATGCCATACTTCGACATATTTATAACAATATTCATCAGAAACAGGCTGACAGCCAGCGGGAAGCATTCCTTCACCAGTGCGGTCACGGTATCCTCCGCCTGCCTGTCGGCAGAAGGGTTTGCAGCAAACTGCGGCGCAACGCGGACAGCATAGTACGCCGTGATGATCAGATTGGCTGCAATCTGCACCGTCACTGCCAACAGGATGTTTTTTGTCAGAAGCCCCACGGCACAGAACAGAAGCAGTGGCCACAGCGTACGGTAAAACAGCGCGGAGCCGGACAGATCCAGCCTGTTTTTCTGAAAGAACAGGGATTGGTACAGCTCCCCCACCACATTCAGAAGCATCAGAATGGTCAGTGCAACCGTGTAAATCCGTTTGATGCCGGAAAAACCCAGCAGGGCAATGGATGCTCCACAGCAGACCAGCATCAGGATACAGGACAAAACACGAGCTTTCGCATAGGTTGAAAAACGAAACCGTTCGGTGTAGTCGGTCATCTGGTAATGGGGAACCCCAAACAGTCCAACAATATACAGCAGCTGGGCCGTCGTGAAGGCGATGCCAAAATACCCCGCCTCCTCCACAGTCCCCACCCGGCTGACCAGCGCCAGCATGAGGAAGCTGTTGAGACCGTACATGGTGCTGCCAAGGGTGTTCCAGATACTTCCTTTTATCCTCTCCATGCTTTCTCCATCAAACAGTTTCTGAGACCAGAGACAAAACGATGTCCCTGGAACGGAAAACTTTCTTCCCCAAAACCGCGCTTCTTGCTCGGAGCAATGTGATAATTTCTTCCTGATCATTCAGCACTTCGTCAACACAACCACGCACCGCCTCCGGCGTAACAGTCTCAAGGGGCAGCGAATACTGTTCCATATCCAGTCGCTTCAGCAGCTGGGATACTTTCTCATCGTAAATTAAAGTCAGAAACGGGACACCTTGCCGGGCAGCACAGATGATGGAGTGCATTCTCACGCCCAATAAAAAAGAAGAATTCTCGATAATCTCTGCCATGGCCTTGCAATTCAAATCTCCCGGAGCGATCCGAAAATTTTGCTCCGGCATAAGCCGCTTCAGCTCCTCGCCCAAAGAATAATCATGCATAACGGTTGGGACAAAAACAAGCGGTTGTTTTAGCTGTTCTGCCACCGCGACGATACACTTTGCAAAGTTTTCCGTTTCTTTTGAGAAATCCATGGAGTCCTTTTTCCAGAAGTTGGCGGATTGAAACCATTGGGACGCTGTAACGCAGAAGTATTCCTTTTCCGTCAGACCCAGCTGCTTGATGGTTTCTTTCCGGCATTGGTTCTTCTTCGTAACGGCAAAAGCCGCATCAGAAGTTAATTCGACATTTTGAATTCCCAGTTGTTGACATAACTCCAGCCCGCGGTTGTCCCGCACAAATAATCCATCAGCACTGCAAAGAACCTTCTTACTGATCCACTGCCCAAAGTTTGTATTTAATGGGCCAATTCCTATGGAAAAATAAAAGACCTTTTTGTGAAGTATCTTCGCAAATATGTGCCAAAAATACATGAATGGCAAATTATATGGGGTTAAATCATGGATGAGACTGCCTCCGCCGAACATCAGCGCATCTGATTTGGCGATCCTCCCCATGATGATAAAAGCATCCTTTATCATGCTCAGCAAAACAGATGCAGAGAATCCTTCGTTCAGCCTGCAACTGACTGTTTTTACCGGAAGAAAATCAGAGACATCACAGTACCTGCCGTTGGAAGCCCAGATTTCCCAATCCGGGAACAGTTCACAGATACTTTGAAGGATTGCATCATCTCCGCGATTGCCACAGCCATATGCCCCCATTACAAACAGCTTTTTCATACTCTTTTCCATTTTCATTACATATTTGTATATCTTTGCGCAGCGAAATGATACGGATTAAACAGCATACAGCATGTGGCTTTACCCAACAAGTTTATGCAAAAAGAATCTAAAATCTCATGCTCAAAGTCTGCATCTCTTACTTCCCAATCTTCTTAATCCGGAACAGAATATAGTTAAATCCGCTCTTGGTGACCCGTTTGAACTCCACCCAGCTCAGGTTGGCCAGGAAGGTCTTGAAGATATAAGTAAAGGAGAAATAGTAGCGGCTCATGAGATTGTCCCGGATCCGCTCAATTTCCCTGTGGTCGGCATAGGGATAGTCCACCAGGCAGTCCAGATAGCCATCGGGGTTGAGCCATTTGGAATAGTCCTCCGTCCGCAGATAACCGTTTTCCTTCGCCCAGCTGTAGAAGGCTGTACCCGGGAAGGGAACCGCCTGCTGGAAGAAGCACATATCGGGATACACCTTCTTGGCAAACCGGAAGGTTTCCTCAATGGTTTCCCGGTTGTCCCCCTTCAGGCCGATCATAAAGCAGCCGAACACCTTGATCTTCAGCTTCTTGGTATTCTTCGCAAATTCCAGAGACTGTTCCAGCTTGATGCCCTTTCTGGTCTCGTCCAGAACGCTCTGGTTGCCGGACTCATAGCCCACCACCAGCAGGCGGCAGCCTGCCTGTTTCATCTTTGCCATCACCTCGTAGGGCAAATCCGCACGGGTATTGCAGGACCAGACCAGCTTCAGTCCCCGGGCAAGAATCTCCTCACAGATCTCCATAACGCGCTTGCGATCCACTGTGAAGGTATCGTCCTCAATGAAGATTTCCCGGATGTAGGGCATATTTTTGGCGATGTATTCCAGCTCATCCACAAAGTTTTCTGTGCTGCGTTTGCGGAAACAGCGGCCGCTCATACTTTCCGGATAGGAGCAGAAGTTACAGTGGAAGGGGCAGCCTCTGGCACTGAAAATCTGGATCATGGGCTTTCTGGCAAAAGCATAATAGTAGTCATTTACATCCAGGAACTTTTCATACACCTTCGATACAAAGGGAAGACTGTCAATATTCTCCAGCCAGGGGCGATCCGGATTCTTGACAATCCGGTCTCCGACCCTGTATGTAATGCCGGCCACATTCTCCAGCGCATCCCCTGCTGCCATGACCTCCCCCAGAGTAAAGTCATACTCCTGACGCACCACCGCGTCGATCTCGGGGCACTGGGCAAGCACCTGCTCAGAAAGGACAGTGGCATGGGTTCCACCCACAAGGATTTTCACCCCGGCGCAGCCGGCCTTGATGGCGCGGATGGTATCATAGTCATAGCCGCAGGTGGAGGTGGTAATCTCACACATCACATAATCCGGCGCGCTGTTTTTCACCAGCTCTACCGTCTCTTCTCTGGTCATTTTCTTTGTAATGCAGTCAACCAGTTCCACCTCATACCCCTGCTCCATGCAGACGCCGGCTGCGTAACACAGCCAGTAGGGATAATACAGGGTGCCGCTCTTGGTTTTCTCGGGCCACCGGCTGGCACGGCTGATATCAAAGAGGTACGGAAGGTTTAAAAACAGAATTTTCATAAAGCTACTCCTTTACTCGGGTTCATCCGTTGGCACATTATCCAGGGCATATTTGCGTCCCAGCAGATTCAGCTTGTTTTCAAGCATGGAAATACGAATCGTCAGGGAGAACTGATGAATCAGCAGCAGGAAAATGATTACCAGAAACAGGAAATTTGCGGGGGATCGGATTCCCAACCATCCGCTGAAAAAGCTGAGAACCTCGGGAAATACGCTCAGAACAATGAGAATCGCTGAAAATATCAGCCAGAATATTGCGTCATAAATCTGTATTTTGGCTTTTCGGATTTTTCTCAGGAAGAACGATGCTGTGCCAATGGAACCAGCCAGCAGCAGAATCCGAAAGAGAACAGACAAGCCCTCCTGTATCATAGCACAGCCTCCTTTCTTTCAATTCGGGTACGCACAAACTGGATCATCAGGATGGAAAACGCCATACGGATCATATATTTCGCTGCCGACCAGGAACTGAGATAGCTGGTTCCAGCCAACCTGTCCTGCATGGTTATGGGACATTCACCGACCTGCACCCCGTTTCTCATCAGGTAAGCAATGGTGTCCGGTTCCGGGGTCAGATCCGTCCGATTGGCAAACACATCGATCATTTGCTTATTGTACAGGCGCATACCACTTGTGGGGTCAGTCAGCAACTGCCCCGTGGTCAGCTTAACCATAGTACGAATCAGGATGCTGCCAAATGTACGCAGCGAAACAGGCATGGTATCCTCCAGAAAACGGGAGCCAATCAGGATATCCACATTCGTTTTCATCATTGTGTTCAGCATCGGCTCTATGTACTGAGGAAGATGCTGGCCGTCCGCATCAAATTGCATAACATACCGGTAGCCTTTTGCTTTGGCATACTGCATTCCTGCCAGAAATGCGCCGGCAAGCCCCTGATTAAAGGGCAGATCAATCACCAGCGCTGCTTTTTCCTTTGCAATCTCAGCGGTTCGATCTGCAGAACCGTCATTGATAATGACAAAATCATATGGCTGCGAACGCAGTATTTCGATAGTGGCAGCGATGCTCTCCTCCTCGTTGAAAGCTGGCACAACCAGCAAAAGTCCATTCACAGATGGCCACCGTCCTTATCAAAACAAATTCTTCATCCAGAGTATCATCATGTTTTTTGGAACAAAAAACATGAAAGCGGCAGCGCTGCCGCTTTTTTCGAGTTAATTATACCATAAACCCTTCGATTGTCAACAATTATTCTCCTTTCTGTCAGTTTACTTGACACCTGTTTTTACCGCTGATATAATATTTTATATTTATCTTTTTGGAGGATTTTATGATCTGCTTTTCCGCAATCATCCTGCTGGTGGCAGTATTGCTTTCCGGCGTTACGGTCCAGAAGCTTCTGAAGCTTCCCTTCAGCTTCACCAACGCCGTGATGGTGGGTTTTTTGACACTTCTGGCTGTATTTCAGGTAATCGCCTATCCCATGATGCGGCTCAACACATCCTTTACCCTGCTGTTCTGGACATACAGCCTCGTCCTGCTGCTTTTGGTGGCTGCCGGTGCGGCGGTGCTTCTGCGGCCTGACGGTCGATCCGCCCTATCCCATCACACAGGATCGGTTCTGCACAGCCTCCGCAGCGATTACCCTGCGCTGATTCTGGCTGTACTGGCCATAGCAGCCGCTCTGACGGTTTTTGGGGTCTATTCTTTCTGTGACTCGGATGACAGCTACTATCTACCCCGCGTCATGGAGATCCTCTCCCAAAACCGGCTGGACCTCCCTCAGGGCTTTATCTGGTCCGGCATTCCCAACACCTCTATGCCTGAAAATGTGGATGCCTCCACGCTGGAACTCTGGAAGGCCTATTGGTCGCACCTGTTTGGTATGCACCCCACCATTTTCTGCAAAGTTCCTCTGTCTCTTGTAATTTATTTCGTCAGCTGGTGTTCTGCTTATCAGGCATACCGGAGTCTTTCCCACCACACTGGTTCCCCCGGAGCCGGATGCATCTTTTTGGCTGTGTACCTGGTTCTTCTGCTTATGGACGCCTGGATGCACGATTCCTTCCCCTTCTGGATCATGCGCCATCCCTCTCATGGAAAGTCCCTGATTCTGTCTGTCATCTACCCTGCCATTCTTTACAGCTGCGCCAAAGTCGTGGAGCTGAAGCAGGAGCCCATCCCATGGAATCGGTGGTGCGTGATGTCTCTGGTGCTGACTGCCGGAATTTCCGTGTCCATCATTGGCGTTTTCTGGCCATTTTTGTGCTGCTTCTCCTTCGGCGTTTCCTATCTGCTGATTGACCGCAGAAAGGATCTGCATAAGCTCCTTGGGCCGCTGGTGCTGGCATGTATGCCCGTGGTAGTTTATGCCGGCCTGTCCTACTTTTCCATTGCCACCCGCCAGACCCGGTATTTTGATTTTCCATGTCCCAACTGGCTGGAAACCCTCAGATATGTGCTAAGTGAAAACCTTCTGGATATTTTTCTGTTTTCCCTTGTGTTTGTCTGCCTGTGCGGTTCCAGGCGCAGCAAGCTCATCCTCGTGGGCGGAACCGTCGCGCTGTTCGCCGGAATTTTGAATCCGCTGTTTACCCCCTTCGTATCCAAATATCTCTCCACCGGAAATGTTTATTTCCGCCTGTTTTGGATGATTCCCATCCATTTCGTCGTGGCGTTTACCATTGCCGAGGTATTCGGCGCCCGGTCTGTCCGGTGCAGGCAACTTCTGGCAGGTTCAGCAGCAGCTGTTGTCATTCTGGGCTCCGGTGCTTTGATGACAATCGTGCCTGTGTCCCAACTGCCTGCTCTTCTGGGTGAAAACCTGAGGATGTTGAGATATTCCGAGATTCGCACAAACCCCTACGGGATGTCGCAATACTGGTGCTCCATGGGACAGGCCATGCTGGATCAGGCAGAGCCGGACGGATCTGTCAGGATAATCTGGCTGTCTGAAAAAGACTGCTTCCTGCGGCAGTATTCCCACCGGATTGAAATATTAGGTGCCTGCCGGGACACCCAGCGGCAATACTTTGACCAGCCTGTGGGGGATTGCACCGTTTCTCCTCTGGAAATCGCCCAGCAGTTCGACCTCTGCAACAAGGCCGATTTTGACGAGCCCCAGTGGGCTGCTCACCAACTGACTCTTTCCGGTGTCGATTTTGTCTGCGTGGATAGCTCCTCCGGCTTTGCCCAGAGGAGTTCCGTCCCCTCCGGCTTTGAACTGTTTGGTCAATTCGGAGATTATACGGTGTACCGCATTGTGCCCTCCGGCAGATAGCCAGCAGATGAAAAGTCCACAGATTCTTCCCGAATCTGTGGACTTTTTGGCGGTTATCCGGAAATCACTGCTGCGAAAGGTCACCGCTTTTCCCTGTTTACTTGACACCTGTTTTTACCGCTGATATAATATTTCATATTTATCGTTTTGGAGGATTTTATGATCTGTTTTTCCGCAATCATCCTGCTGGTGGCAGTATTGCTTTCCGGTGTTACGGTCCAGAAGCTTCTGAAGCTTCCCTTCAGCTTCACCAACGCCGTGATGGTGGGTTTTTTGACACTTCTGGCTGTATTTCAGGTAATCGCCTATCCCATGATGCGGCTCAACACATCCTTTACCCTGCTGTTCTGGGTGTATAGCGGAGTTCTCCTGCTTTTTATCCTGTCTGGCCTTTCTGCCTCTGTGACCAGACCGCAGTTTTTTCGGATTCGCAGCCACATCCGGGCAGTCTGGAGCAACATCCACAGGGAGCTGCCCATGGTTCTGCTGGCTTTGGGCATGGCGGCAGCCGCTCTTCTACTCTCCTGCTGTTTCTCCTTTGATACCTCTGATGACAGCTATTATCTGCCCCGTGTCATGGAGATCCTCTCCCAAAACCGGCTGGATTTCCCTCAGGGCTTTATCTGGTCCGGCATTTCCAACACCTCTATGCCTGAAAATGTGGATGCCTCCACGCTGGAACTCTGGAAAGCCTACTGGTCGCACCTGTTTGGTATGCACCCCACCATTTTCAGCCGGAATACCCTGACTGTTGTTATCCATTTTGTCTCCTGGTGTTCCCTGTATCAGGCCTTCCGCAGTGTGAGTCGACATTCAGACACCCTTATCTCCGGCTTAGTGTTTCTCTTCGTTTATCTGATGCTCCTGCTTTTGGATAATCAGCACAGTGATGTCCCTTTCTGGATCATCCGATTTCCTTCCCAAGGTAAGTCCATTCTTCTGTCTATCATTTATCCTGCCATCATCTACGGCTGTGCCGGAATTGTTGAATTGGGTCGGAAGCCCATCCCGTGGACACGCTGGGGCATTTTATCGATTGTTTTTACCGCCGGCATTGCTTCCTCCATCATCGGCGTTTTCTGGCCGTTTCTGTGCTGCCTGTCCATGGGGCTTCCCTATCTGATCATTGACCGGAGAAAGGAAATCCCAAAGCTTATCCTCCCCCTGGTTCTCACCTGTCTGCCTGTTATCATTTACGCCGGCTTGGCCTACTTTTCTGTTGTAACCGAGCAAACCCGATATCTTGCCATGGAAAAACCCAGCTGGTCAGGCAGCTTCACAGGTGCTGTAAACATCCATATACTGGATCTGTTTCTCTTCTGCCTTGCCTATATTTTTCTGTCCAGCTCCCGGAAGGCAAAGCTCATCCTTCTCGGCGGAACCATCGCTCTGTTTGCCGGAATTTTGAATCCGCTGTTTACCCCCTTCGTATCCAAATATCTCTCCACCGGAAATGTTTATTTCCGCCTGTTTTGGATGATTCCCATCTACTTTTCCATTGCTTATTCCGTTGCAGAAGCATTCAGCGGATGTTCTGTCAAATGCAGGCAGTTGGTTGTCGGTCTCACAACAGCAGCTGTTCTTTTTGTGGCCGGGGTTGGGGTTCTGAGATCCTCCCCTGCCGATTTCTGTATGGCTGTAAACTATCGCTTGGGTATCGTAACAAATGCAGAGGCAAAGACCAACCCATATGGATTGCGCAGCTTCTGGTGCTCCATGGGGCAGGCCATGCTGGATCAGGCAGAGCCGGACGGATCTGTCAGGATAATCTGGCTGTCTGAAAAAGACTGCTTCCTGCGGCAGTATTCCCACCGGATTGAAATATTAGGTGCCTGCCGGGACACCCAGCGGCAATACTTTGACCAGCCTGTGGGGGATTGCACCGTTTCTCCTCTGGAAATCGCCCAGCAGTTCGACCTCTGCAACAAGGCCGATTTTGACGAGCCCCAGTGGGCTGCTCACCAACTGACTCTTTCCGGTGTCGATTTTGTCTGCGTGGATAGCTCCTCCGGCTTTGCCCAGAGGAGTTCCGTCCCCTCCGGCTTTGAACTGTTTGGTCAATTCGGAGATTATACGGTGTACCGCATTGTGCCCTCCGGCAGATAGCCAGCAGATGAAAAGTCCACAGATTCTTCCCGAATCTGTGGACTTTTTGGCGGTTATCCGGAAATCGTCACCAGCAGCATGGTGTCGTCAATCTGATCCCGATACTCCCGGAACCAGCTGTCCGCCCCGTCGTTGATCACCACATACTCGCCGCTGTCCAGCAGAATCCTTTTATAGGACCAAACTGCATCGGTGACATCGAAGTTGTTGGGCGTTCCTGCCTCGTCGGAATAGCTGGTGACCGTTGTCCACTCCCAGAAGCCCCCTTCCAGAATCAGGCGGTTTTCCTCCTGTGGGTGATAGCCCTCCGGCCAGAAGCTGAAATAGAGCCAGCCTTCCGTGACATCAGCCGGGCGGCAGCGGATGCCGAAGTCCGTGGGGTTTTCCACTCTCTCAACCTCCCAGCCTTCAATCAGGCGCAGGCTCACGGTATACGCCCCCATGGAAATTTCCTGCGGCTCCTGCCATTCGTATTCCGAGCCAACGGAATAGGTAATCACAGGGGGCTCCTCGGTGATTTCCTCCATAAATGCCGTCAGCGCCGAGTCCTGCACCAGCCACTGCTGGGTGGGATTCAGATAGCTCTCGTCCTTTCCTCTCACCTTTTCCATCTCGTCGGTGAGAAGCAGGGTCACTTTGCCGTCCTGGTAGTTCAGAATCACCCCCAGATTGTTCACCCCATCCACAATGCCTATGGAGGTATTCTTCTCCCTCTGATTGTTGAGAATGTCCCGGTAGGTTCTCCCCTTCACCACCTTCTCCGAGGTAAAGGCATCCTTGGGCAGGCGGTTGAGAATGGCAAGGAGTTCCTCCAAGGTATCATAGGAAATTGTGCCGCCGGTGGAGCTGCTGCCGCTGCTGCTGCCGTTGCTGTAGGCGTACAAACACACATGAGCCTGTGCCGATTCCACCGCCTTGCTGTGGATTCCGGCGCACCAGTCCCATGGGGCATCCATGGTTGCAAAGGGCTCTCCCACCGCCGTCTTTCCCCGAACGCCGTCGGTGACGGATGTTACAAAGTCCCGGATGGGCTGCGGGTTGACAACCCGATAGCCAAGGTCGGCATTTTCCTCCCACAGAATGGAACAATCCCGGGAGAAAATCAGGTTTCTCTGCCCCAGCGCATACTGGACTGTGATCTGGGAAATGTGGAAGGTGTCCTTCCGGGCGGCATCCACCTCCTGCCGGGAGGCAGGCTCCACCCCATCCTGCAAACCATGGAGCAGGTCAAGAATCTCCTGCCGTTTTTCGCCGGAGGACAGGCAGATGTGTTTATTGGTCTTGATATCCACGCAGACCACCTGCTCCGTCAGGGCGCGAACCTCCGGGTCAATCTCCCCTACCTGCAAGGCGCCGCCCAAAAGCCTCAGCTGACCGTAGCCCACCTGACTCCAGTTTTCATCCTTTTCCAGCACACACAACCGGTCTGCTTTGGCCGTCAGCACATAAATCCCGTTTTCCGGGCTGGGCAGGGTGTACAGCCGCTTTTCGGCGGCATCGTAGACCTGCACCTGCATGGTTTCCTCCGTGCGGATGGTGGCGCAGATTTCCCAGATGCCGTCCTCAGTGAGGTCTGTCAGGAAGATGTTTTCCATCATAAAGGGCGAGGAAATCACCGGCTGTGTTCCCTCGGCGGTGGTCAGGCGGATTTCATCCTCGGATTGGTCATAGGCTACCGAAGCTCCTGCCATTCCCGGCAGCTCCATCACGGTTTCCTTGGGATATTGCTCCTCCGGGTTGGCAGAATACCGGTCAAACCATGTGAAAACCCTCGGTTCCTCCGTAATCGGGAGTTCCGGAGAAATCGGGTTGGTGAGGAAGCACACGGCAACCACCACGGAAATTGCCACAGCAATCAGCAGCACCCAGAAGGCAGGCTTTTTGTAGTTCATCACGCTTTTTACCCGTTCCTTCACCCCCACCTCGCCAAAGGCCAGAGGACAGGCGGCAATCCGGCGGCGGTGGATGCTGCAATGCAGCAGAGCTGTGGAATAGGCACGGCGTTTCTCCATGGGCATATCCCGGATGACCTTTTCATCACAGGCCGCCTCAATATCCCGGCACAACAAAATATAGGCCACCCACAGCAACGGGTTGAACCAGTAAATGCTGAGAAGCAGAAAGCCCAGCGGCTTCCACCAGTGGTCGCGCCTGCGGATGTGCGCCTGCTCATGGGCAACCACATAGGGGATGTCCCCCGGCTCCATGCAGGCTGGAATGTAAATGACCGGGCGGAACAGCCCCAGCACAAAGGGGGTATCCACAAACTCACTGCGCTTGATATTCTTTCCCATGGGGATGGCGGTGGCCACCCGGCGGCGCAGCAGCAGATAGCTGATGAACGCATACAGCACCATCAGCCCCACGCCCACCGCCCAGAGCCGGGACAGCACAAACAGCCAGACCTGCTCTGGGTCTGCGCTGTAGGGGTTCAAGTCCTTTTCCAGAACCACATTTCCACCGGCATCCAGAATCTCCCCTCTGGCCGGGGCGGTGGGGCTTTTTTCCAGAACCACGCTTCCCATGGAATTCAGAATCTCCCCACTGGCTTGCCGTTCCGGTGGAGCCGTGAACACAATCTCCTGCTTCAGCGGCTGAGTGCTGGGAATCAGGCTCAGGCCGCTTTCCATGGAGAAGGGACAGAGCAATCTCAGCGCCACCATTCCCCACAGCAGGCACAGCATCCATTTGGGCGCCCTGCGAAACACCAGCCGCACAGCGATTACCGCCAGAACCAGCCAGCCGGCGGTGATGCTCATATTCAACAGCTTTACAAATAAGGCTTCCACGATCCGCCCCCCTATCCTTCAATAATCCGGCGGATTTCCGCAATATCGGCATCGCTGAGCTGCTGCCTGTGGCCGAAGGCGGCGATAAAAGCCGGCAGGGAGCCTTCAAATTTCTTGTCCATCAGCTCCTCCAGCTCGCTGAGCTGGGCTTCCTCCTTGGAAATCAGGCTGGTGACGGTGGCATTTTCATTTTTCAGCACCCCACGCTCGGCAAGGCGGCGAATGACGGTGTAGGTGGTGGCTTTGCTCCAGCCCAGCCTGTCCCTGCACAGCTCCACCAGCCGGGTGGAGTTCACCGGCTCCTGCTCCCACAGAATCAGGCAGAAGCGGTATTCACTTTCAAAAATTTTCGGTGTTTGCATAGTCATTTCCTCCTGTCAGGTTTAACGCGTTAAATCTCATGGCTGAAGTTTAACACATTAAACCTCTCCTGTCAAGTCCTTTTGGCTTTTCTAAATGTGCATATCGGCATAAGTCAGCAAATCGGCAAATTGTTATTTGGCGCACCCAAAGGCCCCCTTGTGTAAAGGGGGCTGTCAGCGAAGCTGACTGGGGGATTGACAACCCCTCCGGCAAAAATCAATAGATTTTTGCCACCTCCCCTTACACAGGGGAGGCTTTGGGCATCCCCACAAATGACAATTTATCAAGCGGCTGGGTAAAACCGATAAGCACATTCCTACAAATCTTAACGCAATCTTTATATCTTTCAGGCGGCCTTAACACCCTTTTTATATTCCCTCCACTATCATGGAAAAAATATAATTTCAGGAGGTTATCTCCCCATGAAATCCATTTTGCTCATTGGTCTGGGGCGCTTCGGCAGGCACATCGCCCAGAAGCTGTATCAGCTGAACCATCAGGTGATGGCGGTGGATCAGAACGAGGAGCTGGTGCAGGCGGTTCTGCCCTTCGTCACCAACGCCCAGATTGGCGACAGCACCAACGAAGCCTTTCTCCACTCCCTGGGGGTAGACAACTATGATGTGTGCATCGTGGCCATCGGCGACGATTTCCAAAGCTCTCTGGAAACCACCTGCCTGCTGAAGGACATGGGCGCCCGCCGGGTGATCTCCCGGGCAGCCACCGACCTGCAGGAAAAGCTGCTGCTGCGCAACGGTGCCGACGAGGTGGTCTATCCCGAAAAGCAGCTGGCTCGATGGACGGCCATCCGGTGCAGCGCAAATCACATTCTGGACTACATCGACATAGGGGGCGACCATGCCATTTTTGAGGTCTCCATCCCCAAGGCATGGCTGGGCAAGACCATCGGCCAGCTGGACATCCGAAAGAAATTCAGCATCAACATTCTGGCGGTGAAAACCGGCAGCGCCATGGATGCCTTCATCACCCCCGACACCCTGCTGGGGGAGGACAACACCCTGATGGTCATGGGCAAATATAAAGACCTGCAAAAGTGCTTTAAAATCTAGCGCCGGAAGGAGGAGCGCAGATGCAAATTCTGATTACAGCCCTCGCCCTTTTTGCCGGACTGGCCGTCCTGTTCCGAAGCCTGCAAAAATTGGACAAATTTCTGGAAGATCACCCCATGCAGGATGGAAATTCCGGGGAAGATGTGGTAGAATAGTTTTAATTGACAATTGACAATGGAAAATTGACAATGATCAGCTGTCAATCCGGCGTGTCAAAAAGTGTGTGTCATTCCGACTGGAGCCAAGGGAAATGGAGAAAGCCTCGGCATGGATGCCTTGTGTGCAGTGCGTACAGCAGGCAAATGCAAAGATCCTTCGACTCGTTTCACTCGCTCAGGATGACAGGATCGATCCGTTTCCTGCATTGGTCCTTTTTCAGCAATTCATTCACATTGTCAACTGTCAACTGTCAATTGTCAATTCCTTCAAGGGGGTGTTTTTATGGAACAGTCTGCAGAACATATTCTCGCCTGTCTGTCCCCCGCGCCCTCCAACGCCCGGATCATCCGTACCGCCGCCACCATGGCTCAGGCCTTCGGCTGCCGGTTCACCGCCCTGTTCGTCCGGACTCCCGGTTATGTAAACCTCGCTCAGGAGGATAAGACCCGACTGCGGCAGCACACCCTGCTGGCGCAGGGGCTGGGTGCCACGGTGGAAACGGTGTTCGGCGATGATGTGTCCTATCAGATTGCAGAGTACGCCCGGCTGTCCGGGGTCACCAAAATCGTCATCGGACGCAGCGCCGCCCGGCGCAAGCACCCCTGGAGCAAGCCCACCCTGACGGAGAAGCTCATCACCATCGCCCCGGGGATGGACATCCATATCATTCCCGATGCCAGCACCACCCCCACCTACCGCCCCCTTCCGCCAAAGCCCCGGTTTCTCCTTCGGGATCTGGGAATCACTGCCGCCCTGCTGGCGCTGGCCACGGTTTTGAGCTATGTATTCTCTCAGGTGGGCTTTACGGAGGCCAATATCATGGCCATCTATCTGCTGGCGGTGCTGCTGACTTCCGTAGCCACCTCCACCCGGATCAGCTATATCCTGTCGGCGCTGGGCAGCGTGCTGGTGTTCAACTACTGCTTCACCACCCCCCGGCTGTCCCTGCGGGTCTATGAGCACGGTGCGCCCATGACCTTCCTGATTCTGATTGTGGCCGCCCTGATGATGGGCACCCTGACGGACAAGCTGAAAAGTCAGGTGACCCAGTCCACCCGGGCGGCCTACCGCACCAATCTGCTGCTGGAAACCAGCCAGATGCTGCAAAAGGCGCAGTCCGAGGACGCCATCTTTCAGGTGGCCCGCTCCCAGCTGTACAAGCTGCTGAACCGGCAGATCACCGTCTGCCCCGGGGAGGATATCCCGGCGGAGGGCGATTCCCTGCGCTATCCCATCCGGGTCAATGACCGGCTCTACGGCAGCGTCCGCATCGCAGGTGCCGAGCCGCTGGAGGCCTTTGAAAGCAGCATTCTGCTGTCCATACTGGGTGAATGTGCCCTGGTGCTGGAAAACAGCCGCAACACCCGGGAGAAGGAGGAGGCCAAGCTGCTGGCTCAGAATGAACAGCTCCGGGCAAACCTGCTGCGCTCCATCTCCCACGACCTGCGCACCCCCCTCACCGCCATCTCCGGCAACGCCGGCATCCTGCTGTCCGGCTCGGACAGCCTGCCCCCGGACACCCGGCACCAGATGTACAGCGACATCTACGACGATGCCCAGTGGCTGTACAATCTGGTGGAAAATCTGCTGGCTGTCACCCGGATCGAGGAGGGACGGATGAAGCTGCGCACCCAGCCCCAGCTGGCGCAGGAGCTGGTGGCCGAGGCCATGCAGCACATCAGCCGCAAAAAATCCGAACATACCATCACGGTTATCCATCAGGACGAGCTGCTGCTGGCCAGGTGCGACGCCCGGCTCATTGTGCAGGTGCTCATCAATCTGCTGGACAACGCCATCAAATACACCCCCGCCGGCTCCGCCATCGCCGTTTCCACCTGCCGTCAGGGGGAGACTGCGGTTTTTTCCGTGGCGGACGACGGCCCCGGCATTCCGGATGCCGAAAAAAGCCGGATATTTCAGATGTTCTACACCGGCAGCAATCCCATCGCCGACAGCCGCCGGAGTCTCGGTCTGGGGCTGAGCCTGTGCCGCTCCATCGTCGTTGCCCACGGCGGCCGGATGGAGGTGGACGACAATTCCCCCCGGGGCACCGTCTTTACCTTTACACTTCCCGCTCAGGAGGTTATGCTCCATGAATAAGCCCCTGCTTCTGGTGGTGGAGGACGACGCCACCGTCCGCAACCTGATCTGCACCGCCCTGAAGGCCAACGATTACCGCTACCTCACCGCCCCCAATGGGGAGACCGCCCTGAGCCACGCCGCCGCCAGCCAGCCGGACATCATTCTGCTGGATCTGGGGCTGCCGGATCTGGACGGAGTGGAGGTGATCCGCCGGATCCGCTCCTGGTCTTTGATGCCCATTATCGTCATCAGCGCCCGGAGTGAGGATGCGGATAAAATCGCCGCGCTGGATGCCGGAGCCGACGACTATCTCACCAAGCCCTTCTCCGTTGCCGAGCTGCTGGCGCGGCTCCGGGCAACGCAGCGGCGTCTTTCTGCCCTGCAGGGCTCTGCCGCCGAGGCGGTGTTCCGCAACGGAAAGCTCACCATCGACTTTGGCGCGGGCTGCGCCTATCTGGACGGGCAGGAGCTGAAGCTGACCCCCACGGAATACAAGCTGCTGTGCCTGCTGGCCCGGGACGCCGGAAAGGTTCTGACCCACACCTACCTGACGGGCAAAATCTGGGGCAGCAGCTGGGAAAGCGACATGGCCTCTCTCCGGGTACACATGGCCACTCTGCGGAAAAAGCTGGAAAAAGACCCGGATACCCAGTACATCCAGACCCACATCGGCATCGGCTACCGGATGCTGAAGGTGGAATAATGCCATAGGATTTGCGGGCGTGTTGCAAAATGCAGCACGCCCATTTTTGCGCAAGGATAGAGATCTGTCATCCTGAGCGAGCGCAGCGAGTCGAAGGATCTTCGGATTTCGATACTGCTAAGCAGCGGATTCGTGGGAAGATCCTTCGGCTTCGCTCCCTTTGGTCGCTATGCTCAGGATGACAGGATTTCCCATTTCCGGGATTTTGCTTCTTTTCCAGTCCTGTTCAGGCTCTCTTTTGTCGGCTCCTTTTCTCTTTTGCAGTTGTTTGCGGTTGATTTTATTTCGCATATGCTCTATAATGGGCGAGAATGCTGTTAGCCCGGCAGTTCTGAGCCCGGGAAATCCAACGAGGAAGTAACTTTTGATGAAACATCCTGATTTCAAGATAAAATGGCAGCTGATGGTCTACGACGCGCTGGTGCTGCTGTTCGTGGATCTGCTGCTGCTGGTGCTGTATCGAAGCATGGACAACCTCTCCCTGAGGGGCATCCTGACCCACAGTGCCATCTCCTTTTTCTGCGTGTTCTCCGCCCGGCTTGTGGGGGGGATCTACCAGCAGATCTGGCGCTACGGCGGCATCCAGTGCTATATCCGGCTGCTGTTTGTGGATGGCTGCGCCTTCGCCCTGAATCTGCTGATTGAGCTGACCCTGCCCATGTTCGTGCGGATTGAGCTGATCACCTTTGCCCGGCTGCTGTCCATCGCCTGCATGAATCTGCTGGGCGCCCTGGCCATCCGGATGATCTACCGCTATGCCTACAAGTGCGGCAACACCCAGACCTCCTACGGCCGTTTCCTGAATCTGCTGCTGCGGATCTTCGGCGGCGCAAAGATCGAGCTGCCGGAGGGCAACGATGTCCACAAAATCAAAATTGCCATCATCGGCGCCGGCCGGGTGGGTGTGACCCTGGCAGAGGAGCTGATGGCCAATCCCTCTGCCTCCTATATCCCCCGGTGCTTCATCGATGTGAGCAGGGAGAAGGCCGGGCGGGAGATCCACGGCATCCCCGTGCTGCTGGAAAGCGAGGCCAGCATCTCCCGGCTGAAGGCCTTTGAGGTGCAGGAGGTGGTCTTCGCCATCCCCCACCTGACGGACGAGGAGCAGAAGAAGCTCTACGCCACCTATTCCCAGGCAGGCTACAAGATCAAGGTCTACGACTACCCCATGATGCAGTCCGCCGGGGGCAAGCGCCGCCTCCGGGAATTCGATGTGGAGGAGCTGCTGTTCCGCAAGCCCGTGGTGATATCCAACGAAAAAACCAACGCCTACTACCGGGGCAAGGTGATTCTCATCACCGGCGGCGGCGGTTCCATCGGCTCAGAGCTGTGCCGCCAGCTGGCAAAGATGGAGCCGAAGCAGATTATCGTGCTGGACATCTATGAAAACGGCGCCTACGACATCCAGCAGGAGCTGCGCATCGCCTGCGGCGGCAGGCTGGATCTTCAGGTGGAGATCTGCTCCATCACCAGCCGCAGCTCCATGACCCGGGTGTTTGCAACCTACCGCCCCCAGATCGTCATCAACGCCGCCGCCCACAAGCATGTGCCCCTGATGGAGCACAACTGCATCGAGGCCGTGGAGAACAATGTCTTCGGCACCCAGCTGCTGGTGGAGCTGTGCGAGGCGTTTTCCGTAGAGCGGTTTATGATGGTCTCCACCGACAAGGCGGTGAATCCCACCAATGTCATGGGCGCCACCAAGCGGATGTGTGAGATGATCGTCCAGAGCGCCGGCACCTGGGGGCAGGTGAAATACAGCGCCACCCGGTTCGGCAATGTGCTGGGCTCTGCCGGCTCCGTCATCCCCCTGTTCAAGAAGCAGATCGCCGGGGGCGGCCCCATCACCCTGACGGACAGACGGATCATCCGCTACTTCATGACCATCCCCGAGGCCAGCCAGCTGGTGCTGGAATCCGGCGCCATGGCGAAAAACGGCGAGCTGTTTGTGCTGGACATGGGTCAGCCCGTGAAAATTCTGGATCTGGCGGAGAGCATGATCCGGCTGTCCGGGGTCAAGGGCATCGAGATCGTGGAAACCGGCCTGCGTCCCGGTGAGAAGCTGTACGAGGAGCTGCTGGTGAAAACCGAGAGCATGACCCGGACGGAAAACCGGCTGATCTTCATCGAGAAGGACACCCCCCTGACCGCAGATGCGCTGAACACCCGGCTGGAGGTGCTGCGCTCCGCCTGTGCATCCGGCAGCGACGAGGCAGTCCGTCAGGCGCTGAAGCAGGTGGTTCCCACCTACCGCTCCCCGGACGAGGTAAATGCCCAGGCCGAGGCTCCCCAGCTCCTGACCTCCAAATAACTTTCCATTCCCCCGCCGTCTTTTTTTGAACGGCGGGGGCTTTTCTTTTGGGGCGCGGTGTGGTATACTGACCAAAAATGGGAAAAGGACGATTCTTTTATGAAAGCAGAGCGAAGCTATCCCCGGTTTCTCATCACTCCCAAGGGGACACGCTGGGTGGAGCAGGGGCATCCCTGGATCTACGCCGACGAGGTAATCCGGGAGGAGGGCAGCTGTGAAAACGGCGCGCTGGTGGACGCCGTCAGCGAGAAGGGCAAATATCTGGGCACCGGCTTTCTCAGCCGCCAGAGCAAAATCCGGGTTCGCCTCGTCTCCCGGAACGCCAACGACCGGTTCGACGAAGCCTTCTGGCAGCGCAGAATCCAGTACGCCTGGGACTACCGCAAGACGGTCATGGGTTCAGACCTCTCCTGCTGCCGCGTGATTTTCGGGGAGGCCGACGGCTTCCCGGGACTGACGGTGGACAGGTTTTCCGACCTGCTGGTGACCCAGACCCTGTCCGCCGGCATGGAGCGGCTCAAGCCCATGCTCTTTCCCCTGCTGGTGAAGGTGCTGCGGCAGGACGGGCAGGAAATCCGGGGCATTTTTGAGCGCAACGATGTTGCCATCCGGGCACTGGAGGGGCTGGAACAGAACAAGGGCTGGTTCCCTCTGGATGGAGAGCCGGTGCCGGAAAGCCCCGTGACGGAAATCTGCGAAAACGGAATTTTCTACCGGGTGGATGTGGAAAACGGCCAGAAAACCGGCTTCTTTCTGGATCAGAAATACAACCGTCTGGCAGTGGCGCGACTGGCACGGGGCAGGCGGGTGCTGGACTGCTTCACCCACACCGGCTCCTTCGCCCTGAACGCCGCCATGGGAGGCGCAGCCCATGTGACGGCGGTGGACATCTCCGCCTCCGCCATCGAAATGGCAAGAGCCAACGCCATCCGCAACGGTCTGGAGGATCGGATGGATTTCGTCACCGCCGATGTCTTTGATCTGCTGCCCAAACTGGCAGAGCAGGGGGGCAAGCCCTATGACTTCATCATTCTGGATCCTCCGGCCTTCACCAAGTCCCGGAAAACCGTGGACAGCGCCCAGCGGGGCTACAAGGAGATCAACCTCCGGGCTTTGAAGCTGCTTCCCCGGGGCGGCTACTTCGCTACGGCCTCCTGCAGCCACTTCATGCCCTCGGAGCAGTTCGTGCGGATGCTCCGCTCCGCCGCCTTGGACGCCGGGGTGGAGCTGCGGCAGATCGAAGCCCGCCAGCAGGCGCCGGATCACCCCGTCCTGTGGAATGTCCCGGAGACGGACTATCTGAAATTCTACCTGTTTCAGGTGGTGTAGCCGAAACCCTGAACCTGTCCTGCAAATTGGAATTTGGCGGCGAGTCGCCGCTGACAATGCGTTACGGACTGCGGGTAGACAATCCACATCCTTTGGGCCCCTCGACCGGAACTGCGTAGGTTATATAGAACAGACCACCACCGCAAAAACGAACCGGGCGTGCCCAAAGGATGGAAAGATTATCACCCGGGCGAAGGCTCGCATTGCCCGTGGGGGCATCCCCACAAATAACAATTTATCTATCTGTCATCCCCGCCCCAGGGGCGCAAGAAATCTATCAAATGAAAAGGAGAATTTCTATGACTGTATTGGAAACCACCAAGGCTCCCGGCGCCATCGGCCCCTATTCCCAGGGCTATGCCGTAAACGGCTTCGTCTTCACCTCCGGTCAGATTCCCGTGGACCCCGTCAGCGGCCAGATTCCCGAGGGCATCGCAGCCCAGGCTGACCAGAGCTGCCGCAATGTGGGTGCCATTCTGGAGGCCGCAGGCTCTGGCTTCGGCAAGGTAATCAAGACCACCTGCTTCCTGGCAGATATGGGCGACTTTGCCGCCTTCAATGAGGTTTATGCAAAGTATTTTGTCTCCAAGCCGGCCCGGAGCTGCGTCGCCGTCAAGGCTCTGCCCAAGGGCGTGCTGTGTGAGATTGAAGCCATCGCCGCAGAATAATCCATTCCGAAAATGAACATGGGCAGTACAGTTTTAACGCTGTACTGCCCATGTTTTTTCTCAATATTTCAGCCCAAAGACTGCGTAGGCCTCCGGCATTTCGGCCTCGGTCAGCTCCTTTGCCGTGACCGCGCCGCTACGAAACTCCTTGTACAGATTCCCGTCCAGCGTCTTCCGTCCCTCCAGTGTCTTCACGGCGAACATCTCCTTCTTATTGAAGGGAGATTCCGGGTGCTGTTCGCAATAGAAGTTGGGAGCGATGTAGTCCACCTCCAGCTGGGGCTCCTCCGTGAAGGAATAGAATTTCCGCCAGCTGCCCTTGTACAGATCCCAGAGCACCCAGCCCAGAAAATCCTCCTTTTCCAGCTTGTAGCTCTCTCCGAACTGCTCCTGTACCAGACCTTCCTCCAGTTTGACAGGCTCCCGCTGGCACACCTCGCCGATGCCCACATCGCACAGCCAGATGCCATCGGTGGCTTCCACCTTCAGCACCCGATGGCGGCGCATGGGCAAGGTGCTCTCCCCTCTCAGATACCGGGCGGCGTAGTCCGTCACCTGATATCCCAGTGCCCGCAGAAGATTGCCGAAGCTGCCGTTGAGCTCGAAGCACAGGCCTCCCCTGCCCTCCTCCACGATTTTGTGAAACAGGGCATCTTCCTCCAAAGAGGTGGGAATTCCCCGTATCATGTCCAGATTTTCATAGGGCACCGTGGTGCAGTGCGCCAGATGCAGCTGGCGCAGCAGTGCGGAGTTGGGAGTCAGATCCTCCGGCAGCTCCAATCCGATGCGGTGAAAATATGCCTTTATGTCCATTTGCTGACCTCCTCCAGAATTTCCATAACCGTAAGCAGCTGCTCCCGGGTGACATAGGCAGTGGGCTTGCCCTCCCGGATGCACTGGGCAAAATGCTTCAGCTCGTTGTAATACCAGCCGCAGGGGGGCACATTGATGCCGGTGGAGATCTCCACCTCATCCTTGGTGTCAAATACTCTGGGCGGCGCGTCAAAGCTGTAGGCGGTCATAGTGCTGCCGTCGTTAATCACCACGGCGTTTTCAAAATAGACCCTCCAGCGAGCCGTCCAGGGGCTGTCGGCGTTGAACCAGGCAGCCTCACCGTTGACATGCTTGTCGCCGTAGTTGTAGTCGATGCGAAGATGCTCGGCGTAGCCCTTGTCCCGGCCCCGGCAGCTGTTCACGGTAAAGCTCTGGGGCTTGCCGAACAGAGAGACGATGACATCCAGATCGTGGATGTGCAGGTCAAAGGGCAGCAGGCCGGACTTGGTCTTGTCGAACAGCCATCCCCCCACGGCCCACCGGGGAGCCGCGGACAGCCGCTCGAAGCTGGCATCCAGCACCTTGCCGTATTCCTCCGTTTCCACCAGAGTGTGCAGTGCCTGAATTTCCTTGGTGAATTGCAAGACCTGAGCGATGTACAGGTGGCAGCCCTTTGCATCTGCCGTGTCCAGCATTTCCTTCGCGTCGGCGTAATTCAGGGCAATGGGCTTTTCGCAGATGGTGTCCATTCCCAGATTCAGGCTTTCCAGCACCATGTCGTGATGCAGGAAGGTGGGAGTGCAGATATCCACCACATCCAGAGCGCAGGCGTTTACCATCTCCGTGATGGAAGCGTACAGGGGCACGCCCCACTGGGCGGCAGTGTCCGGGGCGTTGGGGGCGTTGTCGCACAGAGCCACCACCTGAGCATCCTCGATGGCCTTCCAGTTGGCGAAGTGCACCCGACCCATGCCGCCGCCGCCAACGATGCCGATTTTCAGTGTTTTCATAGTTACCTCCAAAAAGCGTTGGGGCGAACCATTGGCCCGCCCCTGAAAAAAGTTTCCTGCATTTCGTCCTGACTCAGCAGACGGGAAAATTGGAATTAATCGGCTTCGCCGAATTGACAATTAACAATTGACAATGGACAATTGCGGAATCCCTTCGGGATGAATGAAAAAGAAACGCACGGAAATGAACGGATTTTTTCAATTGTCCCGCAGGGACACCATCATTGTCAATTATCAATTTTCAATTGTCAATTTGATAAATAACAATTTGCGTCCCTGCTGCGTTAACCCGACAAGCCTGCAAAGTTAAAGGACGAAGCCCTGTGCCTTCAGGTATTGGGCGGAGTCCAGAACGGCCTGATTCACCTCGGCCAGATCCCTGGCTCCTGCGGCGGTGAACTCAATCTCAATGGAGAAGGGGCTGGAATTTCCGGCTTTTTCCAGCATGGCAAACAGCTCCGGGAAGGGCACATAGCCCTTGCCCAGTGCCGGGAAGTCCCACTCCTGACGGCCGCCGGCCTTTTCCTTCAGGTGGATGTAGCCCACCTTGTCCATGCACTGACCCAGATCCTCCACCACATCCACATCGCCGTAGAAGATGGCGTTGGCGGTGTCGTAGTTCACCCGAACCCGGTCGGAACCCACCAGCTGTGCAATCTGCTTCAGAATCACGCCGGTGCCATGGTCGCCGTGAACCTCCAGCACCAGAATCATGTCGTATTTTTCCAGATACGGCAGGAAGCCCCGGATATGCTCCGCCACCACCTCATTGGAGGCCACGGCGTTGTCCTTCAGGTGAGCCTCGCCGATGGAGGAGACGATGTACTTTGCCCCGAAGAAGTGGGCAAGGCGGATGTTCTTCACGAAGTCGCCAATCCGCTCCTTGTCCATCAGGTTGGTGTGGCCGCTCATGGCAAAGGGAATCAGCCCGGCCTCATCCAGAAGATCCTTCACCTCCAGCAGCCGCTCAAAGCTCTGGTCGGGGAAAACATGCTCCGTCCAGCCCTTGGTGGCAGTGAGCTCGATGTAGTGAAAGCCTGCGGCCTTGATACCGGCAATGGCCTCCTCAATGGAGTAGCCGTGGTAGCAGTTGGAATTGACGGCAATAATCCGATCCATCATGGTACTCTCCTCCTAGATCAGGTAATTGTCCAGATACCGCTTGCTCAGGCGGATGGAGTTGAGGATGTCCTCCCGGCTGCCCTCAAAGGCCTTGTCCTCCACCTCGATGACAGCGCAGCCGTTGAAGCGGATGTCGTTGAGGGCAGAGACGAAGGCACCCCAGTTCACATCTCCCAGACCGGGAATCTTGGGGGACATATAGTCCAGAGGATAGGCCAGCACACCGCACTGGGCCAGCTTCTCCGGATACAGCTTGATATCCTTGAAGTGGATGTGGAAAATCCGGTCAGAAAATTCGTAGACGGTCTTCAGATAGTCCAGTCCCTGCCAGACATAGTGGCTGGGGTCGAAGTTCAGGCCAAAATTGGCAGAGGGAATGATCTCAAACAACTGGCGGTAGATCTTGGGGGTGCACATCAGGTTCTGGCCGCCGGGCCACTGGTCGGCACCGAAGAGCATGGGGCAGTTCTCGATGGCAATCTTCACGCCCTGCTCCTCAGCCAGAGCGATGATGTCCGGCCAGATCTGCTTGAACAGCTCAATATTTTCCTCAAAGGTCTTGTACTGATCCTTGCCCACGAAGGTGGTGACCATGTTCACCCCCAGCTTGGCGGAGGCACGAATCACGGCCTTCAGGTGGGTGATGGCAGCCTCCCGCTTTTCGGGATTGGGATCCATGGTGTTGGGGTAGAAGGCCAGAGAGGAGATTTCCAGTCCCTTGGATGCCACCAGCTCCTTGACATAGGCGGCATAGGCGTCGTCCTCACAGACCCGCTCGCAGTCGATGTGGCTGACACCGGCATAACGCCGCTCGGCCTTACCGGCAGGCCAGCAGGCCACCTCCAGGCACTTGAAGCCCATTCCGGAGGCAATGTCCACCACTTCTTCAAAGCTCCAGCCATCCAGAATGGCTGTCAGCAGACCAAATTTCATCATACCGGTTTCCTCCTTATCTGTTTTCGGGGATGTCCACAGCCTTGCCGGTCTCGGAAGACTGGATGGATGCGAATACGGCGCGCATGGCAGCCAGCGCACTGCGGCCGGAGATCTCCGGAGCCTTGCGGTTCACCAGACAATCCATCCACAGGTCGATGACACCGGACTTGGTCTGGTTGTCGTTGGTCTGAATGGCCTCCACATCGTAGCTGATCTTGCTGCCGTCGGGCAGAATCACCTTGATGGCGGCGGCGGGATCGTCATAGATCCGCATAATGCCCTTGGTGCCATAGAGGATGGTGGAGTTGTCCTCCGCGCCGTAGTAGGTCCAGCTGGCGGTCATGGTGCCCATGGCTCCGCCGGACATCTCGTAGATACACACGGCATTGTCGTCCACGCTGATGAGATTGCCCTGAGCATCCCGCTTATCCAGCGTCGTCACCCGGGCGGTGGTGCGCACAACCTGCTGGCCGGTGAGATACTGAATCAGGTCGGTCTTGTGGATGCCCAGATCCGCCATAGCACCCATGGCAGCCCGGTTTTTGTCGAAGAACCAGGTATTCAGGCCGGGGTCCACGGACCAGGTCTCGGGGCCACCGTGACCGAAGGTGGTGCGGAAGGTGATGATGTCGCCGATAAGGCCGTCTACAATCAGCTTTCTTGCCATGCTGTGAGCCTTGGCCAGCCGCTGGTTGTGGCCGATCATCAGGAATTTGCCGTTTTTGTCCGCTGCCTCCACCATGGCCTCGCACTCCGGCAGGGTGATGGCCATAGGCTTTTCGCACAGGACATCCTTGCCTGCGTTGAGGGCGGCGATGGTCAGCTCCGCATGGGCGAAGTTGGCAGCGCAGATGGATACTGCCTGAATCTCAGGATTTTTCAGCAGCTCCTCTACCGTAGCGTAGGCGGTGCCGCCGTACTGCTCAGCCAGCGCGGCAGCACGCTGCTGGTTGATGTCGTAAAAGCCCAGCAGCTTTGCTTCGGGGTGGTCTGCGTACTCAGGGATATGGCGAACCTGGGCAATCTTGCCGCAGCCGATGATACCGATTCCAAACATGGTGATTTCCTCCCGTATATCAGTTGTTGTCCTTCTTCTGCAGCAGCACCGCGAAGATGATAATCAGACCCTTCACTGCCTCGCACAGGAAGGTGGGCACGCCCACGGTGTTGAGGATGTTGTTCATCACACCGATAATCAGCATACCGATGAAGGCGCCCACCAGGCTGCCCTTGCCGCCTGCCATGGAGGTGCCGCCCACCACAACGGCGGCGATGGCATCCATCTCATAGCCGGAGCCTGCGTTGGCAAAGTCCATAGAGCCGATTCTGGCGATGTAAATGATGGCACCGATGGCGCACATCATGCCGCCCAACGCGTAAATCTTCATCTTCACCTTGGCCACATTGATGCCGGAGAGCTTGGCAGCCTTCTCGTTGGAGCCAACGGCGATGGTCTGGCGGCCAAAGGCGGTCTTTTTGAAGATGATGTGCATGATGATCACCATAATCACCCAGTAGATGATGGGCAGAATGATCTGCCTGCCAATCCGGGTGGAGGCGATGGCCTTGAAGCCTGCGGGCACGGCGGGATTGAAGGTCTGGGTCAGCTGCTGGGTCACGGAGCGGAAAATCTTCATGGTGCCCAGAGTAGCGATGAAGGGAGGCAGCTTGCCGTAGGCAACCAGCGCACCGTTGAGGCCGCCCATGAGGGCACCCATCGCAAGGGCTGCCACAATGGCGATGATGTAGGTCAGAGGGCCGGTGATGCCCATGGCTGCCAAGGGGCCGTTGACCTCGTCCAGCATATACAGCAGGGCCGCGCCGATGGCGCACAGGGTGGAGCCCACGGACAGGTCAATGCCGCCGGAGATGATGGCGAAGCACATACCCAGTGCAATCACGCCGGCATAGGCGTTGTTGCGCAGGATGTTCAGCCATGCCATCCACATTTTTCCGAACATACCGGTGAAGGAGCCTGCATTGATGCCCTGCACCACTGCCTGAATCAGCACCATCACCACCAGCGCAAACAGGGTGGACAGAATGCTGTTTTTGGACCAGGACTCCCGGAACCTGCTGAGAGTCTCCTGCTTATTCAAAGTAGCGTTTTTATTCATGGGTTACTTTACCCCCTCTTTCTCAGTCTGATTGCCGCCGGTGGCAAGATACATAATGTGCTTTTCGTTCATGTCCTCTCCACAGACCCGGCCCACGATGCGGCCATGGTACATCACAAGGCTGCTGTCGCAGACCCGGATCACCTCCTGTGCCTCGGAGCTGAGCACCACCACAGCCACGCCGCTCTCGGCCAGTCGGTGGATGATGCCGTAAATCTCCTCCTTGGCACCCACATCCACGCCCTGACTGGGGTTGTCCAGAATCAGCACCTTGGGGCTGGACATCACCCATTTGGCCAGAACCACCTTCTGCTGGTTGCCGCCGGAGAGGCTGGTGATGAGATCATACTGGTCTCCCATCTTGATCCGCAGCTCCTCCTGCTGCACCCGGAAGGCCTCCTGCTGCTTCTTTTCATCGATAAACAGCCCCCGAACCAGCTTGGGCAGGTAGACGATGGAGCCGTTGTCCAGAATGGACATATCCTTCAGAATGGCGTTTTCCTTCCGGTTTCTGGGCAGGTAGGCAAGACCGGCATCCAGTGCCTGATGGGTATTTGAGAAGTGGATTTTCTTTCCGTCCAGATACACTTGACCGGTGTAGTGGCGACCCATGGCTCCGAACACCGTCTGGAACAGCTCGCTTCTGCCGTCTCCCAGCAGGCCGGTGACACCCAGCACCTCACCTGCCCGGACGGACAGGGAGATGTCATGGAAATGCTTTCCGTCGCTGAGATTCTCCAGCCGGAGCTTCTCCTCGCCGTACTCCTGCTCCCGCTTCAGGGATTCCGTGTGGATCTCGTGACCCACCATGTACTCGGCCAGTGCCTTGGGGTTGGTGTCCTTCACCAGTCCCTGGGCCACCATGTTGCCGTCCCGGAGGACGGTGTAGCGGTCGCAGATCTCCATGACCTCACCCAGCTTGTGGCTGATGAAGATGATGCCCACCCCCTGCTCTTTCAGAGTGCGCATCATGGCAAAGACCCGCTGAATCTCCGGATCTGTCAGGGAGGTGGTGGGCTCGTCCATGATGATGATGGAGGCATCCTGCATCAGAGCCCGGGAAATCTCCACAATCTGCTTGTAGCTGGCATCCAGATCCCGGACCATGGTGTTGGGGTCCAGATCCAGATTCATTTTCTCAAACAGCTGCCGGGTTTTGCTCTGCATCAGAGCCTTGTCCAGCAGAATCCCCTTTTGGGGCAGGTGGGTGATGAACATATTCTCATAGATGGTCAGGTCGTTGATGAGGTTCAGCTCCTGATGGATGAAGCCGATGCCCGCATCCAGAGAGTCCACCGGAGTGGCAAAGTTCACCGGTTTTCCGTCCAGAGAAATGGTGCCGCCGTCAGCAGGAAGGACGCCGCCCAGAATGTTCATCAGGGTAGACTTTCCGGCGCCGTTTTCTCCCAGCAGCGCACAGATTTCCCCCGTTGCCAGGGAGAAATCCACTTCCCGAAGCACCCGGTTGGCACCGAAGGACTTGTTGATTTTCTGCATCGAAAGATTCAAGCGATCACTTCCATTCTTTTGCTCATATATGTTTTCGCAAAAAACTGCCGAAATGCGCCGCAACGGCGGTTTCGGCACTTTTTCACGAAAAGGAAGGGGGCTATGGCTATTGAGCCATAGCCCCACAGGTTATCTTGCGATGAAATTAGTAAACGGTGTTCTCGGGATCCAGGTAGTCAGCCACATTGGCGGCACTGACGATGGTGGTGGGGATCACAACCACGGGATCGGGATGGCCACCCTGCAGCAGCTCGATGGCGGTGCGGATGGTATCCTGAGACATGGCGGGGGAGTACAGAGCGGAGGCCAGACCCAGATCAGCATAGGTCTCGTCAGCGATCATACGGAAGTACTCCTGGCAGCCGCCGCCACCGGTCATGGCCTTGATGTCGGTACGGCCAGCCTCGGTGATGGCCTGGATGCAGCCCATAGAGGTCTCGTCGTCCATGGAGAAGACGGCATCGATCTGGGGATGAGCCTCCAGAACATCAGCCATGCCTGCCAGACCCTTGTCGCGGGCGAAGGACTCCAGCTGAACCTCGAAGATGTTGGACTGATCGTAGTTGACTTCCTTCAGGTAGTCATAGAAGCCCTGCTTACGCAGCTCGCAGACGGAGCCGGAGGAGGGAACATCCATCACGACGATGTTGGCAGCCTCGCCAACCTTCTCGATGATGTACTTTGCGGACTGATAGCCCATGTCGTAGTTATCGCCGGTGACCTTGTAGATGCCCTGGCAGTCCACATCCACATCGAAGTTGACCACGGGGATGCCCATGTCGATGATGCCCTGCAGAGCGGTCTCCATGCCGGTCCACTGGGGCCAGGAGACGATAACGGTGGCGCCCCATGCTACCAGATCATCCAGAGCGGTGGTCATGGAAGCGGCGTCCTTGGAAGTGGTAATCATGTACTCGATGCCGTTGTCCTTGCAGTACTTCTCAGCATAGTAAGCAACACCGGCGACCCAGCCGTGGGTGACATCGGGAGCAGCGATACCGACCTTGACCTCCTTGGCAGCGGGGGCGGGAGCCTCAGTTGCAGCGGGAGCCTCGGTAGCGGCAGGAGCCTGAGCAGCGGGAGCCTCGGTGGGAGCGGGGGCAGAAGAACCGCCGCAGGCAGCCAGAGACAGCACCATTGCCAGAGCCAGAAGCATAGCAGTGAGCTTTTTCATTTTTAAATTCCTCCAGTTTTGTTTTATTCACAGCCCGGCGGGCTGTTGAATACACCATTCAAATACGCAAATTCATTATTCAAATCGCACAACTGTGCAAGAGTTATATACCACAATTTATCGTCATTGTCAATAATTTGCAGGGAATTTTGCACATTGCACAAAACGCACAGTCTCTGTCCGTTGTTTTTCATAATTCCCATAAATTTCCAATTTTCTTCTCTCCTGCGGCAGCGTATCATCTGTGCCGGGTTTTTCAAAAAGCCCCGTTTTTCGACATCAGCGCAGGCGAAAAACCCCATATAATTTTCCAATAATGCTTGTAATGACAGGGATAAGATGTTATGATATAAAAATTAATGTATACGCATTCAAACCGCCTGAAAAGCGTTTCTAATATAAGGATAGGAAAATGCTATGAATCGACAAAAGAAAAAGCGCCGTCCCGGAACAAAGCATCCCCTTGTCGCCCTTCCGGCGGCTCTGGCTGTACTGTGTCTCTGCCTCTGTCTGGTAATCGCCGGTGTCCGCTATTATTCCTTCGTATCCGAAACCATCTACACCGAGTCCACCGCCCACCTGTCGGAGATCTACCATCAGGCCAATGTGGCGCTGTATAATCTGGTGGGGCGGAACTGGGGCGCCCTGCGGATGTGGGAGCCTTACCTCTGCGAGACGGAAAGTGATGACAGGATCGACCTGTACCTGACCACGGCGCAGGAGGAAAACGGCTTCACCGATTTCTACTTCATCTCCCGGCAGGGCAGCTACCGCACCCTCAGCGGCCAGACCGGCTATCTGGATCTGAAGGACAGCCTGCCGGATCTGATTCTGAGGCGGCAGAATGTGGCGGTGGCCTCCGTGGTGCCCGGTCAGCCGGAGATCATCGTCTTCGCCATCCCCACCCAGCCGGGAACCTATCGGGACTTTACCTATGAGGCCATTGCCGTCAGCTTCAACAACTCCGATCTGGTGCGCACTCTGGAGGTTTCCGCCTTCGACGGTCAGTCCGGCTCCTATATTATCCGCCCCGACGGACGGGTGGTGCTGAACAATGCCGAGGCGCTGTTCTCCAATACCCACAACTTCCTTGCCATGCTGCAGCAGCGCTCCACCTGCACCCAGGAGGAAATCAACGCCCTTCAGCAGAGCTTCCTCCTTCAGGATTCCGGCGCCGCCGCCCTCGCCATCGACAATCAGGACTACTATCTGGTCTATGAGCCGGCAGGCTTTCAGGACTGGGTGCTGCTGGGCATCGCCCCCACCGATGTGGTCAACGCCAGCATGAACCGGCTTCAGGCCTCCACCATGACGCTGGTTGCCGCCATTGCCATTTTCCTTACGGGAATTCTCGTCTTTGTTCTGCTGCGCAGAAGCCGTTTGGCCATGCGCCAGAAGGACACGGAGCTTCTGTACCGGGAGGCGCTGTTTGCCACCCTTTCCAGCAATGTGGACGATGTCTTCCTGATGCTGGATGCCGCCCACCTGCGCACCGACTACATCAGCCCCAACATTGAGCGGCTGCTGGGCATCCCGGAGAAGGACGCCCGGGCCGATATCCGGATTCTGAACCATCTGCGCCGGGACCCCGGGGAGGTGCCGATCCTGAATCTGCTGCCCTCCATGGAACCCGGCCAGCAGCGCGAATGGGAGCGGGAATACCTCCATCAGGCCGGCAGCGAAGCCCGGTGGTTCCACTGCACCGCCCTGTGCCGGGAGCTTCAGGGGCACAAGAAGTACATTCTGGTGTTCTCCGACCGAACCGCGGAGAAGCGCACCGCCCGGGATCTGGAGGATGCCGTGGCCGCCGCCCGCAGCGCCAATCAGGCCAAGTCCACCTTCCTGAGCAATATGTCCCACGACATCCGCACCCCCATGAACGCCATCATCGGCTTCACCACCCTGGCCATCGCCAATGTGGGCAGCACCGAGAAGGTGAAGGACTATCTGGCAAAAATTCTCTCCTCCGGCAACCACCTGCTGAGCCTCATCAACGATGTGCTGGACATGAGCCGCATTGAAAGCGGCAAAATTCAGCTGGAGGAGCAGGAGGTCAACCTGTCGGATGTGTTCCACGATATCAAGACCATCATCAGCGGTCAGATCCACGCCAAGCAGCTGGATCTTTACATGGACATTCTGGATGTCACCGACGAGGATGTGTTCTGCGACAAGACCCGTCTGAATCAGGTGCTTCTGAACCTGCTGTCCAACGCCATCAAATTCACGCCTCCCGGGGGCACCGTTTCCGTCCGGGTGGCGCAGCTGCTGGGAGCTCCGGAGGGCAAGGGGCTGTATGAGATCCGGGTGAAGGACTCCGGCATCGGTATGTCCCAGGAGTTTGCCCAGCGGATCTTTGAGCCCTTCGAGCGGGAGCGCACCTCCACCGTCAGCCGGATTCAGGGCACCGGTCTGGGCATGGCCATCTCCAAAAACATCATCGACATGATGGGCGGCACCATTCAGGTCTTCACCCAGCTGGACAAGGGCACGGAATTTGTCGTCCGGCTGACACTGCGGCTGCAATCGGAACGCCGGAGCGTTGAGAAAATCGCCCAGCTGGAGGGACTGAAGGCTCTGGTGGTGGACGACGACTTCAACACCTGCGACAGCGTCACCAAGATGCTGCTTCAGGTGGGTATGCGTTCCGAATGGACCCTGTCCGGCAAGGAGGCCGTCCTCCGGGCAAAGCAGTCCATCGAGATCAACGATCCCTTCCACGCCTATATCATCGACTGGCGGCTGCCGGATATGAACGGTATCGAGGTCACCCGGCGTATCCGCTCCCTGGGAGATCAGACCCCCATCATCATCCTCACCGCCTACGACTGGGCGGATATCGAGGTGGAGGCCCGGGCCGCCGGCGTCACCGCCTTCTGCTCCAAGCCCATGTTCCTGTCCGACCTCCGCGCTTCCCTGCTGTCCGCGCTGGGGCAGAAGGATGAGCCGTCCGAAGGCTCCGCGCCTCAGCTGGGTCACATGACCTGCTTTGCCGGCAGGCGGCTGCTGCTGGTGGAGGACAACGCGCTGAATCAGGAAATCGCCATGGAAATTCTGGGGGAATACGGCTTCATCATCGATGTGGCAGAGAACGGTAAAGTCGCTGTGGAGAAGGTGGCCTCCGCCCCCGCCGGCACCTACGATCTGGTGCTGATGGATATTCAGATGCCCATTATGGACGGCTTCACCGCCACCCGGCAAATCCGCGCCCTGCCCGACCCCCGGAAGGCCGGCATTCACATTCTTGCCATGACTGCCAACGCCTTCGACGAGGATCGCAAAGCCGCCGCCCAGTGCGGCATGGACGGCTTCCTGTCCAAGCCCATCAACATCGAAGAAGTGGTGCAGACTTTGCAAAAGTTTTTGGATGAGCAATAATCCTGTCATCCTGAGCGAGTGAGACAGGTTGACGGATAACAGAGGAAAACGGATTGCCACGCCAATGCTTCGCATTGGCTCGCAATGACAGTCTTTTTTCCACTCCGTCCCGAGGGGACACATCAACTGTCAATTGTCAACTGTCAACTAATACTGTTTCTCAATAAAATTATTTAATTTTATTGAGAAGACACCGCCTGACGGCGTTGTCGATTCTATGATTTTCGAAATGGAAAATCATAGAATCCCGTCTCATTATGATCTTCATATTAAAAACTTCAATTCTGACGAATTAAAGTTTTTAATTGAATATCAGTATAAAAAAGGGCTTCCCCCGAAGGGAAAGCCCTTTTTCTTTGTTTACGCCTCCGGCTCCTTGCTCAGATCCAGACTGCGGATCTTCTTCCGCAGGGGCAGCACGGCGGAGGGGGATACGGACAGCTCATCCAGCCCCATCCGCAGGAAGGTCTCCGTCAGGGTCTGGTCAGCGCCCAGCTCGCCGCAGATGCCCACCCAGCAGCCGTGGCGGTGTCCGGCCTCCACGGTCTGGCGGATCATCCGCAGAATAGCGGGGTGATGGGGGTCGTAGAAGTTGTCCAGCTTGGGGTTCTGACGGTCGATGGCCAGGGTGTACTGGGTCAGGTCGTTGGTGCCCAGAGAGAAGAACTCCACTTCCTCGGCCAGCTCGTCGGCAATCATCACGGCGGCGGGGGTCTCGATCATGATGCCCACCTCCACCTGTCCCACTGCATAGCCCTGCTCCACAAGCTCCCGGCGGCACTCCTCCAGCAGCTCCTTGGCATCCCGAACCTCCCGGACGGAGATGATCATGGGGAACATCACGGACACGGTGCCGTAGACACTGGCGCGGAGGATGGCACGAAGCTGCTGCTTGAATACTTCCTTCCGGGTCAGGCAGATGCGGATGGCCCGATAGCCCAGAGCCGGATTTTCCTCGGGGTCCAGCCGGAAATAGGCTGCCTGCTTGTCCGCGCCGATGTCCAGGGTGCGGATGATGACCTTCTTCCCGGCCATAGTCTCCACCACCCGCTTATACACGGCGAACTGCTCGTCCTCCGTGGGGAAATCCTGGGATTCCAGATACAGGAATTCACTGCGGAACAGGCCGATGCCACCGGCGTCGTTCTGGAGCACCAGACCGATGTCCCCGGCGTTGCCGATGTTGGCGTACACCTTGATCTCCCGGCCGTCCAGGGTCACATTGGGCTTCTTTTTCAGGGTCTGCAGCAGAGCCTCCCGCTTGAAGTCGTTCTTCTGCTTTTCCTCCATGGTGGCCAGCAAATCGGCGGCGGGATCGATATAGACGCAGTGGTTATAGCCGTCCACCACTGCAAACCGGCCGTCCCAGCTGTCGTCAAAATCCACGCCAATCAGGGCGGGGATGTTCATGGTACGAGCCAGAATGGCGGTGTGGCTGTTGGAGGAGCCGTGCCGGGTGATGAAGCCCAGCAGCTTGCTCTTGTCCAGCTGCACCGTTTCGCTGGGGGTCAGGTCGTCGGCCACCAGAATCACCGGGTCGTCGCCCAGAAGGCTGTCCTCTGCTCTGCCGCTGAGGATATTCCCCACACGCTGGGAGATATCCTTCACATCCACAGCCCGAGCCTGCATATAGGCATCGTCCATGGCGGCGAACATGGCGGAAAAATTCTCTCCGGTGGCGATGACGGCGTACTCCGCCGTGGCGTTCTGGGTTTCCAGAATTCCCTTCACCGCATCCAGATAGTCCTCGTCCTCCAGCATCATCTGGTGGATCTCGAAGATGGCGGCGTTTTCCTCGCCAACCTCCTCCAGAGCCTTTTCATACAGGGCGGCCAGCTGCTCCTGAGCCTGCACCCGGGCAGTCTCAAACCGCTCCCACTCGGCCTCAGGGGAGAGGGCTGCCGCAGTCTCGGAAGCGGCGGCGGCCTTTCGGTAGATCCGCAGCTTTCCGATGGCGATTCCGTTAAGAATGGATTTTCCGGTTGCTACCTCCATTGGATGGCTCCTTCCTAAGTTACAGATTCTCCCGGAAGAACTGCTCCATGGCCTGCAGGCTGGCCTCCTCGTTGCCGCCCTCCACGGTGACAGTGACGGTATCGCCGCCCTTGACGCCCAGACCCATCACGGCCATGAGCTTGGTGGCAGCGGAGGACTTGCCTCCCACCTTTTCCACAGTGACGGTGCTGTCCAGAGCCTTGGCGGCCTTCACCAGCAGACCGGCAGGACGGGCATGGATGCCCACGGGGTCGGTAATCACATACTGAAACTGTTTCATGTTTTGTCTCTCTTTCCTCGGTTTATTTGCGGACATTCATCAGGCCATCGCCCACGGAAACCTTGCCGGAGGCCATCAGCTCCACCGCGGCGAAGTCATCGGAATTGGTCACCGCCAGAATCACCACGGTGCCGTGGCCTGCGGCGCGCACCTGCTCTAAATCCATGGTCAGCAGCAGGTCGCCCTTCTTCACGGCCTGACCCTCCTGCACGGCGTTGGTAAAGCCTGCGCCGTTCATCTCCACGGTGTCCACACCGGCGTGAATCAGCAGCTCCATGCCGTCCACCGCCAGACCCACGGCGTGGAGGGTATCGGTAGTCTGGCTGATTGTGCCGTCAGCCGGGGCGTAGACCTTGCCGTCTGTCGGCTCAATGCCGCAGCAGAAGCCCATGATGCCCTGAGAAAACACCTGATCCGGAATCTCTTCCATGGGAACCACGGTGCCCTGTGCGTAGGCGGACAGGGTAGGCTCGGTATTTTTCTTACCCTTCAGGAAGTCAAACAGAAGTCCCATCTGCTTTCCCCCCTGTCTTACTTCAGCTCAGGCCAGTAGCCCTTGTTGGCCTCGATCATCTCGTCCAGAATCTCCTTGGCCACATTCATGCTGGGCACGGTCTTGTTCAGGGTGAAGGCCTGCAGCACCTTCTCGTAGCTGCCCTCGATGCAGCCTTCCACCAGCAGCTTCTCGGAGTTCACCTGCTGCATCATCAGACCCTGCTGGAACAGGGGGATGGGATCCCGGGCAATGACCTCGGGGCCGTTCTTGCCGATGTAGGCAGGCAGCTCCACCATGGCGTCATAGGGCATATTGGGGATGGCGCCCCGGTTCTCGGTGATGACAAGGAAACGAGCCTTGGTGTCGTTCTTCAGGGCGATGGCCAGGTCGGCAATCCAGTCGCCGTGGCTGCCGGCGTAGAAGACCTTCTCGTCGATCTTGCCGGTGGCCAGATATGCGTCCACGCCGTCGAAGAGGTTCTTCTCCCGGGTCTCCATGACCTCATTGGCACGGGTGTGCTCGGGGTTGGAGTGCTCCACGAATTCCTTCTGCTGCAGATAGTAGTTCAGGTAGGTGTTGGGCAGGTACTCGGGGAAGTTCTCCATGATCTCATAGACGCCCTTCCAGACATAGTACCAGCTGCCCTTGGTGTGGCGGTTGCCCTCGGTGCCGGAGGAGACGCCCAGAGCGGCCTTGTCCTTCAGGTAGGCGGCGGGCATCAGAATCTCATGCTCCTTGATGTAAGCGCGCAGGCGGGGCATCAGATCCTCGCCCTTGTACTCGATGGAGGTGAACCAGCCGAAGTGGTTCAGGCCGAAGTAATCGTAGACGATGTTCTCCTTGTCCTTGATCTCCATGGCTGCGGCCACAACATCGATGATGGCGATGGGCATATCGCAGATGTTGATGATCCGAGCCTTGGGCCGCAGAACGCGGCAGGCCTCGGAGACGATGGCAGCGGGGTTGGAGTAGTTCAGAATCCAGTAGTCCTTCTTGGCGTACTTCTCGGCATCGTCGATGACCTTCATCATGGGGAAGATGGTGCGCATACCGTAGGCCATGCCGCCGGTGCCGCAGGTCTCCTGACCCACGCAGCCATGGCGCAGGGGGATCTTCTCGTCCTGCTCCCGCATGGCGTACTTGCCCACACGCATCTGGGCGAAGATGAAGGAGGCATCGGTGTAGGCGGTCTCCACATCGGTGGTGACGGTGAGCTTGATGTCGCACTTCAGATCCTCATGCAGGATCCAGTCCACCACCACAGCCACCTTGTCCTGGCGCTCCTTGTCCAGGTCGAACAGGCGGATTTCATCCACCTCCAGCTCTTCCCGGCGCAGTGCGATGGACTTGACAATACCGGCGGTAAAGGTGCTGCCGCCGCCAACAATGGTAATAATCATATCGGCTTTTCGTCCTTTCATGAAAGTTTGGTTCCCACACAATTGGGGATTTACAAATTGACAATTGAGAATTGACAGTTGACAATTGTGGTGTCCCTTCGGGACAATTTTAAAATTGTCCATTTTCCATTGTCAATTGTCAATTGTTTTGGGAAATGGGGAGCGGCTCCGGTGAGCGTCCGAAAGCCGCTCCCAAAGGAGGGATATCGGTATTTACAGCTTTGCCAGCTGAGCCTCCACGGCCTGACGCACCTCGGCGACCTGCATACCGTAGACAATCTGGATGTCGTTGTCCTTCTTGACGATGCCGCGGCTGCCCGTCTTGTTGATGAGCGCCTCGTTCAGCAGGCTGGGGTCAGCCAGGGTGACACGCAGACGGGTGATGCAGTTCTCCATAGCCTGGATGTTGGCCTTGCCGCCCAGACCGTTGATGACATTCATAGCCATCTCATCGTCGGAGGCGGAGGCAGCAGCCTTGGGTGCCTCGGCGGCAGCCTCAGCAGGTGCAGCAGCGGGTACAGCGGCGCCGGCGGCCAGAGGCTCGCCCTCCCGGCCGGGGGTGTGGTAGTTGAACTTCTTGATGAAGAAGGTGAACACCACGAAGTAGACAACGATCTCCAGCAGACCCAGCACCCACATCAGCCACATCTTCTCGGTCTTGCTGGCGTTGGCGATGTTGGTGAGGATGCTGCCCAGCAGGTTACCGTTCCACAGGGCGATGACGCCGAAGGCCTTCAGCATAGCCATGAACAGGCCGGCGATGACAGAGTGCAGCAGGTACAGCAGGGGAGCTGCGAAGATGAACATAAAGTCGATGGGCTCGGTGATGCTGGACAGGCAGGCACTGATCACCAGAGGCAGGATCATGGTAAAGGTCTTCTTCCGGTTCTCGGGGTAGGCGGTGTAGACAAAGGCAGCGCCGATGCCGAAGTAGCCGAACATCTTGGTGAAGCCGATGGAGGTATAGTAGATGCTGTCGGAGAACTTCTCCACGGGCATCTGCATTTCCGTCACGACAATGGGGTAAGCGCCGGCAATGGTGGTCTCGCCCAGCTGCAGAACGCCGCCCAGATCAGAGAACTGGAAGGGGGTGTAGACCAGGTGATGCAGGCCGGTGGGCAGCAGCAGCCGCTCCAGGAAGCCGTACAGGAAGATGCCGAAGGTGCCGGTGCTCTTGATCAGGCCGCCCAGAGCGGAGATCCAGCCCTGAACCACAGGCCACACGGTGTTGGTCACCAGGGCAAAGACGATGGCGGTGAACAGCAGCCAGACATAGGAGTAGTTTGCGCCGGCGAAGATCTGCATAGCGCCCTTGAAGCGCTTCTGGCAGGTGCGGTTATACACCCAGCCCACGATGCAGCCCAGAATGATGCCGCCGAAAACGCTCATATCCACGCACTGGATGCCCAGAATCTTGGCCTGGCCGGTGCCGTACAGGCCGATCATGGGCTGCTCAGCAGCCAGAGTATCGGTGAGGGTCAGCAGGGTGTTGGAGCTGACCAGATACATCAGATAGGTGATGAGACCCAGCAGGGCAGCCTTATGCTTGTCGGTCTTGGCAAAGGCGGCAGGCAGGCCGATGACGAACAGGACGCCCAGGTTGTTGACCATCGCCATGGCGGCGTTGTAGATCAGCTTGCCCAGCATCTGGATGGGGCCCCACTGCAGGAAGGGCAGGAATCTTGTGATGGTGCTGTTGGTCAGCAGCACGCCGACCACGATGAGAATACCGGCCGCAGACAGGAACATCAGCGGCTGCACCATGGCCTTGGCAAAGCTCTCCATGGCGCCCATGATTTTTTTCTTCATGTGTCTCGCTCCTTCAATCTCTTTTCTTTGGTTTTGTGGAATGGTTATCTATTTCCCGGAAAGGGCCACGCGCGCACTTGGCCGTTTCCGTTATTCCCCATGGGTGGACAGCCGGTTCAGATGAATCAGCAGATAGAATTTTTCCTGTGCCCCGATGGCGCAGCCGGTGGCTTCCCGGATGTAGCTTTCCAGCCGGGACAGGCACACCGGATGCCGGGAATCCCGAGCCAACAGGTAGGGGTACAGGGGATCCTGTTCCTCCGACCCGGCCTCCTGCTGAGCGATTCGCTGCGCCAGAAATTTCAGATGGCTGGAAAAGCGGACGACATCCATGCTGTCCCGGTTCAGGGTGATGCCGTAGGTTTCCTTGACGATGTCCAGTGCGCCCTTGATGAATTTCAGGACGCCGTAGGCGGTGTTTCGCCCTACGGAGATGGACACCAGATGCATGGCGATGTAGCCGGCCTCGTCCTCCGGCATGGTGACGCCGCAGCAGTCGTGGATGATGTCCAGCGCCCGGCAGCCCAGCTCATACTCCTTCTCATAGAGCATCCGGGTCTCCCCCAGCAGCAGGTTGGGCAGGCTCATGCCCTTTTCCAGACGCTCTATGGCGAAGCTGATGTGGTCAATCAGGGAGATGGTGGCCTGGCTGCTCATGTGCAGCCCCTCCCCTTCCGCCGCGGCCAGAATCCGTTCGGCAGCCCGGATGACGCAGGGCTGGACATTCTGGAGCATCTGCAGGAACCGGGTCTGCATCTCCGTCTGGACATAGTAGACCTTTTCGATCATTTTCTCATCCACCGTCTGGCCGGGGCGCTTGCCGAAGCCGATGCCCTTGCCCAGCACCATAGCCTCACGCCCATCGGGCATCATCGCGGAAATCGCGTTATTGTTGAATACCTTGATTGCCTTCACGGCAGCACCCCCGTATGACTGTAACCGGCTCCCTGCCGGATGGTTTCAAACTCTCTGTGGAACCCGTGCGGTGGATGGTCTTCGCGGAATGGGAAAAACAAACTGTACCTGTCGGCTCAGGCCAGCAAAACGGCAAATTGTCATTTGTGGGGATGCCCCCACGGGCAATGCGAGCCTTCACCCGGGTGATGATCTTTCCATCCTTTGGGCACGCCCGGTTCGTTTTTGCGGTGGTGGTCTATTCTATATTTGTGGGGATGCCCAAAGCCTCCCCTGTGTAAGGGGTTGTGCTCCGCGCAGCGAATCAAAATCTCCATGATTGCCAGTGGCAATCATACCAAAATGTATCAGGTGGCAAAAATCTATTGATTTTTGCCGGAGGGGTTGTCAATCCCCCAGTCAGCTTCGCTGACAGCCCCTTTTACACAAGGGGGCCTTGGACGCACCAAATTCCAATTTATCGCTTCGCTGGCTTAAGCTGATAAGCAGAAAACAAAAAAAGACATGAATTCCCGGATGAAAACATCTAAGAACTCATGCCTGATTCAACAGTAACACGAACTTGCTTCACTTGTAACGCTAGTATACCAGACGGGGGCGAAATTTGTCAATCGTCACATCTCGAAAAATCCAGCCCGTGAAATTGTGCAGATTCCACAATTTCCCGTATTTTATTAACTTTCGGGAAGCTCCAGACAGAGCCGGATGGCATCCACGGTATCCTGGTACGCCTGCCGCACCTGCTCCAGCTGGGGCGTGGGGTCGGTCTGCCCCTGATGCAGCGCCTCGGCCAGCGCGGAGGCAGCATCGCACAGCCGGGTAAAGCTCAGGTTGCCGCTGACCCCCTTCAGGGTGATGGCGGCCTGAAAGGCCTCCTCCCGGTCGCCCTGCTCCAGGATGCGGCACAGCTGGGCGAAGCTGTCATCCTTCAGGAACATCTCCAGATATTTGCGCACCCGGTGGGCTCCCTGTGTCCGCCGGAGCATCTGCGCATAATCGCCCCCCATGGCCTGATAGCACTGCTCAATGGTCATGCTTCCTACCTCCCAAACCGCCCGGGCAACAGAATTTCCGTTCTGTTGCAGTCAAAGGCAAAATCTTATTCTTATAAACTCATTATTACATAATTTCTGCGCTTTTGCAAGGAGAAATACTGCAAATCAGCAGCACAAGAAGGCGAGTGGGGTTTCTGTTTCTTCCCTCGCCTGATTTCTGCTGCCCAAATTGAAAAAAGTTCTTCCTTTTTTGCAAAATATGTCGTATGATAACCAGAGAAGGCAAATCGTTTCAGATGCAATACAACAGAACGGAAATTATGTGACAATCAGACCCATTCGCTCCATCTGCCGGGCGTGGACCGCGCCGCTCTCGGCGGTGTAAATCCTTGTGGTATTGACGCTGGAATGCCCCAGAATATCCGCCAGCCGGGACAGATCCTTCTCCATGCTGTAAAAAATCCGGGCAAACAGATGCCGCAGATTGTGGGGGAACACCTTCTGCGCCGCTACCCCGGCAGCGCCGCACAGCGCCTTCATGCTGCGCCAGATATTCGACCGGTTCAGGGGCTGCCCCGTCCGGGTGACAAACACCGCTCCGGCGGTGATTTTTTGTGCCTTGGCGAAGCTGCGCAGCAGCCTTCTCAGCTTCTCCGGCAGAAAGACGATGCGGCGCTTGCCCTTGTTGCTGACCTCCGCCCTGCCCCGGTGCAGTGCCTCCATGGTGATGAACCGCAGCTCCGACACCCGGATGCCCGTGGCGCAGAGGGTCTGAATCACCAGCGACAGCTGCTGCTCCCCCCGGCATTGGGCGGTGCTCACCAGCCGGACATACTCCTGCCGGGTCAGCTCCCGGCTCTCCTCCAGAAAGAGATTTTTTTGCAGCCGCAGCAGCTTCACCGGCAGCTCCTTCCACCCCAGAAAGCGAAAGCAGCCGTTGACTGCCGTCAGCATGGCGTTCACCGTGGCCGGGGCATGGGATTCCGAAAGACGCTGCTTCCATTCCAGCAGAGCGGCTTTGGTGGCAGGCTCACCCATCAGCCACCGGGACAGTGCCTTCAAATCGTGGGCATATTTTTGAATGGTGGCGGGACTTCTCTCCTGCTCCCGGAGGTGGGAAAGATATCTCTCAATCCGGGCATCGGTGAGGGTGCGGTTTATGTTTGCCATGGTCAGTTCCTCCTGTGTCGTTATGGAGCTATTGTAACGCACCGGGGAGGAAATCATGCACCGCAGCCGCAAAAAAGCCTCCCCTTATGCAGGGAAGGCTTTTGTCATATATTACAGAATGTGCATATCGGCTTAAGCCAACAAAGCGACAAATTGGAATTTGTGGGGATGCCCAAAGCCTCCCCTGTGTAAGGGGAGGTGGCAAAAATCTATTGATTTTTGCCGGAGGGGTTGTCCTGACAAATGTCAATCCCCCAGTCAGCTGCGCTGACAGCCCCCTTTACACAAGGGGGCCTTTAGATCGCCAAATTCCGATTTATCAAGCGGCTGAGTAAAACCGATAAGCACATTACAGAATTCTGCCGGCAAAGCACTGCGTCATCAGGTACAGCCCCAGAGCGGTGAGCACCGGGGCGGCGAAAACCAGCTTGTTCATGGATCGTTATCCTTTGATGCGCTCCTGAAAGAGGTCGGTCATAAATTCCTCTCCTGCCGCGTTGACCCAGAGGACGCCCACGCCGCATTTCTCCGCCAGAGCCTGCCCCTGCTCCAGCGGGAGCAGAAACAGCGCGGTGGACAACACATCCGCCAGAGCGGAATCGTCACAGATCACGCTGACGGAACGCCAATATTGGGAGGGCATCCGGGTTTCCGGGTCGATGATATGGTGATACAGCCTTCCGTCCACAGTGTAGGCGCGCTGATAGTCGCCGCTGGTGACCACGCTGCCGCCGCTGACATACAGGGTGTGCAGATAGTCCTGCGCGGTACCGGCGGGGTCGCGGACGCCAACCACCCAGGGGGTGTCGGGGTATTTGGGGCCTGTGGCGCAGATGTTGCCCCCCACGCTGAGGAGGATTCCCTCCGGGAGCGTCTGCGCCACCCGCTGGACAGACCAGCCCTTTGCCACCGCCCCCACATCCAGCCGCATTTCCGGGTCGGAAAGATACACCGTCCCGGCTTCTTCGTCAATTTCCACCCGGCGGATATCCATGTGCCGCGCCGCCGTTTCCAGCTTGTCCCCATCCGGGAGCCTTGCGTTGGCGGGGTCGCCCAGAGCATCATTTCTGGCCTCGTGCCACAGCTGCAGCACGCCGCCCATGGCCACATTCACCATACCGCCGGTGAGGTCGTAGTAGTCCTTACAGTCCAGCAGCAGGGCAATGAGCGCCTCATCCACCGCCACCGGGGCAATCCCCGCCTGATCGTTGACGGTTTTCAGGTTGTTCATCCCGGGGTAGTCGTGGTAGATGTCGAAAAGCTGATGGTAGTATTCCAATTTGTCGCGGATCTGTCCGGCGGTTTCCTCAAAGGCTTCCTGACTTTCGGCGGTACCCTTGATGGTGGTTACGGTGTCAAAGAGGGTGAGAAAGGTGGCCTCATACACCCTGTCCCGGCTCTGCGCAGCTGGGACAGCGCAGCCGGAAAGCAGCAGCACAGCCGCCGCTGCGGTGAGGATTCTGCGGAGCATCCTACCTGACACCCCTGGCAATGGCCGGCAGGCAGACCGCCACAAGGGAAATTGTTCTGTTCATATATCTTTTTCCTCCTGCAAAAATATCTGCTTTTGGCTGTATACAGCCGGTTGATAAATTGGAATTTATCGACTTCGTCGAATTGATAATTTATAATGGATAATTGAAAATGATTGTGTCCCTTCGGGACGATTTTGAAATCATTTTTTGTGGTTCCTCTCGGTTTTTCTTTTTAAATTCATCCCGAAGGGATACCACAATTATCAATTATCAATTTTCAATTGTCAATTAAACAACAATTTGTCGCTTTGCCGGCGCACGCCGATATGCACGAAAAATGTGTTTATCTTCTCATCTCCGCCGGGAGGGAAATGTAAGCGTCAGGAAGCACCCGGAGAACTCCGGCGCAGGCGGCTCCGGTGAGCAGACCGGTGAACACCGCCACAATCAGAAGGTAGGGCAGATACGCCCCGATGTAGATGCTGTGCATCAGCCCCATGGCTGCAAGGATCTGCCCCACATTGTGGGCGGCGGCGCCAAGGATACTGACCCCGTAGATGGAAAGAAAGGGCAGCTTCTTTGCCAGCGCCATGACCCCCAGGGCAAGGCATCCCCCCAGCAGGGAGAAGCACAGCGCGGTGATGCCGCCGCCGAATACCGATCCAAAGAAGCATCTGGCAAGCAGAATCCAGAAGGCGTATTTCGTCCGCAGCAGGTACAGCGCCGCCAGCGTGACAATATTGGCAAGTCCCAGCTTGATTCCCGGCAGGGGAATCGCCAGCTGCAAGGGGATAAACTGCTCGGTATAGGACAGAGCCAGCGCCAGCGCCGTCAGCACGGCGCAGAGGGTGATTTCCTTTGCCTTCATCCCGTCACCCCACTATGAAGTCCACTTCGCCCTCTGCCCCCACAATCCGGATTTCCACTCCGTTGGGCAGGCAAACGATGCTCCTGCCGGCGGAGGACGCCCAGCCGCAGCCCACGCAGTCGCCCCCGGGGCAGGTGGATTCGGTGATGGCAACTTTGCCGCCGGAAATGGTGACCACATTGGTGTAGTCCCCGTCGATGGTGAACTGCCGATCCACATTCAGGGAGAAGGCATGGAGCCGTTCTCCGTTTCGGTAGATTTCCACCACTGCCCCGTCGGTACTCCGGGAGGGCAGGAACAGGGCGAACACCGCAGCCGCCAGCGCCAGAACCGCCGCGATGGCCAGAATGTCGCCTTTGCGAAACCGCAGATCCACTTTTTTGCCCCCCTTCGACAGTGACCGATAGGATATTGGAATTTATCGGCTTCGCCGAATTGACAATTGACAATTGACAGTTGACAGTTGACAATGGACAATTGAGGAATCCCTTCGGGATGAATGAAAGAAAATGTGCTGATCTCCACAGAAAATTTTTTAATTCGTCCCAAAGGGACACCATAATTGTCGATTGTCAATTTTCAATTTTCAATTGTCAATTTGATCAATAATAATTTATCAACCGGCTGTGTAAAGCCCATAAGCACACTTTCATTTTACGCATTCACCGGGAAATGTCAACGGAAAAAGCTGAAATCCCTCCCGGGGATGCGCACCGGAAGAAACCGGGGCAGATTGGGATTTTGCAAGTTAGCAGTCAGCGAGATAACAGGTTTCCTCTTGCGCAGGCTGTGTTTTCCGCTGCTGACACCCCATTTATTCTGCTGTATAATAAATGTTATCACGATAAGTATGTAGTTTCTATGAAAATTTCTCTCAGAATGCTGCTGTTTGCCCTGCTGTTGGCCGCCATCTGCTATACCGTGTACAACTGGGTCATCGGCGCCATCGATGCCAGCGCCGCCGTTTTGTACATTCTGGCGCTGTGCTTTTCCATCATCCGGTGGCTGTCCGCCTTCGTCAAGCACCTGAAGGACGATCCGGAATAGCCCCCGATTCTTCCGGTTCTTTGCAGGAACCGCCTGTTTTCCCTGGGGAAATGGGTTGACATTTGCAGCAATATCGTCTATTACGGATGTGATATGCTTCTTCGGAAGCAGGAGGATTTCTTATGTGGAAAAAGGAACTGACCACTCTGGTGACCAACAACGACCGGGTCTATGAGAAGTACCGGGATGTGTGCCGCGTGGAGCTGCTGAACCGCCTGGCCTGCCTGCTGTATGAGGGCTACTTCAAAACCGTGGTGGATAAGGGCATCCGGGAAGATGAGGTGGATCGGAAGGTAGCACAGTATGTGGCGGATCTGGACTGGATCGTGATGCACCTTGCCAAGGACCTCAAGGGCTACCGGGGCTATGGGAAATAACACAAGAGAACGAAAGCGCTTTCCTGCGGGAAGGCGCTTTTTTAATTGACAATTGTGGTTATCGACTATCGTGAGCAGAATGCAAAATTGGAATTTGGCGGCGAGTCGCCGCTGACAATGCGTTACGGACTGCGGGTGGACAATCCACATCCTTTGGGCCCCTCGACCGGAACTGCGTAGGTTATATAGAACAGACCACCACCGCAAAAACGAACCGGGCGTACCCAAAGGATGGAAGGACTACTACCCGGGTGAAGGCTCGCATTGCCCGTGGGGGCATCCCCACAAATAACAATTTTCCAAAGTCCATGGGGAGGGCGGCAGATTCTGGAAGATTCTGCTTGCTTTTCAGAGGGCGGGAAGCTATACTGAAGCTGAAAGAAGTTTGGCAGAAGAAGGGTTCCATCGCATACAACAGGAGTGAGACGAAAACATGAAAAACACAAACGCAACAGCCGCCGTTCTGGCGGTGCTGATGACGGCCGTCCTGCTCACCGGCTGCTCCGGAGCGGCGAAGGCCGAAATGCCTGAGTTCACCCGCACCCCCACCGCCCTTCCAACCCGAGACTCCCATCCCCGCCCCGCCTCGGAAGCTCCCGGCTATACGCTGGTGAAGCTGTCCCAGCTCCAGCCCCCCGCCGGGCAGGAGCTGAAGGAGAACGCCTTTACGGGCTTCGTCACCAGCAGGAAGGATCTGAATATCCGGGAAGAAGCCCGGGCAACCTCTGCCCTCGTGGGCACCCTGCCCAGAGGCAGCAAGGTGGAAGTAAAGGCCACGGTGCTGGAAAACGGCAAGAGCACCGGGTGGTATCAGATCGATTATAACGGCAAGACCGCCTATGTGGCCGCCATGTATGTGGGCAAGGAGGATCCCAACGCCGCCCAGACCGGCACGGCCAACGCCTTCACCGGCTATGTGGTCAGCGCAGGAGATCTGAATGTCCGGGAAGAAGCCCGGGCGACCTCCCGGCTGCTGGGCACCCTGCCCCGGGGAAACCGGGTGGAGGTGAAATCCACCGTTCAGGAAAACGGCAGGGACACCGGCTGGTATCAGATCGATTATAACGGCAA
>CAMCRV010000006.1 GCA_945877365.1 uncultured Clostridia bacterium | reverse complement strand
AGTAAATCCGGTTTTGGTATCTGCTATCAATTTGCTATCAAATGCCCCGTTTCCGTTCCAAAAGCCCAGTGTTTTCAAGGCTTTGCGGGTTTCGTTAGTTATTCCCACTCGCTCCTGAAGAAGAAATCTTAAACAGTTTTGCTTATGAGATTTAGCTCAGATTACTTGAATTATTTTCATTATTCAGATGGCATGGGCTATCTGATTTTTTGTTGCCATAGTGTTGCCACGAAACGCAAGAACAACGAGAGACTTTATGGCTCTCCCATCATCATTTTATAGTGAGCTTCGTGCCCCATTTTGAAAAATACTTCTTTAAATATCTGTTTGTATCGGTCTATCGAATCTGTGTAGCTGTCGATATACAAATCATCGGGAATGGTATGTGAGCCGTCATTGATCCAACTCAACAAAGAACGGCAGATCATTTTTTCTTCTATAGTCGAGAAAGAATCTACGATTGTGTCATCCTTTGTTTTACCAAGAATACTAAAGTAGTTTTCTAAAATTCTTCGCATAATATTTTGCGTTGTAATAAGCGAAGCGTTTGTGTTACTTTTTAATTCTTCCCACAGTAATTCATACGACGTTTTGATCGGATTGTTTCTTTCGTATGCCTTGATAGAGGATATGTTATTGTCCTTACTTATAATCCAGAAATGTATATCATTGCAAACTTCGGTTCTACGATCAATAAAAGCGGTTTCCTTGTGGAAAAACACATTATGCGTGAGAATGAAAATCTGCTCTACATCAGAATTCCCCTCACGAACATCTTTTATTAAGCCTTTAACCAAAGAACTTACTATGTATAAAACTGTACTATCAAGGCTGCAGATCGGGTCATCCAATACCAAAACCTTACGATTAGATACTTTTGCAACATCGACGGAGCCTTTTGCAAACTGCAAAAAATACAAGAACGATATAAATGTTTCTTCGCCCTCGCTTAATGTATTGGTGGCAAGGGTGCCATCCATACGCTGTATTTGATATGTGTTTGGTTGAGCTGGAGACGGTACAATTTTGAAATTAGTAAAACCATATCTTTTCAAAGAACGATTGATCTCATCAACCGTCGGCTGAACGCTTGTTATGTTCTTTCCGGCTTCCACAATTTTGCCGTCCAAATCATCCAACTGTTGCTTGCATACGTCGATTCCTTTTTGGATCCCTTTTTTAGCTTTAGCAAAGGTTTCAATATCATTCAAATACCCTGCAATTAACGCTTCGTTTTCATCCATTAAAAACGCCCAAATATCAGCTACAAGAGTGTTCTTTTCGGATGTATAGTTATCAACCATTTCATTATGCTTAGCAATAGCCACATTTCCGTCAATTACTAATTGTTTTAATGAACTTATTGTTGCAGCTGCTTCAGTTAGCGAAATGATTCTGCCAGGTTCCTTTTCCTTGATGAGCATCTCTGCTTTATTCTTGGAAAAATGTCCATTAAGCAACTCTATAATCGAATCGAGCTTACTTGCCTCAATTCCCGCTGCAGGATAAGCTCCAAGGCTTGTCCGAAGCGTATTGATGCGCCTCAACAATTCGTCAGTATAAGAACCATATTGGCTAATGAACTGCTTTATTAGGTTGACATCCTGTTCGTATTCGCCACTAAAGAAAGCATCAAGTTGATTTTTCAACTCATCTGTGATGGTTTGCTTTTGACAAAACGGACATATTCCGTCTTTTCTCAAATGTTTTCTTCCTTGGTTTACCCAGTCAGCATTATCTAAAAGCTCAATAAGTCGTCCGATAGGAAGATCTTTGTTGCCGACAATTACTTTGCTCCAAATCGCGGATGTTTCAATCCCAACAATTTGCTCAACGATATTATCGAGAGCAAATGGAATGATAGGACATTTTTCAGGTTTCTGTGCAAATAATGTTTTAGCTCGCAAAAGTAGAGCATCTCTTGTTTCGGTGGAGGAATGCGATATTTGGTACCGTCTAAGCACCTCATCTCGAAAACGTTCTTTATTGTTCCTAAAACCGCTGAAAGCCTCTTGAAAATCTGCTTCATTGGGTTTTAAAATTCGTTCCCACACAGTATCTCTAAACGTTGCTTTGTATGCGATTTCTTCTTGAATCTTCTTTTGGAGCGTATTACCTCGTGTTGTATAGTCTTCGTTCTTTTTAGTGCGTTGCTCTTTCATTTCTTCAAGAGCTTGTATATCTTCGATTGTTGCTTGACCAAGTGTAAATACACCGGCAATGTTCTCCTTGAAGTTTCTTACACGAAATTCACGATTGTATACAACCACATCAACTGCAGCATTGTTTTCCCATTCAATTTCACATTCACGATATTGCGATCCAGTTGGATTATACAAGAAATTGCTGATTGTGGATTTTCCACTTCCATTGGGACCATAAAAGAAATTGACCTTTTGACAATTTTCGATTGAGGTGCCCACTGATGGATAAGTGGCACAATTCTTTAGTTTTATTGCTTTTATCACAGGGGGCACCTACTTTCATTGCAATTAGAATCAACAAATACTACAAGCGTTATTTACACGCTCTGATTCTTACGAGTCATTCTACGGTTGCACATTTTTTCCCAAATACTATGGAGCAAACTGATTTCATATTCAGATAAACCAAGCCCCTCTTGGAGCAAGATGGTATCTGTATATTTCAAGATTTTATCAATCTCTCCATTGCGCTGCCAATGATCAATTTTTTGCAAATCTAACCGTTCGGCTATTTGCATAGGAATACGGATTCTTCGCATTTCTCCTGGCTCAAAAGTTAGGACACCTCCGCCATAACTTCTGCCAAGTGTTTCACTAAGAGCAAACGTGTATGTGTTCAAAAAGGCCGCTGCAACTTGTCTTCCATCAATGCCCTCTAAGAATCTTACCTTGTGAAGAGTATCAGTGACGAGAGCTTTTTTTTCGTTGAGAATCATCCTTGGATACAAATGCGCCTGGCGAATTAGGAAAGCATCCGCACACCAAGTCTGTGATACATGATACCACTTTGGTCTTATACGGCATTTATAATTCTTGTTGAAGCCTTTTTCTTCCCCCCACTGGATATATACCTTCTCTTCATCAGACAAGGTATCGAACTCCTTATTTCCGGGAGCAAAGAAAAACACCTTTTTTCCTAACTCAGTCAGATTGTTATAATCCTCATTTGTTAATTGCACACCTTTTAATTGCTCAGAACGGCTAATGATAGGGATAACGCTTTGTTGAAGATTAAATTTTTCTACTGTTGCCCGGTTCATGACAAAAAAGTCATTCTCGCCACTTACAAGACCAACATTCACTTCAAATAAATCGGTTGCATTGGAAATTCTCGGATCACTATTAAGCCGTTTCAGCAGTTCCAACTCTTCGTTGGATAAAAAGTATTTCACCCATTTGTCACGGCTATGGTCGAGTTCCTTTAGCTCGGTATTCTCCAAGCATGTTTGACCTTGCGCAACCAAATCTGCCATATCCTCCAGTTCTACAACACGAATGCCATGTTTATCGCAGCCTCTTTCACCCAACAGAAGAATAACTTCCTGCTGTATGTCATCAAAGACCAGTCGTTTGAACGTAACAAGTGTTAGCTTATCAAAAAACGTACTGAGGAACTGTCTTGCTTCAGCAGCGTAATCAACCTGGAATAGTTCAGCGGGAATAACCATTCCTACTCGACCAGTTGGCTTTAATGCCTTACAAGAAAGCACTAAGAACGGGAGCCAAATGTTTGTTAGGCGGTTGGGTTGAAATCCATGTTTATTCATCAAAGCAAATGCAACTTTACGATATTTCTCTGTAAAATGCTGATAGCGAATGAAAGGCGGATTTCCAACTATCACATCGAATTGAGTCTGGTCTTCAATGCTCTCTTGGTAGTATGTGAAAAAGTCTTTACAGACTACTGTTGTACCATACTGCGCAGATTTTTCAGCCTCAATATCATCCAATTCAATCCCAAGCACATTGTTCTGAATTTGCTCATCCGTAGCACCCAACTCTCTATAACGAGTGGTTATAGCACTCAAAAAACTACCGTCACCACAGCTTGGCTCCAAGACAGAATCAGAAGTTTTACGGATTGCCCAGTCTGCAATAAATTCAGAAATTTTGTCGGGGGTATAGTATCCGCCTCTTAATTTGTTATATCCGTCAATCGGTTTCATACCTGTTCCTCGACTTCCTGAGATTCCACCTGATAAAGCTCATCGATTGCGCTATTTAGTTCAGCGTTGATTGCCGTGATGGAGTGTTCCAAAACTGTACGACGAGCGGCATTAGGAGCAGAAGCTAATTGTTCCTTTAACTGCATGATGTTTTGCACCATATCAACAATCTGCTGATGTTTGGCAGCTTCGGTAGGATTTTCAAAATCAATCTTGTAAATCGGCAAGGTCGCAATAAACTGCTTCCCATGAGAATAGTAATCTCCTCTAAAGGTACTTGCTCTACTTTTCACAAGGAGCTCCATTAACCAATGGTTCAAAATTGCCTGGATGTAGAAAATGGATTCCTGAGACGTAGCTTTCTTTTCTATACCATAGAAAGGACCATTTCCTCCACCTGTAAAGACAACCATGTCATTATCATAGACATAATTTGAGCTTGTAGACAGCACAGGCCAAACAAGATGTTCTCCAGAGAGGAACCTTCTTAAAGATTGGCTACGTCCGAACGCAAACCAATTTTCGGTAGTACGTCCGGGCATATTACGTTCATCCAACTTGTCTTTGAAACAATTCAAATATGCTAATGCATGAGGGAAGTTCTCTGTCATTTCGGCCAAACTATATAGAACCGGTCTTCCGTTTACCGACTTATACGGGAATATGATGTAGCTATTTGCTTTTATTTTCTCGTAACTGACAAGCTGCGTATCATATATGCTTTTGCGCAAAATCCCTTTCTCTATCTGGAACTCACGCCCCTGTCTATCGTGCGAGTAAATGAAATTCTCGTCTTCACGATCAGCGTGGATAATATAGATTTGATCAGCGCTTGTTTGAACACCAACAAAAATGTCAACCAAAGTAGAAAGGGAAACACAAGATTGCGAGATCTCTTCCAAATGCGCAACGATATTTTGAGGCAAGAACGACCACGGCTGACCACTAATGTAAGCAGCCGGATAGGTCAAGCATTCTGTATCATGATTGAATAAGAACTGATTCCAATCCTGAACAAAACCAATTTGGAATTCTTCGTGACCTTGCTTAGATAATACCAAGATGCAGGTGTAAGTGCTTCTGTTTTCAAAAACTTGATGAGTTCCGAAATGCAGAATTTTCTTAACATTGGAATTTGCAGAAAGCAATTCTCTCAATTTAGCGCCTGACTTGATATTCATAAACTTGTGCGGGACTATATAACCCAGCATTCCGCCATCGTTTAACAGTGCAAGTCCTTTTTCAATAAACAGATAATACTTATCAAGCGTATCAGTTTGTGCGGTTACATAGGGAGAATGGCTGCTCTTATAAAAATCATACTCTTCTCGGGAATAGTGCACCATATTCTGGACACGAATATAGGGCGGATTACCGATAATTGCATCAAACTTTCGGTTGCCAAACTCAGCATTCCAATCGAACATCTTTAATTTGTTCATCAAAGAAACATTCTGATAAACCGATCGATCAAAACGTGCATAAGCCATATTCACAAGGCTATTGCCATTTTTGATATTCTCGTCCAAATTAGGAAGGATGCGTTGATTAGTACGCTGATGAAAAGCTTCTGCCTCCTCCAAAGACGAATTTTCCAATGCCTTTAGCAGCAAGCTAAACTTTGATACTTCTACAGCAAGAGGGTCAATATCAACGCCGAAGATGTTATTTTTCAAAATGGAGCGTTTTTTCTCGTAAGAAAGTATATAGTTTGTACTGCCAGCCAGTTGATAAATATCGCCTCTTCGCTCAGCATTTTCTCTATCATGGTTTCGATAATACTCAATATGATAGTTTACAATGTATTCAAATGCCGACAGCAAGAAGTTGCCAGACCCACAGCAAATATCTGCAATGCGATACTGAGCTACCTCCTCGGGAGTTTTATTTTCATACAGAGGACGAAGCGTTTCTTCGATAATAATATCGGTGATGTTTTTGGGGGTGTTGACTGCACCCTGGGAGTCAACTACTTCGGGCTTTTCTTGCGTCTCAATATGTCCATCTTCTCGAATTACAAGATCCTCATCCAAGAACAGTTCATAAATCTGACCAATAATATACGGATCAATTACACCAAACTCATAGGAGTTATTGGGGTAATACAAGCTTTGAAAGATCTCGATAATAACTGAGTCAGACACCGTAAGCCGATCCTCTTCTAAGAGTTCAAATAAGCCTGAATCGTATTTCTGGTCTGCCGCAGCGAACATTGTTCTTAGATCTTGGTATGTCGTAATAGCTTTCAGCGACTCATAGTTCTCGAAACATCTATCCTCACAAATGCGAAGGAAAATTGTTCTATCAAGAACTCGCTGGACGAAAATGTTGAGTGTTTCTGCATCAACGTTTGGATTGTTGCGCAGAATATCCTCACCAAGCATCATTCGCCAGGTTCTAATCTGATCCAAAAAATACTGATCGAACGGTTCACGACGAAGAGCACCCTGAATGTTACCGAAATGGCGCTCAAACTGTCCGGTCAAGACTGCTTCTTTGGACAGCATGTTGTAAATTTCCTCAAAACGTTCCACATATTCGTCGAAGTGGTAGTGAGCAATCATTGCAACACCAATGTCATCGCCTTCTCTCGGACGAACAGAACAATCATAGATATATAGATCGGTGAAATTGGTCAACACTGAGACTTTTAAGTCTCCGCTCCATCCATATCTGCGCAACTGGAATGCCGGTGCGGCATCAATAGTAAGGTTTACCGCAGGTTTCTTTGTCTCAAGGAAATATAGAACTTCCGTTCCTACTTTGAAAGAATAATCTGGTTTTTTACTACGATGGACGCCACCTTCCTCGACAACAACGGTAGCCTCATGGGTAACTTCACGCAAGTGTTGTGGCAAACCACGTTCGTTATCTACATCCCATCCAAGGAGTTTGAAAAAGCGGTTTACAAAGTCAACACGGACTTGAGTCTCGTTATAGGTTGCCCTCTGGAATTGCGGATAATTATCACTGTATGTCTGAACAAGCTCAGCAACTTGTTCAGTTAGTGTAGCCAGCATCTCTGGTGTCATTTCTGCAATTCCTCACTTTCTGGTAAAAAGTCCATAATATCGCCAACGTTACAGTTGAGAGTAGCGCAAATCTTCATAAGGCTTTCCATTGAAACGAATTCATTTTTCCCCATTTTAGCAATGATGTTAAAACTGATTCCAGCAGTTTCTCTCAAATCAGTTCGGTTCATTTTTCTATCAATAAGAAGCTTCCACAACTTATCATAGCTAACAGGCATACCAAAAACACTCCATCTCGTTGGTTTCGGCATTATTATATCACATGCAACACGAATTTTCAAGAATATCTCACGAGATCGTGAATATTACTTTTGAAGAAATGAGAATACCGCCCGCAGGATTTCTCCCACGGGCGGCGAGCGGTCAGCTATCCAAATGCTTGTATTCGGTTACGGTTCTCAGATAGGTCTCGGGATTGCCATTGAGTATCAGCTCGGCGTATGCCACCGGGTCATTGTAGATCAGCCAATCCAGTTCGGAACGCTGATACATATTCTCGGCAACTTCATCTTCCACTGCTGGACAGTAAATGGAGATCATGGAGCCGTCGGCGTATTTTACTTCTACGCTGGCAGTATCGATATTGAACGCACAGCTTACAACTTTTCTCATAACAGCCTCTTTAATGTAAATCCCGAAACGTGTTGTTTTCCTTAGCGAGCTTGCTTGCAGCCTCCCGGCGTTCCTGGGAGTAGGGTGCCGTCAGACGGATGCTGATTCTTTCTTTTGCAACCTCGAACCACAGTCCGCCCTGACCGTCATCGTCGGTCTGCCTGCAAAGCTCCGGGTATTCTTCTGCGAATGCCCTCAGTCGTTTTTTTAGCTTGGCATCGTGGGTGTAGATTTCTGCGGTAGGGTCTTTGGCATTGTAGAATAGCTCGGTGACCTTTTGCTTTTTTGTAAGTCCTGTTTTCATAAAAATCCTCCTGAATTTGAGATTTTTTCTCGGCTCTTGAGCCGGGAAAATGGGGTGATTCTCCAATGGAAAGTGTCCGGACGATGCACAGATTGTCCGAAACACTCCCATCGGATTTTTCTTGAATTTACCGGGTCAAGACGGTTATTTTGTCAGCGTTGTCTCACGCTGCTTGGCGGGTCTGGATTCTGCCCTCTCCGTATGGAGAATCCGGTCAAGGAAGGCTCTGACTTTCTCTGGTGCCCGCTTAACTGCGGCGAGGAAATCTTTTGTCTGCTCCAATAGCTTCTCGTAGCGTTCCTTCCAGATACGGGCATCCTTCCGGGCAGTTGCCAGCTTTTGCTTCAAATCAGAAATCACGGCATCCGAAACAACACCTTTCTTGGCAAGCTGTTTCAAAGTCTCGCTCTCCTGCGGTGTCAGTTCCAATTTTCCGGTGAAGGTCTTTCTTCCCATGCCGTCAATCTCCGCAAGGGAGATAGCTGTTGTTTTCTGGACACGGGTTTTCTGTTCGATCTTCTGTAGCTGCTGCTCTTTCTTTTCCACCTGCGCTTCCAGAATTTCCAGACGGGCGGATTCCTGTGCAACCTTGAACTGAGTAACTGTAAGATGCTCCTCTGTGCTGCCGCGCTCGCCTCGTTCCACATCCGTGTAACCGGCGGCGCGCATGGCATTGAAGAAATCATCCTGTAGGATGCTGTAAGACTTTTTCAGAACCGGCTTTCCCTTCGCTGTCAAAATAGGATTTCCATTCTCATCCAGAGAGGGCTGGGACTGCCACTTCTTACTGCTGCTGACCTGCATGATGGCTTCTTTCACAGTGCCCACCAGCGATTTGTCCTTGCAGCGTTTGCTCCAAAGAATCTGTTTTTCAACAACCGGGATGTACACTACATGAAGATGATAGTGGTACACATCCTCGCCCAGGGCTTCGGACATGGCACGGTTCCGTTCGTCAGCGTGCATCACAGCGGAGAGGATGTACTGTTCACCGCCCACAATCTCCACAGCGGCTTTGTAAGCATCGGCATAAAACTGTTTTGCAAATTCATAGCCGCCGTGATTGTAGAAGTAAGCGGAGTTCACATCAAAGACCAACTCGCCGTAGAGTTTGGCGTCGTCTTTCAGACCACGGGTGGAGATGACACCGTCTGCTTTCATCTGCTCAAACATATCTGTGTAGCTGCCTGTGGGCTTTTTGTAATGGACATTCCAATCAAGACGATTTGGTACAATGTCCGGGTTCGTATAGGATTCCTTTTCACGCTCGTTGTGTCGTTGTGCGTTGGTGATTTTGGAAGCGGTTAGATTTTGGTTTCGTGCTATGGTACGGTCAATCCCGTCGTTTCTTGCCATAGGGCTCCTTTCTGCTGAATTTCAGCGGTGAGATTAGGAAAACGGAGAAAACGGCACTTTTGCAAAGTGTAATAACCCACTATGATACTTTCATCCAAGGGCTGCAAAGTATCGTGGGCTCTCCGAGGGGGAACGGGGAATGCGGCACTTGCGAGTGCCTCTGGGCGGCTTGCAGGTGGGATACAAACTGCAAATCCGCCCACGGACAACGGTGATTTCCAAAAAGATTTCGTTCAATCACCGCCGTCCACCGCCTGAGAGAAAATCAAAATTTTCTCTCAGGCTTGTCCACGCTGAACTCTGCGGATTCATCGTGGGGACGGGGGATGCGAGGGGATGCGTGACGATTGTGTCGATGGTGACGATATTTTTGACACCGGTGGTGTCCCTAAAATATCGTCACGACAGTCACCATCGTCACGGCGAGTGTTGGATGCGCTTGAGAGAAACGATCCTTCCGGAGTGGGTACGGGCATTCTGGTAAACGATTCTATACTCATTTTCCAGTCTGCCTGTGTTCACATTGAGATATCTACTAAAGGCGTTGGGCTTCATTTCCAGATTCAGAATCTGAACCAGCTCCGTTGCGGTGCCTGTCCACTCTGCGCCAAGCCATCCGTGGAGCTTTTCCAGAATCGGGTCTGGCGGAACCTCACAGACTTCCGCTTCCGCATGGTCGAGTTCCCAGATCAGCCGCTCCCGGTCACGAACCAGATACAGCTTCTGCTCCTCTTGATCGCGCCCCACGATATCCAGCGTTGCGTTAAGGGAAGTGCCCCGTTCCTTTTGCAGCAGGAACGCACCGTCAGCACATCCCAGCAAACCTGTGGTGCCGGAGATCATTTCAAACTTGTCGCTCGCGGGCTGCTTTCTGGTGTGATGCACTAGCAGCAGACAGATTCCGTATTTGTCAGCGAACTGTTTCAGCTTGCCGACGATTTCATAATCGCCGGAATAGCTGTATGCATCTCCGCTGACCTCCCGAACCTTTTGCAGTGTGTCCACGATTACCAATCGTGTGTCAGGATGCTCCTTGAGAAACAGCTCCAACTGATCTTCCAGACCGCTGCCGATCTGCTTTGCGCAGGTGGCAAAGTGGAGTTCTTCTGTGCAGTCTACCCCGAACATACGGAACATCCGATCTTGCAGCCGCTTGTAATCGTCCTCCAGAGCCAGATAGAGGACTGTGCTTTTGTGAACGGGATAATCCCATAACGCCTGCCCGGTGCTGATGTGGTAAGCAAGCTGTGCAACCAGAAAGGATTTACCGACCTTGGGTGCACCTGCCAGCAGATAGGTTCCGGGGTAGAGCAGACCGTCGATGATCGGCGGTCTGCTGGGGTAGGCGGTTTCGTACAGTTCGTTTAGGGTCACGGTATGGAGATAGGCGGGATTTGAAATTCGATCAAGCCTGCGCTGAATTTCCTGAAAATCTTCTTCGGAAATTTCATCAAGGTAATTGATTTCAGGAGTTTCACCTGATATAATGCCAGTAGTGTTATTGAGGATCGGCTGTTCCCCGTCTGCGCCAACAGGCGGAATCGGAACAGTCGTTTTTCTTTTTTCATCGACCATCTGGTTCCTCCTTCATTCCATCCATGATTTTTGCAAGGTATCGAATGACCTCCATCAACTCGGCATCCGGGGAGGCACCGGCTTCGATTTGCTGAAGTTGCATGAGAATCTCCGCCATCTGATTCCGCAGAGCTTTGAACACTTTGGGATTTCCCTGAACCACGATTTCCTGTTCCAGTAACCGCCTCGTGATGTAGTCCTGCTTGGTCAGCCCGGAGAGTTTTACATAGGTGTCCAGCAGATCGGCTTCCTCCGGGGACAGCCGGAAGGCGACCTGACGGCTCCTCCAACGATTGTGCTTGTCCATATTCTTTGCTGACATAATTATGCTCCTTCCTGTGTTCTTTCCATGTCCAGCTTATCTGCCATCTCCGTTTGACGGGATGGGAACAGATGGGCATAGTTGAAAGTGATGTCGATGCTTTCGTGACCTACACGATCTGCAATGGCAACCGCCGAGAATCCCATTTCGATCAGCAGGGAAACGTGGCTATGCCGAAGATCGTGGATTCTGATACGCTTAACGCCGGCTTGAGCCGATCCCCGATCCATTTCTCGGTGCAGGTAATTCTTCGTAATGGGGAATATCCGTTCATCCGGTTCAATGCCATACAGGCTTTTGAGGTAATCCTGCATTTCTTCACAAAGGAACTTGGGCATCTTAATGATGCGGTTGCTTTTCTCCGTTTTCGGTGGAGTGATGATGTCCCTGCCGTTGATCCGCTGGTAAGATTTCGTGATAGACACAGTTCCCTTTGTGAAATCGAAATCAGCGGTCGTCAGTGCCAGCAGTTCGCCTTCACGGATACCACACCAATAGAGAACTTCAAACGCGTAGTAGGCGATGGGCTTATCCATCATGACCTCTGCGAATTTCAAATACTCTTCCTTTGTCCAGAACAGCATCTCCCGGCTCTTGGATTTGCCCATATTGCCGACCTTGGCAGCGGGGTTTTCACGAAGCCCATAGTATTTGACTGCATGGTTAAAAATGGCACTGAGCTGATTATGAAGGGTTTTCAGATACACAGGGGAGTAAGGCTTTCCCTTGACATCCCGGTAGTTGATCATCTCATTTTGCCAGTTGATAATGTCTTTTGGTGTTATCTGGCTGATCTTCCGCTTCTTGAAATAGGGTAAGAGCTTGGTGTTGATGATGTTTTCCTTGGTGTGCCAGGTGTTTTCCTTAATGCGGCCTTGCATATCCTGCGTGTAGAGCTTTATGAAACTCTCAAACGTCATATCCAGATCGGCGGTGGCCTTGTTCATCTGCTCCCGCTCCCATGCCTGCGCCTCCCGTTTTGTTTTGAAGCCGCGCTTCTGGGACTGTTTGCGCTGACCTGTCCAGTCAGTGTAGCGGTAGATGACCCGCCATGTGTTCGTTTTTTCTTCCTTATAAACTGACATTAGGCGTCCCTCTTTTCTTTTTCGCCGTAGCAGAGTTTTTCCAGAAAGAATTTCCGGTTTACTCTGCCGGATATGGTCAGATACCCAAGGCTTTTCAATTCTGCATTGAGCTGCTGTACGATTTTGTAGGCATAGGATTTGGAAACGCCCAACTCCTTGGCTACTTCCTCTACTCTCATAAAAGTGTTTTCGTTCAAATAAAGTACCTCCTGGTTTTGTTATTGATTTTTGATTGTTTTCTGAAAGAAGCATAGACTGACCCTGCCTACTTCGTAAGATTTTTCTACCCCGCCGAACCATCGGCAGCTTACCGATGCTCATTTCTCAATCTCCGATTGACTTACGAAGCCTCTCACCCTATTGCCTGCGACGGTTGTTATCACGCTCGGACTGTAGCTGGTGGGGAGTATTCTGCTCTCTGCTGTCGTCGCCGCCTCCGGGAGCTGCCCGGATTACTCGGAACTGATTGTAAATTCTCCGATGTGGCTCATCGCTCATCACGATCATACAGAGAGGTCGTTATTCGGCGGAGCTTTATTCGATTGTCAAGGTGCCAGCGTACTGTTCAGGATTAAACGATTACTGAATCAGCACGGTCGTTTTCGATTGGCATTCCTCCTTCTGCAATGAATTAAGCTAAATAGCTTAGTGTATCAGTATTATACTAAACAACTTTGCTTATGTCAATAGGATAATAAGCAAAAATGTTTAACTACATATTGACTATCTTAAACAGGTATGCTATATTCAGATTATCTCAAATGACAGGAGCTGCTGACTATGGCAATTGGCGAGAGAATCCACTTTTTCCGCAGTATGCGGGGTATGACACAGAAATATCTGGGACAGTTAATGGGCTTCCCAGAAAAGTCAGCGGATGTGCGGTTAGCACAATATGAGACGGGGACACGGACACCTAAGGCGTATTTAATCAATTCACTGGCAAATGCTTTGGATGTATCTCCACTGGCATTGTCTGTGCCGGATATTGATTCTTACCTGGGTCTGATGCATACGCTGTTTACTTTGGAGGACAGATACGGTCTGCAAATCGATGAAGCAGATGGAGAAGTCTGTTTGAAAGTTGATGTTCGTAAAAACAAAGATGCTGCTCGTCTGCATGAAATGCTCTGCGCCTGGAACCAGGCTGCTGCCAAGCTCAAAGCTGGGGAGATTACGCAGGAGGAATATGACCGTTGGCGTTATCGCTACCCTGAGTTTGATACCACGCAGCGTTGGACAAAAGTGCCATCTCAGGCACTCAGCGATATGTTAGTGGATTCTCTGAGGGGCGGTGAACGGTAGATGCAGTACGCACGACACAACAGTGCTCGAAAGATTTTTCGTGAAATTGATCGCAATCCACAGAACTATCTGATTATTCACTACTCATGTGAAAGCTTTTATGATATTAAAGACGGGCATACCCCTCGTATAACTTCGATTGCAGTTTACGACTATGCGACTGCCCAAACAGATTCTTTTTCCATTCACAAAATGGCTGAAAAATCTCATATTGATGTTGCCGATATCGAGAGTCACTATGACGAACTGGAAAAAGCCATGTTGGATGAATTTTTTGAGTACGCAAAAGAGCATAAGACATTTTTCTGGATTCATTGGAATATGAGGGATATGAATTATGGCTTTAAAGCGATTGAGCATCGTTATTCTGTTTTAGGTGGCGAACCGTACAAAATCCCTGACACGAATAAGATTGACCTCGCTCGTCAACTCATTAACTGTTACGGGGTAGGCTATGCAGGACATCCTCGAATGGAAAAGCTTTTGGAACAAAACGGGATTAGAGCAAAGGACTATCTCAATGGGCAACAGGAAGCGGATGCATTCGCAAACCGAGAGTATGTCAAACTTCATATGTCTACTCTTAGAAAAGTGGATGTGTTTGCAAATATTCTTAATCGTGCTGTCAACAACACTTTGAAAGTAAATTCAAAGTGGACAGAGATTTATGGTGTGTCCATTCAGGGTATCTTGAATTACTGTAAAGATACTTGGTGGATTCAACTCATCTGGACTATTGTGTCAATGTTCCTCGGTGCCTTGATTGGCGAATTCGTGGGTAACATACTATAAATGCAAAAAGAGCTATCTGACCTCATTTGAAATCAGATAGCTCTCTTTTATTTGAATAATGAAAAATGTTGCCAAAACGTTGCCACGAATCGTGGAAACGGCTACTTTTCCGGGTCAAGACCCGGTTTTTTTGCGTTTTGGATTATTCCCACTCAATGGTGGCGATGGGCTTGGGAGTCAGGTCGAAGCAGACGCGGTTGATACCGGGAACCTCATGGGTGATGCGGTCGGTAATCTTATGCAGAACGGGATAGGGAATCTCCTCAATGGTTGCTGTCATGGCATCGGTAGTATTGACTGCGCGAATGATGGCAGGCCAGCCCTCATAACGCTTGCCGTCCTTGACACCCACGCTCTTCATATCCGGCACGGCGATAAAGTACTGCCAGACCTTTCCTGCAAGACCGTTCTTGTCGAACTCCTCCCGGAGGATGGCATCGGCCTCCCGCAGAGCGTTCAGGCGGTCACGGGTGATGGCACCCAGGCACCGGACACCCAGACCGGGGCCGGGGAAGGGCTGACGGTAGACCATGGAATGAGGCAGGCCCAGAGCCTCGCCAACCACGCGAACCTCGTCCTTGAACAGCAGCTTCACAGGCTCCACCAGCTCCATGTCCATCTCCTCCGGCAGGCCGCCCACATTGTGATGTGCCTTAACACCCTTGGACTCCAGAATGTCGGGATAGATGGTGCCCTGAGCCAGGAAGGAAATGCCCTCCAGCTTGGCTGCCTCTTCGTCGAAGATCTTGATGAACTCCTCGCCGATGATCTTGCGCTTGCGCTCCGGCTCGGATACACCGGCCAGAAGATCCAGATAACGGTCGGTGGCATCCACATAGATGAGGTTGGCATCCATCTGCTCACCGAACACACGGATCACATCCTCGCTCTCCCCCTTGCGCATCAGGCCATGGTTCACATGGATGCAGACCAGCTGCTTGCCAATGGCCCGAATCAGCAGAGCAGCCACAACGGAAGAGTCCACACCGCCGGACAGAGCCAGCAACACCTTCTTGTCGCCGACCTGTGCGCGGACAGCGGCAATCTGCTCGTCGATAAATGCCTTGGCCAGTTCCGGCGTGGTAATGCGCTGCATGGTTTCAGGGCGTACATTGCTTGTCATGGAATGATTCCTCCAAAGTTCAGAATAATTTGGGTTTCCGTCTTTAACAGAAACATTATATACATTTTTGTCTTACATTGCAATATTTCATTTTTATTTTTTCCCGTTTTTTTGAAATCACTGCTTCACATGGCATATGTATTGGCTTTTTATTGCAAATTGTTGATTCTGTGGTATAATGGGAAAAAATATGTCCCAGGGGGTCTTTTTATGGGAATTGTGGTAATCGGCGCGGTATTTGTAGATGTAAAGGGATATCCGGACAGTGCATTCCTTCCCACCGGCCGAAATGCCGGACGGGTGGAGCAGATTCACGGCGGCGTGGGACGGAATGTAGTGGAGGACATTGCCAACTGCGAGCTTCGTCCCACTTTTGTGAGCCTTGTGGATGAAACCGGCACCGGTACGGATGTCCTGCGGAAGCTGAACAGCCACAAGGTCAACACGGACTATATCCGCTCCACCCGGGACGGCATGGGCACCTGGCTGGCCATTTTTGACAATGACGGAGATGTGGCTGCCTCCATCTCCAAGCGACCCAATCTGATGCCCATTGCGGAAATTCTGGATCAGCAGGGGGACGAAATCTTCCGGGATGCCGACAGTATCATCATCGAGATCGACATTGACAAGGAGATCGTAAAACGCACCTTCAAGCTGGCGGAAAAATATCAGAAAAAAGTCTACGCCGTTGTGGCCAACATGAGCATTGCTCTGGAACGCCGGGATTTTTTACAGTCTATCGACTGCTTCGTGTGCAACCTTCAGGAGGCCGGAATTCTCTTTACCAAGGATTTCAGTGAAAAACGCCCGGAGGAAATGGTGCCCATTCTGGCGCAGAAGGTTCAGGCTGCACGGATTCCCGGCATGATTGTCACCATGGGCTGCCAGGGTGCGGTATATGCCAACCTGCAGGGAGAAAGCGGCTTCTGCCCTGCCCGGAAGGTGGATGTGAAAGATACCACCGGCGCCGGAGATTCCTTCTGCGCCGGAGCTGCCATCGGCCTGACCTATGGAAAGAGCCTGCACGAGGCCTGCCAGATCGGCACCAAGCTGGCAGCCTCCGTCATTGTCACCTCGGAGAATGTGTGCCCCCGGTTCCAGCCCCGGGAGCTGGGTCTGGATATGGATGTGGAGGACTGAAATGGCTTACAAGCGAATTCTCACCATACAGGACATCTCCTGTGTGGGGCAATGCTCCATGACGGTGGCGCTGCCCATTCTCAGCGCCTGCGGCCATGAATGCTGCATCCTTCCCACCGCCCTGCTGTCCACCCACACCGGCGGCTTTGGAAGGCCGGTGGTGACCCATCTGACCGATACCGCCGATGCCATGGCGGATCACTGGAAGAGAGCCGGGATCACCTTTGATGCCATATACACCGGGTATCTGGGGAGCATTCCTGCCATTGAAGCCGCAGACAGAATTTGCAAATCCCTGCTGGCTCCCGGTGGGGTTCTCATTGCAGATCCGGCCATGGCAGATCACGGGAAATTGTATTCCGGGCTGGATGAATCCTATGCCAAAGCCATGGAAGCCTTCTGCCGTCGGGCGGATGTAATCCTGCCCAATCTGACAGAGGCTGCCATGATGGCCTCCCTTCCCTGCCCCGAATCCGCAGAGAAAACCGATGTCCCTCAGCTCTTGAAAAAACTGGATCACAGGTGTGTGGTGCTCACGGGAGTCGGCACTTCCCCGGAAGAAACCGGAGCCGCCGTCTGGCGGGGTGGGTGCCTTACCTTCGCCTCCCATCCCAGACTGAGCGGTAGCTATCATGGCACCGGTGACATTTTTGCCTCGGCCTTTGTGGGCGCTCTGATGCAGGAGCGCACGCCGGAAAAGGCTGCCCAGATTGCAGGGCGGTTCACCTGTGAATGTATCCGGCAGACGCTGGAAAAACCAGCGCACTGGTATGGTGTCAAATTTGAAGCGGCTCTGCCGGAGCTGATCCGGCTTTTGCAGGCATAAAGGCCCGGTGAAAACACCGGGCTTCCGCGTGTCACAAAGGTATGTCATTCCGAGGACGCGAAGCGGCCGTGGGAATCCGTTCCCTACGGAAGATCTGATTTTCCGTAAAACGAAACAGAATCATGACATTTTGGAAAACGGATTGCCACGCCATTCTGAAGAATGGCTCACAATGACAGGTTTATCCACAGTCTCAAAGTCCGGTGAAAACACCGGGCTTTTCCCATTTATAGATTGGTAAAATTTTTCTGAAAAATTTTTGAAAGAGGACTTCCATTTTCGACAAAAAATGAGTATAGTATATGTATTATGTCAACTCATGGAGGAAATGGAAATCATGAATGAACAGCTGAACCCCGACCTTCCATTTCAGGAAGAAGACCCAGCTCAGGGAAAGCCGAAGGCACCGGAAAGAATTGCACCCATAAAGCCCGATTCCCCGGAAAAGCCCAGAAAAAACCGCTCTTTCATGGGAATTATTCTCGGTATTCTTCTGATTTCGGTGCTGATGATTTCGGGCGGTCTCCTGATCCTGCTCACTGTCAACCAATTTACCCTGAGCCTTCAGCTTCAGGGGGAGCCGGAACTGATTCAGGAGTACGGAGAACCCTTTACCGATCCCGGCGCGGCGGCAGTGCTCTATGGCAGTCTGTTCTGGAAGGACGGGATTCCTCTGGAGGATGCTGTCATCACCTGCACCGGCCAGGTGGATACCGGCACCCTCGGAAAATACACCCTGCAATACCGGGCGCAATACCGCCGCTGGACAGGCTTTGCCCTCCGGGAAGTGCGGGTGGTGGATTCCCAGCCCCCGGTGATCACCCTGAAAGAATCCGCCGGCACAACGGTTCTGCCGGGGCAGAAGTATCAGGAAGAGGGCTTTACTGCGGTTGACAACCATGACGGGGACATCACGGCGAAGGTCAAATGCGTAGAGGAGTACGAAAAAATCACCTATACCGTCATGGATTCCTCCGGCAATCCGGCCTCCGTGGAGCGAATCATCCCCTATTACGATCCCCTCCCCCCGGAAATCCTTCTCACCGGCGGAGCGCAATACGCCATCCCAACCGGTACCTTTTATGAAGAACCGGGCTTTCTGGCCACGGATAATGCCGACGGGGATCTGACCGAGCAGGTGACTGTGGAAGGAGAGGTCATCTGGTATCAGCCCGGAGTCTATCCCGTCACCTATACCGTCAGCGACACCTTCGGGAACGAAACCGTGGTGACCCGTCAGGTGGAGGTCACTGCCCTGCCCCGCCCTCTGGAGAGCTGGCCCAGCGGAAAGGTCATTTATCTGACCTTTGACGATGGCCCCGGCCCATACACCAGCCGCCTTCTGGATATTCTGGCGAAGTACAATGTCAAGGCCACCTTTTTCGTGGTGGACAGCGACTACAGCTATCTAATCAAACGGATGGCTGAGGAAGGCCACTCCGTTGCCATTCACACCGCCAGCCACAACTACTCCTCCATCTACGCCAGCCCGGAGGCCTACTTTCAGGATCTTCTGAAAATGCAGCAGAAAATCTATGACATCTCCGGTGTGAAAACCACCCTGATGCGGTTCCCCGGGGGCAGTTCCAATCTGGTAAGCAGCTTTAACAAGGGCATCATGACCACCCTTTCCGAAGCTGTTCTGGATGCCGGCTTCCAGTACTTTGACTGGAATGTGGACAGCAACGATGCCGGTGGTGCCCTGCGGGCTCAGACCGTGGTGGGCAATGTTCTGGGAGGCGTTCTGAAGCAGCGTGTGTCCGTAGTGCTGCAGCATGATATTCACGACTTCAGCGTGGATGCCGTGGAGGATATCATCCTGTGGGGTCTGGACAACGGCTATACCTTCCTTCCGCTGTCTCCCGACAGTCCTGCCATACGGCACACTGTTCAGAATTAAACATGCGGCTGCAAACCATCGGTTTGCAGCCGTTATTTCTATTCCAGCGTAAAGCTCTTGGGCAGCTTGCAGAGGCCTTCAAAGAAGTCATTGCCCATGCCGGACTGGGTTGCCGTCATATACGGCAGGAAAATCACATCGTCTATATCATACATTTCAATCAGCTCATAGATGGTATGCCGGTAATACTTCCGATAATCGATCCTCATTTTTCATATTTTTGAATATTATCCCACAGGAATTTCAAAATGCGACCCGGAATTGCACTCCCCTTCCCTTGCGGATTTTTCTCTTTGCCATTCCGGGAAAAGTGTGGTATGATAGGGAGCGAATTTCACAATCAAGGAGAAAGTTATGCTTACCATTGCACAGATCCTGTCTCAGGAGCTGGGACAGAAACAGGAATATGTGGAAAACATCATCGGGCTCATCGACGAGGGCAACACCATTCCCTTTATCGCCCGTTACCGCAAGGAGATGCACGGGGCCATGGATGACACCACCCTGCGGAATCTGGAGACGCGGCTGACCTATCTGCGCAATCTTCAGACCCGCCGGGATGAGGTAAAGAAGTCCATCGAGAATCAGGGGAAGCTGACAGCGGAGCTTTCCGATGCCATCGATGCCGCCGCCACCATGACAGAGGTGGAGGATCTGTACCGCCCCTACAAGCAGAAGCGCCGCACCCGGGGCTCCATTGCCCGGGAAAAGGGGTTGGCTCCCCTTGCCGAGGCAATCTTTGCTCAGGACGGCTCCGACCCTGCCGCTCTGGCAAAGGACTATGTGGATGCGGAGAAGGGCGTGGAAACTCTGGAGGATGCCCTGCAGGGGGCCAACGACATCATCGCCGAGGATCTTTCCGACGATGCCGACATCCGCAAGGCGCTGCGGCAGCTGGTGCTGCGCAAGGGTGTGTTCACCTGCAAAGCCGCCCCGGATGCAGAGGAAAACGGCGTTTACCGCCTGTACTACGATTTCTCCCAGCCCATCAGCCGCCTGCTGGATCATCAGATTCTGGCCATGAATCGGGGAGAAAAGGAAGAGATTCTGAAGCCCAATGTGACCCTTCCGGGCAGCGACGGCGCCGCCCTGGTCTGCCGCCGCGCCCTGAAGCCCACTGCACAGGTCAGTGCCTTTGTGCGCTCCGCTGCCGAGGATGCCTATGAGCGTCTGATCTTCCCCTCCATTCAGCGTGAGGTTCGCAATGAGCTGTCGGAACGGGCTTACGCCGGGGCTATCCGAAACTTTGCCCTGAATCTGAAGCCTCTGCTGATGCAGCCTCCCGTAAAGGGCTTTGTCACCATGGGACTGGATCCCGGATACCGCAACGGCTGCAAGGTGGCGGTGGTTGACCCCACCGGAAAGGTGCTGGCAACCTCCGTGGTCTATCCCACCTTCAGCGAAAAGAAAAAGCAGGAGGCCATTGCCACCCTTTCTGCGCTGATGCGCAAGCACGCTGTCAGGCACATCGCCATCGGAAACGGCACCGCCTCCCGGGAGACCGAGGCCATGACCATCGAGCTGCTCCGCGGCTTCCCCGAGGCCAGCTATATGATTGTCAACGAGGCCGGGGCTTCTGTCTACTCCGCATCCCCTCTGGCGGCGGAGGAATTCCCGGAGTATGATGTAAACCTGCGCTCTGCCGTCTCCATTGCCCGGCGGCTGCAGGACCCGCTGGCGGAGCTGGTGAAGATTGACCCCAAGGCCATCGGCGTCGGTCAGTATCAGCATGACTGTCCCCAGAAGGAGCTGGACGCCGCATTGGGCGCCGTTGTGGAGGACTGCGTCAACGCCGTGGGCGTGGATGCCAACACCGCGTCCCAGAGCCTTTTGCAGCAGGTTTCCGGCCTGACGGCAGCCACCGCCAAAAATATCGTGGCCTACCGGGAGGAAAACGGTCCCTTCACCAGCCGCGCCCAGCTGAAAAAGGTGCCCAAGCTGGGACCCAAGGCCTTCCAGCAGTGCGCCGGTTTCCTGAGAATTCCGGAAAGCCGGGAGATTCTGGACAACACCGGCGTGCATCCGGAATCCTATGACGCCGCAAAAGCGCTGCTGACTCTGCTGGACTGCCGGAAAAAGGACGACCTGTCTCAGCTGACCCAAAAGCTGGAAGGCTACGGCAGCGCCAAAGCAGCTGCCGAATGCGGCGTTGGCGAGCCCACCCTTCTGGATATCGCCAAGGAGCTGAGTAAGCCCGGACGGGACCCCCGGGATGAGCTGCCTGCCCCCATTCTGCGCAAGGATGTGCTGGAGATGAAGGATCTGAAGCCGGGCATGGAGCTCACCGGCACCGTGCGCAATGTCATCGACTTCGGTGTCTTTGTGGATATCGGTGTTCATCAGGATGGTCTTGTCCACATCAGCGAGGTATGCAGCCGCCGCCTGCGCCACCCCAGCGAGGTGGTCAAGGTGGGAGATGTGGTAAAGGTCGTGGTTCTGGGTGTGGATGAACAGCGCCACCGCATCAGTCTGTCCATGAAGCAGGCAAAACGGTAAGGTCTCTGCCGCAGAGGATTCCGTGGGATTCCTCTGCGGCAGTTTTTTCAGCTTCCTTTCCGTTTTCCCTCTGTTTTCCGCTGCCACTTGACATTTTTTCAAAAATGCCGTATAATTTGGGGGATAATCCTTGGAATGGAGCACTTTTTATGAAAAAATTCATGAGGTTTCTGGTGCCTTTGCTGATGATTCTGGTGATTATTGCCAGTATTGGCTGGTACCTGTTTGTTTACGACCGGGACTTCACCCGGGACTTCCTGCTGAGCCAGGCCCGCTATCAGGATATGTACGGCAATTCCCGCCTGTCCGCCATGTTCTACAACATGGCCTACGAATACTCCGGCCGGGACGAAAATGTGGCCATCGAGCTGGCAAACCAGTACAAGAATGCCGGCAACTACACCAAGGCCGAGGTTACTCTGTCCAACGCCATCAAAAGCGGCGGCGGCGTTGACCTTTACGCTGCCCTGTGCAAGACCTATGTGGAGCAGGACAAGCTGCTGGACGCCGTCAACTTCCTGTCCAACATCTCCGACCCCACCATCCGAAATGCTCTGGATCAGCTCCGCCCCACTGCCCCCACCGCCAACTATGAGCCCGGCTTCTATTCCCAGTATCTGGATCTGGAGCTGAGCTCCTCCACCGGAACCCTGTACTACACCACGGACGGTGATTACCCCTCCATTGCCAACGAGCCCTACTCCCAGCCCGTCTCCCTGCCCGCCGGTGAGACCACCGTCTACGCCATCAGCGTCGGCGACAATGGTCTGATCAGCCCCCTGACCATCGGCACCTACACCATCGGCGGTGTCATTGAGGCTGTGGAATTCAAGGACAAGGCTATGGAGGAGGCCATGCGCTCTGCCATCAACGCCAGCAGCGGCGAGATTATCTACACCAACTCCCTGTGGGATATCACGGAATTCTCCGTGCCGGAGGCTGCCACCAATCTGGAGGATCTGGCACTGATGCCCTATCTGCAGGTTCTGACAGTCACCAATCAGAAGCTGTCGGATCTGGAATGTCTGTCCGATCTGAATAAACTCCAGAGCCTGGAGCTTCTGGGATGCATTCTGCCCGCCGATTCCCTGTCCACCGTTGCCCAGCTGCCGGTACTCACCAGCCTGAGTCTGGACGATTGCAGTCTCAGCTCCATCGCCGCCCTGGCAGGTGCCCCCAGCCTCACCTCTCTGGATCTCAGCAACAACACGGTGCGGAATCTGGAAGCCCTCAGCGGCATCACTACCCTGCGGGAGCTGAATCTGCAGCACAACGCCGTAACGGATCTGAGCCAGCTGTCCGGCCTCAACAATCTGGAAAAGCTGGATGTCTCCTACAACGCTCTGACTTCTCTGGAGCCAGTTTCCTCCTGCCAGCGGCTGGAATGGCTGGATGCCAGCAACAATCAGATTACCAGCCTTGATGGTGTGAATAAACTGCCTCTGCTGTCCTATCTGGCTGTCAATCACAATGTCCTGACGGACATCTCCCCTGCCGCCCAGTGTGCAGAGCTGACAGAACTTCGCTTCAACAACAATCAGGTTTCCGACATCTCCAGTCTGTCTGCCCTGATCAAGCTGAATGTGCTGGATTTCTCCTACAACACTGTCTCCCAGCTGCCGGACTGGCAGGATGGCTGCGCTCTGCGAAACATCGACGGTTCCCACAACACCCTTACCAGCATTGACAATCTGAACAAGCTGAGCCAGATTGCCTATGTCTACATGGACTACAACCAGATCACCAATGTGGATGCTCTGGCAAGCTGCTATCTGCTGGTGCAGGTCAATGTGTACGGCAACAGCATCGAAAGCGTTTCCGCTCTGACAGAACACGACATCATTGTCAACTACAATCCCACCTAGTTGAAAAAATCTCCGCCGGATTCCAGCGAATCCGGCGGAATTTTATTATGCTTTGTTTCTGGACAGCAGGAAGAAATCCATCAGCAGGCAGGTCGTAAGCGTGAAAGGAAAGCAAAGCCATCGAAAAGTATTACTATTGCTATTTTACTCATTTACATATCCTCTCGTATTATTACATCATTTCCCTCTTGCTCTGGATACATCTCTCTTATCCATGTATTAATAATTTCATTTTCTTTGTCATAAACTAAAATATATTTGGATGAAACACTATTCAAATCATCAATACTATCAACAATTTTTGACGATACATCATTACTTTGGAATATATATTTGAGCAAATAATATGAATATCCGGAATCGTTACTTGGAATGAGCATACAGTATGAATCATACATAGGTAATGCATATATTTCTCTTTTATTCTCTATCCACATGCGTTTCTCGCCATTGTGTACGGTGGTAGGGGCAAAATATATTTTCCCCTGTGAGATATACAAAAAAGAAAAAATACAAATTATCAAAATTCCCGCAGACAAGGCTTTGATTTTTCCATTTACAATGACATCTGAAAACGACTTTATTGCAAACGCCATATATATCATTAAGATAGCTATTAAAATTGTTTTTAAATATCTTCCACTTCCGGCAAGACTTGTTGCCTCTCCACCTGGCATGGAAAATAGATACATTCCAAGCATGCCAATTTGATAACATACATAAAAAATCAATGTAAAAAGAAAACAACTCTTATAATCTTTCCAATCACTCTTCTTAAAGAACAATACGCAACATCCAATCAATAACACAATTCCTAATAGTGCTACCACATCCTTAGATGTTATAGATAATCGGAACATCTCTTTGCAGATTGTTTTTATATCTTCTAAAGTTTTATCCCCCATGACCAATCGATAATTTTCAACTGTCATTGCATGTTTAGAGGTAGTAGCTGAAGCAAAAACATACTTACAATGCTTTTGCCATATCGCTAATGACAAAAAAGGAAGGGCTGCAGAACCCAGATTATTAAATCTACTCTGTTTGTTCCAATAATACTTGCTGCATACAATTAATATTGCCACAACAAAAAAGACACCCGAATTCTTTATCTGGATAATCTGTACCAAATAGCATGACAATAGCCAAAAATTTAATTTACAACTATTATGAACGCAATGCTTTTTTGCAAATAACAATCCACATATGCCTACCACAGGCAATAGTGTATCTACTAACAAATCCCCTGCATGGATATTGTATACAAACACAAAGTTAACGAAAGTAAGAAATACAAAGTCAATCTTAAAGCTTCTTTTATTTACAAATGAAAATAACGGTAAAACAGCTGCAACAATCATATAAATTTGTGCCAACATTTGTATTGATTCACCGTTGCCAATCATTTTTGCAAAATAGTATATATATGTTGCACTTCCAAGAGGATACTCTTGAAAAGAAATGAGAACGCTTTCAAAGTTTGGATAATGGTTCACTTCCAGCATATGGCGTACAACCATTGCCCAGTGTGAAAAATTATCATAATGCCAAAACAGTTTTCCTCTAACGCTCATTCCCATAATAATCATTATTAAAACGGATATGATATAGCCATCATTAACATAATCTTTCACAAAATTTAGACCTTTGCTCTTCCACAAACTCATTATTAATGCAATCAATCCTACGAGATATATCAGCCCTGATACTTCTGGTAAAAGATTTAAGATTCCAGCAAAAAATAGAATCGTTACCTGAATAGCAATCGTCAAACTTGGTAAGAAAAAAAGATCAATCTTATCCTTCGTTATTCCACGAATAAGCTGAAATGACCCCAAGGTAGATAGTCCAAACATCCCTATTTTTAAAAATGTCATTATGTATCACTCCAAAAAGTGTACTATTTTGTTTTTCGTCACCAGGAAAGCATCCGTCAGCAGGCAGATGAGAAAATAGCCCAGCCAGCCTGCCGCAAAGGCAATCAGCGAATTGGTCAGTTCGGGAATCGGTGCGATCAGTGGAAAGAAGCCCTGCACAATAGCCTGCGCAAAATTGATTACGCAGGAATAGGGAATCAGCACCAGATACCAGGGCGCCAGAAGCCAGTACTGTTTGCGAGCCTGGGCGGCGTTGGAACCGCCCAGGATCTGACCGATCTGATGAATCATCACGCTCATGGCGGTCAGAATCAATCCGATTGCCACTGCCGCCACGGTTTTTCGCTCCATCCAGATGGCCACGGAAATCACAATGCCCAGAAAGCCCAGGGTGGTTCCCGTCAGGGAGAAGATTCTGGCATCCGGTTTTGGGGAGCCCTCCTCCTGCTTTTCAATTCCCTTCAGAAGATAGTCCGTGGTGACTTCAAAGTAGTCGCTGAGGAGAATAATCTTTTCCATATCCGGGGCGGACTGCTCACTCTCCCACTTGGAAATGGTCTGCCGGGACACCCCCAGCCGGTCTGCCAGCTGCTCCTGAGAGATTCCCCGGAGCTTTCGTAAATTCTGAATCCGGTCTGCAATGTTCATACAGGCACCTCCATGTCTCTGTGATGGGAATATCCTACCACGCAGGCCGCCGGAATACCACCAACGGAGGGTTGCAATTTGTCAACGGTGGCTGCCATTTCCGCTCTGCTTCAGAATCAGCTCCAAGGCTGCCCGGACAGTCTGGCTGCGAACCTCCTCCCGGCTCCCGGAGAACACGAAATGCTCTACAACGCTGTGTCTTGCATCCTCATAGCCGATGAAAACCGTCCCCACAGGATTTCCATATTCATCTGCCCCGGGGCCTGCCAGCCCGGTGACGGAAACCGCCACATCGGCGTCCAGCTTTTTCCGGACACCGGAGGCCATACACTCTGCCGTCCACTGGGAGACAGCACCGTATTGCTCCAGGATTTCCCTGGGAACACCTAAAACGGTTTCCTTGACGGCGTTGGTGTAGCTGATAATGCCGCCCTTGTAGACCTCGCTGCTGCCGGGAACGGCTGTCAGGGCTGTGCCGATGCCGCCGCCGGTGAGGCTCTCCGCACTTACCAGGGTTTTGCCCCGGAGGGCTTCCAGAACCTTACAGCACAGCGTCATCATGGTAGCTCACCCGGATCTTTTCCACATCTGCCAGAGCCCGTTCTATCAGGGCTTCTCTGTCCAGCTTCTTTTCCGCATGAATCAGCTGCCCCAGAGTGGGCTTGGTTTTGGGGTGCCTGGGGGTAAACACGGTGCAGCAATCCTCATAAGGCAGAATGGAGGTCTCCATGGTGCCGATCTTTCGGGCGATGGTAACAATCTCCTCCTTGTCCATGCCCACCAGCGGCATGAAGATGGGAATATCCACCACGGCTCCGGTAACTGCCATGGCTTCCATGGTCTGAGAGGCCACCTGACCCAGATTTTCGCCGGTAATCAGCGCGCCGCAGCCGTCCTGCTTGGCGATGCGCATACTGATCTCCATCATAAACCGGCGCATGATCAGCGTGAAGTATTCCTCCGGGCAGTTGTCCCGGATGGCCTCCTGAATCTCCGTAAAGGACACCACATTCACCGTCATTTTCCCGGAGTAACGGGTCACCAGACGAGCCAGCTCAATAACTTTGTCCTTGGCCAGCTGGGAGGTGTAGGGGTAGGAAAAGAAGTGCACCGCCTCAATCTCCACGCCGCGCTTGGCGATCATATAAGCCGCCACGGGAGAGTCGATGCCGCCACTGAGCAGGCACATGGCCCGTCCCCCCACGCCCGTGGGCAGGCCGCCGGCACCGGGCACCGCAGGGCCGTGGACATAGGCCGACAGATCCCGAACCTCCACATAGACGGTATACTCCGGGTGGTGGACATCTACCTCCACCGTGGGATGAGCCTCCGCCAGACGGCCACCGATTTCCTGAGAGATGGCAATGGAGGTCATGGGGAAATTCTTATCGGAACGTTTGGATTCCACTTTAAAGGACTTTGCGCAGTCCAGCTCGTCCCCCAGATAATTCTCCACAGCCTCAAAAATGGCGTCCAGATTTTTCTCACAGGGGCGGCAGCGGCACAGGCTGACCACACCGAAAATACTGCCGCAGGCCTCCCAGGCTCCGTCCACATCACACATTTCATCCATGGGCTCCACATAGACGGTGGACTGCATGATATATACATCAAAATTGCCGTACTGCTTCATTCTGCGGCGGACATTCTGCCGCAGGCGGCTTTCAAACTGGCGTTTATTGGCGCCCTTCAGGACGATTTCTCCCAGCTTCAGCAGGAATATTTCTTTCATATGATACCTCGTTTTCTTATGGATTTCCCAGATTCACCGCCCGGTACTGAATGGCCTCGGCAATGTGCTGGGGTTGGATTTGTTCGCTGCCTTCCAAATCGGCAACCGTTCGGGCCACCTTCAGAATCCGGTCATAGCTTCGCGCCGTAAGACCCAGAGCATCAAAGGCCTCTTTCATCAGCTCAGCGGCCTCTTCGTCCAGGGCGCAGAACTTCCGCATTTCCTCCGGACCCATCCGGGCGTTGCACATACTGCCGCCGAACCGGCGATTCTGGATCCGTCTGGCAGCATCCACCCGCTCCTTGATGCCGGCGGATGGCTCCGCCTCCGCCCGGGTGCGCAGATCCTCAAAGTGCACCGCCGGAACCTCCACCACAATGTCGATGCGATCCAGCAGCGGGCCGGAGATCCGCCCCCGGTAATTGGCCACCGCGTTTTCGGAGCAATGGCACCGGCCGCTGGGGTCGCCGTACCAGCCGCATTTGCAGGGATTCATGGCGCACACCAGCATAAACTCCGCCGGGTAGGTCACCGTCCCCGATACCCGGGAGATGGTAACGCTCCCATCCTCCAGCGGCTGGCGCATCATGTCCAGCGTATCCCTGCGGAATTCCGGCAGCTCGTCCAGAAACAGCACGCCCTTGTGGGCCATGGAGATCTCTCCCGGATGGGGATTGGTGCCGCCTCCGGCCAGACCCACATTGGATACGGTGTGATGGGGTGAGCGAAAGGGTCTTTGCTGAATCAGAGGCTGCTTCGCCGTCAGCATACCCATCACCGAATAGATCCGGCTGACCTCCAGAGATTCCTCCCAGGTCATATCCGGCAGAATGGAGGGAAGCCGCTTGCTGAGCATGCTTTTTCCGGAGCCCGGAGGACCGATGAGCAGCACATTATGGCTGCCTGCCGCTGCCACCTCCAGCGCCCGCTTCACATTCTCCTGCCCCAGAACATCCTTGAAATCCAGGACGGTGCCTTCCTGAACCGATGGTTCCCAAAGCGGCTCCTCCGTCAGTTCCCGTTCCCCGTTCAGGTGCTCTGCCAGCTCCCGAAGTGTGTGTACCGGAAAAACCTTCGGCCCTCTGGCAAGGGTTGCCTCCGCCGCGTTTTCCGCCGGGACGAAGAGAGCTTCCATCCCCTGCTCCCGGGCTGCCAGCGCCATGGGCAGCACGCCGGACACACCCCGAACCCTGCCATCCAGACTGAGTTCCCCCAGAAAGGCACAGTTGAACCTGGGGCGGCGGATACTGCCGCAGGCGGAAAGAATGCTCAGCAAGATAGGCAGATCATAATGGCTGCCTGTTTTTTTCACACTGGCAGGAGCCAGATTCACCGTGATCCTGCTGACGGGAAAGCCCAGCCCGCTGCTTTTCGCCGCGGCACGAACCCGTTCCCGGGCTTCCTTGACGGCAGCATCGGGAAGCCCCACGATGTCAAACCCCGGCAGGCCGTTGGAGATAAAGCACTCCGCCGTTACCTCGGCTCCATGGATTCCGTTTATCCCCAGAGTACGGACGCTGCAGATCATACTCCCACACCCTCTCTTTTTGAATCCATATTATCATATCCCATCCGCTTCAAAAACGCAATTCCTTTTTCCGGCGGCGGAAAAAGCCATGGGTTTCCTATCGTCATTTTTCATAGAAATAGAGAAATTATCGGAGGATTTTCTACCGGCGGAAAGATTTAACGCCTTTACAAACCTTGGCGAAAGTGGTATGATATTTGCGACGAAATTTGAATACTTTAGGAGGTATTTCATTTTGGCAAGAAAATTTAAGACCATGGACGGCAATACTGCTGCCGCTCACGTCAGCTATGCCTTTACTGAGGTTGCTGGCATCTACCCCATTACCCCCTCCAGCCCCATGGCCGACTATGTGGATCAGTGGTCCGCTGCCGGTCGGAAGAACATCTTTGGCGACGCTGTCAAGGTTGTTGAGATGCAGTCTGAGGCAGGTGCTGCCGGTACTGTCCACGGCTCTCTGGCCGCCGGTGCTCTGACCACCACCTACACCGCATCCCAGGGTCTGCTGCTGATGATCCCCAATATGTACAAGATCGCCGGCGAGCTGCTGCCCTGCGTTTTCCATGTTTCCGCCCGTACCGTTGCAACCCAGGCTCTGAACATCTTCGGTGACCACTCCGATGTCTATGCCTGCCGTCAGACCGGTTTCGCCATGCTGGCTGAGACCAATGTGCAGGAAGTTATGGATCTGGGTGCCGTTGCCCATCTGGCTGCCATCGAAGGCCGCGTTCCCTTCATCAACTTCTTTGACGGCTTCCGTACCTCCCATGAAATCCAGAAGATCGCCATCTGGGACTATGAGGATCTGAAGGAAATGACCAATATGGAGGCTGTGGCTGAGTTCCGCAAGCACTCCCTGAACCCCGAGCGTCCCGCAATGCGCGGCTCCCACGAGAACGACGACATCTTCTTCCAGCATCGTGAGGCCTGCAACAAGTACTACAACGCCCTGCCCGCAGTGGTGGAGAAGTACATGGCCAAGGTCAACGAGAAGCTGGGCACCAACTACCAGCTGTTCAACTACTACGGTGCTCCCGACGCCGAGCGCGTCATCGTAGCCATGGGCTCCGTCAATGATGTCGTTGAGGAAGTCATCGACTACCTGAACGCCCACGGCGAGAAGGTTGGTCTGGTGAAGGTTCGCCTGTTCCGTCCCTTCTGCCCCGAGAAGCTGATTGCCGCTATCCCCGCCACCGCCAAGAAGATCGCTGTTCTGGACCGCACCAAGGAGCCCGGCTCCCAGGGCGAGCCTCTGTATCAGGATGTGGTCATGGCTCTGGCAAAGGCCGGCAAGAACGATGTTACCGTCATCGGCGGCCGTTACGGTCTGGGCTCCAAGGACACCACCCCTGCTTCCATCTTCGCCGTGTATGAGGAGCTGAGCAAGGATGCTCCCAAGCACGAGTTCACCATCGGCATCGTTGACGATGTCACCCACCTGTCCCTGGAGGAGAAGGTTGCCCCCAACACCGCCGCAGAAGGCACCATCGAGTGCAAGTTCTGGGGTCTGGGCGGCGACGGCACCGTGGGCGCAAATAAGAACTCCATCAAGATCATCGGCGACCACACCGACAAGTATGTTCAGGCATACTTCCAGTATGACTCCAAGAAGACCGGCGGTGTCACCGTCTCTCACCTGCGCTTCGGCGACAAGCCCATCAAGTCTCCTTACTATGTCAGCAAGGCTGACTTCGTGGCCTGCCACAACCCCTCCTACATCACCAAGGGCTTCAAGATTGTTCAGGATGTCAAGCCCGGCGGCGTGTTCCTGATCAACTGCCAGTGGACCCCCGAGGAGCTGGAGCATCATCTGGATGCCGCCTCCAAGCGCTACATCGCCCAGAACAACATCCAGCTGTACACCATCAACGCCATCGATCTGGCTATCAAGGTAGGTATGGGCAAGCGTACCAACACCATCCTGCAGTCCGCCTTCTTCTCCCTGGCCAATGTCATGCCCGGCGAGGAGGCCATCGGCTACATGAAGGATGCCGCTGAGAAGTCCTACCTGAAGAAGGGCCGCGATGTGGTTGAGAAGAACTGGGATGCCATCGACGCCGGCGCCACCGCCTATGTGAAGCTGGAGGTTCCCGCTTCCTGGGCAAATGCCGAGTGCTGCTGCACCGAGACCGCTCTGGAAGGCCCCGCCGACACCGTCAAGGTTGTCAAGACCATCCTCAACCCCATCGGCAAGATGGACGGCTACAGCCTGCCCGTCTCCGCCTTCGAGGGTCTGGCCGACGGTCAGTTCCCCCTGGGCGCATCCGCTTACGAGAAGCGCGGTGTTGCCGTTACCGTTCCCCACTGGGACGAGACCAAGTGTATCCAGTGCAACAACTGTGCCTATGTCTGCCCCCATGCTACCATCCGTCCCTTCGCCCTGACCGAGGCTGAGGCCGCTGCAGCTCCTGCAAACGCCCGTCTGGTGGATGTGAAGGCCGGCAAGGGCAAGGGTGTCTACAAGTACACCATGGCTGTGTCTCCTCTGGACTGCATGGGCTGCGGCGTCTGTGTTGGCGTCTGCCCCACCAAGGCCATTTCCATGGTTCCTCAGGAGCAGGAGCTGGCCGAGCAGAATGTCTGGGGCTACATGGTTTCCAAGGTTGCCCAGAAGCCCGATATGCAGGACAACACCGTCAAGGGTTCTCAGTTCCGCAAGCCTCTGCTGGAGTTCTCCGGCTCCTGCGCCGGCTGTGCTGAGACCAGCTACGCCCGTCTGGTAACCCAGCTGTTCGGCGACCGGATGTACATCTCCAACGCCACCGGCTGTTCCTCCATCTGGGGCGGCCCCGCAGCCACTGCTCCCTACTGCGTCAACGAGAACGGCCACGGCCCCGCCTGGGCTAACTCCCTGTTCGAGGACAACGCTGAGCATGGTCTGGGTATGTACACCGCTCAGGCTGTGATCCGTGAGTCCCTGGCTAACAAGGTCAGAGCCGTCATGGAGGACACCTGCTGCGCCGACCGGAAGGCCGCCTGCCAGAACTGGCTGGATACCTTCAACGACGGCGAGGCCAACAAGGCTGCTACCAAGGCTCTGATCGAGGCTCTGGAAGCCAATGTCTGCTGCGACACCGTGAAGGACATCCTCTCCAAGAAGGAGTACCTGTCCAAGAAGTCCGTGTGGATCTTCGGCGGCGACGGCTGGGCATACGACATCGGCTTCGGCGGTGTTGACCATGTTCTGGCTTCCAACAAGGACGTCAACGTATTCGTCTTCGATACCGAGGTTTACTCCAACACCGGCGGACAGGCCTCCAAGGCTTCCAACATCGGTCAGGTTGCCCAGTTCGCAGCCTCCGGTAAGGAGACCAAGAAGAAGTCCCTGGCTGAGATCGCCATGAGCTACGGCTATGTCTATGTGGCTCAGGTGGCTATGGGCGCTAACCAGGCTCAGACCATCAAGGCTATTTGCGAGGCTGAGGCCTACAACGGTCCTTCCCTGATCATCGGCTACGCTCCCTGTGAGATGCACTCCATCAAGGGCGGCATGGTCAACTGCCAGGCCGAGATGAAGAAGGCTGTGGAATGCGGCTACTGGAACCTGTTCCGCTTCGATCCCTCCAAGCAGACCGGCAAGTTCCAGCTGGACAGCAAGGAGCCCAAGGGCGGTTATCAGGAGTTCCTGATGAATGAGGCCCGTTACAGCCGTCTGACCCGTGAGTTCCCCGACCGCGCTACCGTTCTGTTCGCTCAGAACGAGGCCGCTGCCAAGGAGCGTTACGAGCATCTGCTGAAGCTGGTTGAGATGTACAAGGACTAATTCCGCGTACACGCCCTGTTAAGTAACAAGGTTCGCCCCCGGGATTCCCGGGGGCGAATTTCACAATTTCCTTTGGAGGTTAATATGCTCTGCACGGTTACCGATATCCGTGGCGACTACGCCTATGTCCGGTATGACGACACCGGGGTAGTTTCTGAAGTCGCCATCGCCCTGCTGCCCTTCGGGGTGGATGTGGGGGATCGGCTGAAATTTGAAAACTACGAATTTTTCCCGGTATAAGCTGCAAAAAGTCCCTTTAACTGCCGTTAAAGGGACTTTTCCTTATTCTTCCGCTGCTTCTTCCAGCGCCTTGACCTGTTTTTTGTAGAGAAATACACTCAGGGAAAGGGCTGCAAAAATCGTGATAAAGAGAGTTATCGCTATCAAAAAGAAGGTGATCAGGGCAGCCTGCCACTCATGGAAGTTGAAGTAACTCACAACAGCAAGCACTGCGCCAAACACCACTGCCGCCCCAAGGCTGACAAGAAAGTTGGTTTTTCCATTGGGCTTCAGATGTCTGTCCCAGATCCCGGCACGCATACAGGAAACTGCCAGATACAGGGCAAGGCACATAAACACCACCCATTCTCCGGCGATATATTGAAATTTCCCCATGCCAAACACTGCCATCTGCACAAACATGGACACCAGCAGTGCCCAGAAGGCAAACCAGCAGCCCTTCTCCTCAATATGCAGGAGCTGCTCCTCCTGCCGTTCGTCCAGATTAGTTTTCTTCATTTTCATGTTCTTCCTCCTCCCAGAACAGGTCATTCAGTGTGGTTTTCAGCGCCCGGCAGATTGCCAGACACAGCTTTAAGGACGGGTTAAATTCCCCGGCTTCGATCATGCTGATGGTTTGCCGGGTCACTCCGGCTTGTTTTGCCAGATCCGCCTGAGACATACCCAGCTCAATCCGGCGGAATTTCATTTTCAGATTTCGCATTGCCTGCCTCCTTTCTGCCCGTATTATACATCTATATTTTTACTTTGTCAACTATATTTTACTTATGACGCATAAAAAAGTCCTGTCTGCCAATGCAGACAGGACCTGTGACCTAGATCAGAAAGTTCTGCTCCGGCTGCGCCAGGAGGGCAAAATCCTTCAGGTCTTCCAGAGAAACCAGGATGGCACCCATTTGTATCAGCCTTTCGGCAGCCTCGCTTCCATCCCGAAAGACAGCAACATGGCTCCAGCCATGGCGCAGATTCTGCACGCTCCCATACCAGCTGCCGCCCTTTTCCAGATTGGCCTGCGCCACAAACACCATGGCGCCCATGGCATGAATGCAGCGGTTGCGGCTGATGGCTCTCTGGGTGGTAAAGGGGGCATCAAAGTCCTCCTCACTGAGATAGAGAGCATTCTCCCGGGGTCTCCACTTTATCAGCTCGTCGGCAACCATGCTGATGACCCTGCCACCAGCTTTCAGACAGCTCTCCTGAGCGGCCCGATCCGCTCCCCGGGCATTCCCGGAGACCAGTGTCAGCCCCTGCAATGCAGCCTGACGCCCAACTTCTTCCGCAAACAGGCGGTTTTCCTCCCTCAGCTCCCGGCATCCCACCAGCGACACTGCGGGGGTATTCAGCAGCTGCAAATCCCCCCGGCACCACAGGCAGCCGGGCGTCTCCCCTCCCAAGCGGAATCGAAGCAGCCTCGGATAGTCGGCACTGATTCGGGAAACCGGAATGCAGCCCTGCCGCTTCCCCCGGGACAGATACCAGTCCAGCTCCGCCTCCTGCCCCAGCAGATGCAAAACACGGCTGCTCATCTCCTGCGAACAGCCCATCTGCCGCAGGTGGAATTCCCTCAGCTCCCCTTCCCCATCCCCATGGGGAAAAGCGGCAACCCTTGCCGCCAAATCCCGAAGCTGCGGGTAGCTCAGTACCCTCCGCTCCGGATCTCCCAGATGGCTGGTCAGCAGAAGAAACCCACGCTCCCGGGGGATCAACGGAATCTCCTTTTGGGAGGAGCCGGAGTCTTGACTTCCTCCACAGAGAGGTTACCCTCAGCATCCATCACCATGGGCTGAACGGTAAAATTGCAGAATTTGCAGATTTCATCCAGCTTTGCCTTTTCCGGGAAGTTGCTCACAAGGCTCCAAGCCACGCCCTTGCGTCTGGCTCGGCCGGTTCTGCCGATGCGGTGGACATAATATTCGTTTTCCTCCGGGATATCATAGTTGATGACGCAGTCCACATCGTCCACATCGATCCCCCGGGAGGCCACATCCGTGGCAATGAGGATAGGCAGCTTTCCATCCCGGAAGCGCTGCATGGTCTTTTCCCGCTGGTTCTGGCGGACATCCCCGTGGATGCAGTCGCAGTCCAGCCCAACACGCTGGAAATCATCGCAGAGCCGCTGGCACATATGCTTGGTATTGCAGAAAATGATCACCCGCTCAAAGCCCTGGGTCTGAATCAGCCGATGGGTGCGCTCTGCCTTTTCCAGAGGCGTACAGGTCAGGCTGAACTGGTCGATATCCGGGCGATCCTGCTGCTGTGCCTCCACAGTGATCTCCACCTCATCACGCTGATACATCCAGGAGACCGTCATAACCTCCTGAGAAATTGTGGCGGAAAACAGCCCCAGATTTTTCCGATTCTTTGCCTTCTCAATGATTCTGGTGACATCCTTGAAAAAGCCCATATCCAGCATCCGGTCGGCTTCGTCCAGCACCACCGTCTGAACCTTATCCAGACGGATGGTTTTCCGGTTGTAGTGATCCATCAGGCGACCCGGTGTTGCCACCACAATCTGGGGCTTGCGCTCCAGCTGCTTGATCTGTCCGCCGATTCCGGTGCCGCCATAGAGCACCGCCACACGGATTCCCTGATAAAAAGTCAGCAATCCCCGAAGCTCGTCACCAATCTGGATAGCAAGCTCCCGGGTGGGAGCCAGAATCAGCCCCTGAACGCTGTCGCTTTCCGGGTCAATATGCTCAATCATGGGGATTCCGAAAGCGAAGGTCTTACCGGTGCCGGTGGGCGCCTTGGCAATCACATCCTTCCACTGCAGGAAATGGGGAATGGCCTCCGCCTGAATGGTGGTGGGGTAGCCGTAACCTTTCTTCTCCAATGCCTTCAGCATGGCGTCGCTGAGACCCAGCTGTGCAAATGTTACTTCTGTCATAAGTCTTATCCTTTATCTGTGTATTTTCCTATAAAATCTCGGGATACAGTATAGCAAATAAAGCTGCTCTTTGCAACTGTTTTCCCGACAGGCGCCGTTTTGCTGCGGCAGATGTTTTCAGAAAATTCACTTTCCGCCGGCGGAACATCTGTGGACAAGCGCCGGGAAATATGATATATTGTATCTTATGATATTATGTCCGCAGTATAAGGAGGACATCGTCAAAATGGGTAAACTAATTGTTATCGAAGGCACTGACGGCTCCGGCAAATCCACGCAGTTCCGGCTTCTCACCTCCCGTCTGGAGCAGGAGCAGATTGCCTTTCAGAAGCTGGTGTTTCCCCGGTATTCTGAGCCCAGCTCCGCCTTGATCCGAATGTATCTGGGAGGAGAGTTCGGCACCAGTCCCAACAGTGTCAACGCCTATGCCGCCTCCACCTTCTATGCCGTTGACCGCTACGCTTCCTACAAAATGGACTGGGGGGAGTGGTATGAAAACGGAGGGCTGGTGGTTTCCGACCGCTACACCACCTCCAACGCCGTGCATCAGGCCTCCAAGGAGCCGGAGGAAGGCCGGAAGGCATTCTTATCCTGGCTGTATGACCTGGAGTACGGCAAGCTGGGGCTGCCCCGGCCGGATCTGATCCTGTATCTGGATGTGCCCACAGACTTTACGGAAACCATGATGCGCCGTCGGGAACAGGATACGCATACCCACGCCGACATTCACGAGCAGGATCTTGCTTATCTGGCCGCCTGCCGCCGCTGCGGAAAAGCCGCCGCAGAATTCTACGGCTGGAAGGTCATCCAGTGTGTCGCCGACGGCAAAATGCGCGCCATTGAGGATATTCACGAAGAAATCTACCGCCTTGTCAGGAATTGTTTGGAGGATTAACCATGGTATATGTTCTGTTGGGAACCGGATTTGAAGAAACCGAAGCCATCGCTCCTGTGGATCTGCTCCGCAGAGCCGGCGTGAAAGTGACCACCGTTGGTATCAACGGAAAAATTGTCAAAGGCAGCCACGGAATCGGTGTGGAGGCCGACATCACCCTTGCGGAAGCCGATTTTTCCGATCTGGAAATGATCGTTCTCCCCGGCGGACTGGGAGGCGTGGCCTCCTGCCGGGCAAGCAAGGGGGCTATGGATGCTCTGGCTCGGGCATGGCAAGATGGAAAGTATGTAGCCGCCATCTGCGCAGGCCCCACGGTGCTTGCCGATCTGGGAATCACCGACGGAAAGACCTGCACCTGCTACCCCGGCTGTGAGGACGGCATGGGCGGTGCCAATATGGCTGCAAATGCTTCTGCCGTTCAGGACGGCAGACTGATCACCGGCACCTCCGCCGGCTGCGCCATTCCCTTTGGACTGAAGCTGATTGAAGCCCTGAAGGGACCCGAAGCCGCCGAAACCGTCCGTCGGCAAATTGTGATCCGATAACAGGAGGAATTACATGGAACGAAACGATTACCCCGAACGGGATGAATTCTCTGAAATTCCACCTCAGGAACCCGATTCTGTGGATTTCCAGGCGGATTTCCCCGAGCCTACCTATCACGATTGGCAGCAGGATTATGCTGCTGAGGAGCCTGCTGCTCCGGAAGCTCCCTTTGATCTGAGCATTCCGGATGGTCAGGAGTCGGATGCGCCTCAACCGGAAATGCCGGAGGAGTCCCCGGTTCCCCCAACTGAAGCTATTCCGGAACAGACAGAGCAGCCATCTGAGGAGCTTATCCGGGATCCGGAATTGCAGGATATCCTTGGCGACGGAACGGAGCTCGATCAGATTCTGAATACACCCTCCGCTGCCGAACCGGAACACCGGGAACGGCCGGTGCGGAAGGGTCGACCCAAGCGCAAAGGCGGTGAGTTTCTCTTCGGTCTGCCTCAGATCGCCGTGACCTGTGTCTGGCTGGCCATTATTCTGGTAGCCGGTTCCACTCTGGGGCGGATGCTCTGGGTCTGCGCGGCGGATGTGCTGGCCTTTGGCCGGGAGGACAAGCCCGTCACCATCACCATCTATGAATCCGACACCATGGATGATATCATCGAGAAGCTCCACAAAAACGGCCTGATCCGCTACCCGGGGCTGTTTAAGCTCTATGCCGACCTTGCCGTGGACGAAGGGGAGATTAAGCCCGGCATCTGGGATCTGAACACCCTGTATGACTATCACGCTCTGGTAAACATGATGTCCCCCAGCTCCAACCGGGAGGTTGTGGAGAATGTTCTGATTCCCGAGGGCTTCACCTGCCGTCAGATTTTCGCCCTGCTGGAGGAAAAGCGGGTCTGCACCGCCAAGGATCTGGCCGAGTATGCCGCCAGCGGCGAGCTGGATGACTACTGGTTCCTGGAGGGCGTGGAACGGGGAGACAAGTACTGTCTGGAAGGCTTCCTCTTCCCGGACACCTATGATTTTTACAAGAACTCCGATCCCAGAGATGTTCTGGAAAAGATGCTGGACAACTTCAGCAACCGGTTCAACGACGATCTCAGGAGCCAGATTGACAGCCTGAACTATCGCATCAGCGAGGCCATGCGTGCTGAGGGAAAATCGGAGGATCAGATTGCCCGGAGTCTCTTTACCGTTCGGGATGTGGTGATCACCGCCTCTCTCATCGAAAAGGAGACCTCCGGCGATGACGAAAGCCCCATGATCTCCTCTGTCATCTTCAACCGTCTGTTCCGGTGGGGCGGCAACCCTGCCTACCTGAACATCGATGCCGCCATTGTCTACGCTCTTGAGGGCAAAACCGATCTCACGGCTGAGGATCTCCGGGTGGACAGCCCCTACAACACCTATCTGCACACCGGTCTGACCCCCGGCGCCATCTCCAACCCCGGTCTTGCCAGCCTGAAGGCTGCCCTGAACCCGGCAGATACCAATTACTTCTACTATGTTTTGGATCCTTCCACCGGAAGCCATAAGTTCTCCGTCACTCTGGACGAGCACAATGCCTTCATTGCGGCTTTGAGGTAAGGAGGATGGGAAAACTGGAGCTTCTCTCCCCTGCGGGGGATATGGAACGGCTGAAAATGTCCGTTCTCTATGGCGCGGATGCTGTCTATCTGGCAGGCACAGATTTCGGTATGCGCTCCTTTGCCGGAAATTTCACCCCGGAGGAACTCCCTGCCGCCGTAAAATTCGCCCATGAACATGGTGTAGCCTGTCATGTGACGGTAAACACCATGCCCAGAAATGAGGAAATCGCCCAGCTGCCCCCCTATCTGGAGCAGCTGGACGACGCCGGGGTGGATGCCCTGATTGTTGCCGATCTGGGTGCCTTCACCCTGGCCGGGAAATATGCCCCCCACTGCCAGCGGCACATCTCCACCCAGCAGTCCATCGCCAACTACGCCTGCGCCCAGGCATGGTTTGATCTGGGAGCCAAGCGTGTGGTACTGGCTCGGGAGCTGAGTCTGAAGGAAATCGCTGAAATTCGCCAAAAGGTAGACCCACAGCTGGAAATTGAAACCTTCGGTCACGGCGCCATGTGCGTCAGCTATTCCGGCCGATGTTTGCTGAGCAACTATATGACAGGGCGGGACTCCAACCGGGGTGCCTGCGCCCAGCCCTGCCGGTATCAATACGCCCTGATGGAAGAAAAACGCCCCGGGGAGTATTTCCCGGTGTACGAGGATGAAAAGGGCACCTATATTATGAATTCCCGGGATATGTGCACCATCGACCATCTGAAGGAGCTGATGGATGCCGGTATCGACTGCATCAAAATTGAAGGCCGCGCCAAATCCGCCTACTATGCCGCCATCGTCACCGGGGCGTACCGGCACTGCATTGACGATGTGGCTGCGGGACGGCCTGTGGATCCTGTCTGGCGTGACGAAGTGGAGCATATCTCTCATCGGAATTACTCCACCGGCTTTTACTTTGGTCAGCCGGGGCAGTACACGGAAACTTCCCGGTACATCCGGGATTGGCAGATCTGCGCCAAGGTGGAGCAGTGCGATGAAACCGGTCTTGCCCTGTGCAGCCTGAACAACAAGTTCCCGGAGGGCAGCGAATTGGAGGTTGTCGGCCCCGACCTGCGCCCCTTCCCCATTGTTGCCGAGGACATGACCGATTCTGAAGGCACACCTATTTCCGAGCCCAAAACACCCCAGATGAAATTTTACATCCGCTTACCCCGGCAGGTACCTCCCCTGTCCATGCTCCGCAGAAGCGTGGATCTGTCCGCGAAGTAAAAAAAACGCAGCTCCAGCATCGGAGCTGCGGTTTTTTTGGCTATGCTTCCATAGTTGGGGAAAGCAGTATTTAGCGATTTCTTGGCTCTCCCCTTTGGGGGAGCTGTCACGGCCTTGGCCGTGACTGAGAGGGCCCTCTCCGCCCCCTGCGGGGGCACCTCTCCCAAAGGGAGAGGCAAGGGGGCACTCATCATTCCTAACTCAGCTAAAGATCACTTACCCCAATTGTTGACATGGGATCCTTCTTTTTATACCTCGTAGTCAGCTGCCACGCGGCTGTCCAGCAGGTGAAAGAAATGGGTCTTTGCCTCCTGATGGAGCGGATGCACCGCATAGGTTTCCAGAGCCTCCCGGCTTTCAAACACAGAATACAGGGCGTAATCCATGCCGTTGAAAGCCCGGCGTACCTCCAGTTCCAGCAGGCCGGGGATTTTGCCCACCAGCGGCTCCAGAACGGAGGCAATCAGCTTCACAGCTTCGTCTTTGTCCACGCCCTCTTTCAGGGTGTACAGCACAATATGCTTAACCATAAAATCCTCCTGTAAAAAATACCGGGACTAAGGCAGTCCCGGTATTTTTGAATCCAATTACTCAGCGTCGGCTGCCTCGGCATTCTCTGCGGAATCCTCCAGCAGAGCGCGGATGGACAGGGAGATACGCTTGTTCTCAGCGTCGATGTCGGTGATCTTAACCTTGACATCCTGACCCTCGGACAGAACATCCTCGGGCTTGCCAATACGGCGATCAGCAATCTGAGAAATGTGGATCAGGCCGTCAACGCCGGGCAGAATCTCAGCGAAGGCGCCGAAGGTCATCAGCTTGACAATCTTGGCATCCACAACATCGCCCACATTGTACTTGGTCATGAACTGGTTCCAGGGGTTCATCTCAGCGGTCTTGTAGCCCAGAGAGATCTTATGCTTCTCGGGATCGAAGGAGATGACATAGACATCGATCTCGTCGCCCACCTTGACAACCTCAGCAGGATTCTTGATGCGGTTCCAGCTCAGCTCGGAAACATGAACCATGCCGTCCACGCCGCCGATATCCACAAAGGCGCCGTAGGAAGTCAGGGACTTGACAACGCCGTGGTACTTCTTGCCGTTCTCGATCTCGGCCCAGATCTTCTCCTGATTGGCCTTGCGAGCCTCGGAGGTGACAGCGCGGATGGAACCGATGACACGACGACGGGCGCGGTTGACCTCGGTGATCTTCATGCTGACGGTCTTGCCCACCATGCCAGCCATGTCGCCGCCCTTGGCAACGCCGGACTGGGAGGCGGGGATGAACACCCGGATGCCCTTGTAGGTGGCAACCAGGCCGCCCTTGTTCTCTTCGGTGATGGTAGCTTCAATGGTGGTCTTGTCCTCGGCAAAGGCAGCCATGTCGTCCCAGATCTTCAGGCCGTCCAGCTTCTTCTTGGACAGCTGAACAGTGCCCTCCTGGTCGTTGACACGAACCACAAAGACCTCAATCTCATCGCCCACATGGAGAATATCCTCGGGCTTAACGGCAGGATCAGCGCTGACTTCATCATAAGGAATGTAACCGGCATGCTTGGTGCCCAGATCGATCTGGACTTCGGTGTTTCCGATGGCGGTAACGGTTCCCAGAACCTTGTCTCCTGTATTTAAAGTCTTGATGGACTGCTCGAGAAGCTCGGCAAAGTTCTCCTCCTGTACAGCCTCAACATTGGTAATTTCGCTCATAGTCTTGTTGACCTCCTTTATAATCCACGCCGGAGTGGATGCCCCGGCCGTGATTCCAACATCTGTGACACCACGAAAATCTTCAGCTTTCAGCTCGGTGGCATTGTCCACCAGAAAAACCTTGTCGCAGTGCTCCCGGCAAATGACAGCTAGTCGGCCTGTGTTGGAACTTTTGAGATCTCCTACAACGACCATCGCCTGACACTTTTTACTCAACTGTGCTGCTTCGTTTTGCCTACATTCCGTTGCTTTGCATATTGTATCAAAAATTTTCAAGTTAGTAAACTCTTTTTTTGCAAAATTTCCGCATAATTTCCACAAATTTTCTGTGGAGGTGGTTTGGCAAACCATACAAATCGCCATGTCCTCCCGGTTGGGAAGGCTTTTGGCCCAGTTCTCCAGCTCCTCCGGGGTGGCAAATACCCTGCAGTCGCTGCACCAGCCTGCGATTCCCTCCACCTCCGGGTGTGTGGGGGTGCCGATGATCACCGGAAGACGCCCCTCCTCCTCAGCCCGGCTGACAATTCCGTGGATCCGCTTTACGAAAGGACAGGTTGCATCAATGATATCCACACCCTGTTGCTCCAGACGGCTGTAAACATCCCGGGACACACCATGGGAGCGGATGATCACCGTTTCACCCGGCTGCGCATCTTCCGGCTGCTCAATCACCCGGACACCCAGAGAATGAAAGTGCTCCACCACATGGCGATTGTGGATGATGGGACCAAGGGTTGCAACCTTCTTCCCCTTCGCCGCTGCCTGCTCCACCAGCTCTACCGCCCGGCTGACACCAAAACAGAAGCCGGCGCTTTTGGCCACGGTGATCATGGGGTCACCTTCCTTGCGATGATGTTCTTCATTTCCTGCAAAACCTGCTCAATATCCATGTCAGAGGTGTCCAGCTTGACGGAATCCCGGCACATTTTCAGAGGAGCGACCTCCCGGTGGGTATCCTGATAGTCCCTCTGCTGGATATCCTTCAGCACCTGCTCATAGGAAACCTTTTTTCCCTTGGCCAGCAGCTCGTTGGTGCGCCGACGGGCACGAACCTCCGCGGAGGCTGTCAGGAAGATTTTCACCGTGGCATTGGGCAGCACCACGGTGCCAATGTCCCGGCCGTCCATCACCACATTGAACTGCTCCGCCACTTCCCGCTGCATATCCAGCAGCATATCCCGGACAATGGCGTGGGCGCTGATCAGGGAGGCCTTCTGGGAAATCTCAGGGGTGCGGATATCATCGGTTACATCGATATTATTCATGTACATATGCTGAAGGCCATCTTCATCATACCAGATGTCGATGTTCAGCTCGTCGATGTATCGGGTGATTCCGTCAATGTCCTTGGGGGAGATTCCCCAGGTGTCAAAAAAGTAAGCCACCGTTCGGTAAATGGCGCCGGTATCCACATAGACATAGCCCAGCTCTTTGGCAAGGCGCCGGGCAATGGTGCTCTTTCCGGCACCGGCAGGGCCGTCGATGGCGATTGAAACCGTTTTCGGCATAATTGATTCTCCTTTTCACGGGGAAATCCCCGGTTTGTTCATTTGCGCAGCTTAGCCAGTGTGGCGGCTTCCCTCGCCACCACCTCATCAGGAGTCAGACCCAGAATTCTTCCTGTCTCCTGGGGGGTCATGGGCTTTCCACCCTCCAGACCGAAGCGGAGGGTCAAAAGGCGAGCCTCCTCCGGTTCCAACGAGGACAGCAAATCGGCAATCCGCTGATGCATCTGGAACGCAGCCGTATTCTCCACCGCCTGCTCCGCTTCCTCCGGGGTTTCCTCATCCTCCGCAGAGGGGTGAGCCTGCTGCAGCAGCCGGGCGTTTTCCAGCATAGCGCGAACAGATTCCGCCTGCTCCACGCTCAGATGCAATTCCTGAGCGATTTCCTCCACAGTGGCATTTCTGCCCAGATCGGACAGCAGCCGCTGATCCACCTGACGGTAGTCCTCCATAGCCTGCCGCAGCCGCTCTCCTACGCCGCTGCTGCGGGCCTGCAGAGCCACAGCCCGAGCCAGATAGAAGCGAATCCAGCGATCCCGAAAGGCGCTGTACTCCCCTTCCCGGTAGCTCCCCACTGCCTTCCAAAGGCCAAGGCTGCCCTCCTGAATCAGATCCGTCAGCAGAACACCGTAGCCGGTAAACGCTCCTGCCATCTCCACCACCCTGGAAAGCCCCAGATTGGTAAGGGCATTGGCAGCGCTCTCTTTCCCGGCAGCCGCATCCTGCGCCAGAAGATCTTCATCGCCGCAGACAGGAATGGCGGCAATCTCCTCCAGATACAGCCGCAGAGGATCGTTTTCTTCCAGGGCATCCGGGGAAATTCCCTGTTCCGCCAGCTGCTGCTCCTGCCGCAGGCGGAGGGCTGTTTCACCGCTGCCGAAGGATTTGGGCAGATCCCGGATATCCAGCTCCATACCGGCCTCTTCCATAGCCTGCAGGGCATCCTCAAGCTCCTGCTCCTCCTCCCCCTCCAGCAGGGTCAGCAGGCCGCCGGCAGGGACGCTGGCTCCCTGGGGAAAATTGCCCAGCCACTGCTCCCAGGGGGCAGGTTCAAAGGAAAACTCCAACTTGTTCATTCCAGAAAATCCTCCAGTCCCATACTTGTGCCCATGGTCTTCAGCTTCTCCATTGCCTGATGCTCAATCTGACGAGCGCGCTCCTTGGAGATTCCCAGCTGCCTGCCGATTTCCTCCAGCGAGTAACAAACGCCGTTATCCAGCCCATAGTGCAGCTTCAGAATCTGCTGCTGCCGGGGATTCAGATTCCCCAGCATCTGGTGCAGCATCGTCTCCAGCTCCCGGCGCACCAGCATTTCCTGAGGTTCCGGGGCATCCAGATCCTCCAGAAGATCCCCGAGGGTGCTGTCATCCTGCCCCACAGGCAGCTCCAGCGAGCAGATATCCGGGGTCAGGGCAAGGATTTTTGCCACTTTTTCCTCACTGAGATCACAGATGCGGGCAATCTCCTTCCGATCCGGCTCCTGACCGGACTCCTGCAGCAGCTGGTTACGGACAGACTGAATCTTCCGCATCCGCTCCAAGGTGTGCAGAGGCACCCGGATCAGCCCGGCATGGTTCATCAGGCACCGGGTGATGCCCTGCCGGATCCACTTGGTGGCGTATGTAGAGAAGCGAACCTCCCGGGTATAATCAAACTTCCGGGCTGCCGCCAACAGGCCAATGCTGCCCTCCTGAATTAAATCCAGCAGGGGCACACCCCGTCCGGTGTACTCCCGGGCAATGGACACCACCAGCCGCAGATTGGCATTGACCATCCTGCAGATGGCATCCTCCTCCCCCTGGGCGCACCGCCGGGCAAGGTCGCGCTCCTCCTCCGCTGTCAGCCGGGGGAAGGTGCGAATCTCATGGAGGTATTGGCGCATATCATCATCGCCGGTGCTCACCGGCGTTTGCTGCATCTGTTCCAGCGTCATGCTTTCATTCCTTTTCTTTCTTTCATTCGTTTCTGTACAGCCAGCAGATCGTTTTCCGAAACCACCTGCCCGGCCTCATACTCCGATTGGATGGTTCTGACACAGTCCTTCAGCGCCTGTTCGCTGATGGGGCCGGTCTGGCTGTGGAGGATTCCTGCAAGATGGGACATCTCCTCAGAGGTCACATCCGTCAGTCCCCCCAGAGAGATTTCCATTCCCTCCCGGAACCGGCGGGTCAGCTGTTCAAAGACCCTTCCGAACAGGGGCACAGAAAACTGGTCAGGCTTCAGTTCCGGAATCTGATCCAGCAATACCGGTTCCCGGAAAAGCTGCCCCAGCAGCTGCTCCTCTGCCATGGCGGACTTCACATTGTCATATCGGATGCTTCTGCTGTGGGGCTGGTGGTTCCGGGCAGGGGCAAGGCTCTGCTTCTCCTGCTGCTTCTTTTCCCGCTGCGTTCTTCGCTTATAGGCTCGGGAAATCTCCATCTGCATGGCATCCATGCTGATTTTGGCATCCTCCGCCACCCGGCCGCCGTACACCTCCCGGCGGACAGCGCTGGGAAGGGTGGCAATCAGCTCTGCGCACTCCTGTAAATATTTGACCTTCTGGTCATCCTCCCGGATGTCATATTTCTTTCGGATGGCATTCAGCTGATACTCCACCCGGTTGGCGGATTCCTCCAGCAGATTTTTGAATTTATCCGCGCCGAACTTCTTGAGGTATTCATCCGGATCCTTGGCATCCCGAACCTGAAGCACCTTCACCTGAAGGCCTGCCTTTTCCAGAATGGGAATGGCCCGTTTGGTGGCGTTCTGTCCGGCGGTGTCGCTGTCGTAAATCAGCACCACCTGATCGGTATACCGGCTCAGCAATGCCGCGCCGTCCTCCGTCAGGGCGGTGCCCAGGGATGCCACAGCGCAGTCAAAGCCGTATTGGTGCAGGGCGATGGCATCCATGTAGCCCTCCACCAGAATCAGATAGCCCAGCTTGCTTTTCTTCGCGAAATTCAGGGCAAACAGGTTCTTTCTCTTGTTAAAAATCAGGGTTTCCGGGGAGTTCAGGTACTTGGCAGCACTGTCATCCTTCTTCATAATCCGGCCGCCGAAGCCGATGACATAGCCACGGACATCAATAATCGGGAACATCAGCCGATCCCGGAACCGGTCAAACAGATTGCCGTTCTTCCGGGAGACCGTCACCAGTCCGGACTGCTGCAGCTCCTCGTCCGTGTACCCCTTCTGCCGCATGGCCTTCACCAGAGCATCCCAGCTGTCCGGGGCGTAACCAATGCCGAACTTGGTCAGAATGGATTTGGGCATCCCACGATCCATGGCATACTTCAATGCCTGCTCTCCCACGGGCGCGTACAGCTGACTGTGGAAGAACCGGGCAGCCTCCTTGTGCAGCGCCCAGAGCCGCTCCTGCTGGTGATACCGGCTCTGATACTGTTCATCCCCCGGAACCTCCATTCCGGCTCGCTTCGCCAGCGCCCGGACGGCATCGGGATAGCTCATCCCCTCAATCTCCATCTGGAAATTGATGACACTGCCCCCCTTATGGCAGCCGAAGCAATAGAAAATTCCCTTGTCGGGGGCCACGGAAAAGGAGGCGGTTTTCTCACCGTGGAAGGGACACAGGCCGAACAGGTTGCTGCCGCTGCGGCGCAGGGTGACATACTGCCCCACCACATCTTCGATGGGGTTTCTCGCCACCAGTTCATCCAAAAATGCCGGGGGAAACGCCATAGTATCCCCTCCTTTCCCGTAAATCGTTTGTGCCTATCGGTTTCAGTCAGCAAACCGGCAAATTGGAATTTGCGGGGGTGCCCAAAGCCTCCCCTGTGTAAGGGGAGGTGGCAAAAATCTATTGATTTTTGCCGGAGGGGTTGTCAATCCCCCAGTCAGCTTCGCTGACAGCCCCCTTTACACAAGGGGGCCTTTGAACCCGCCAAATTCCAATTTATCAAGCGTCTGCGCAAAGCCGATAAGCAGATAAAAGAATCTTTTTTCCTGCCTACCCCTTGACCTGCCAGCCGGAGGGAATGAAAATCTCCGTATACTTGTCCACGGCATAGTTGTCGGTCATACCGGCGATGTAGTCGCAGACGGTACGCTCCATGCCGTCGAAGGTCAGCTGGGGCAGGAAGTCCTCCGGCAGCGCCTCCGGGTGGGTGACATAGTATTCAAACAGCTGCGCCAGCATGGCCTTTGCCTTGCTCTCCTGCCCCTTTGCCACGGGATTCCGGTAGACCCGCTCAAACATGAACGCGCGCAGATCCTTCAATGCCTTTTCCACCTGAGGGGTCAGGCAGATGGCCCCTGCCTCCCGGGAGGTGCGGATCACATCCGTCACCAGCGCGTTGATTCGGGCGGAATGGGTATGCCCCAGAACATCGGAAATGGACTTGGGGATATCCTCATTGGTAAGAATGCCTGCCCGAATGGCATCGTCGATATCGTGGTTCACATAGGCAATCTGGTCGGAGCGGCGGACAATCTGCCCCTCCAGCGTCTTTGCCCAGTTCTCCCCGGTGTGGCAGAGAATCCCATCCCGAACCTCATGGGTCAGGTTCAAACCCTGCCCATCCCGTTCCAGATAATCCACCACCCGGAGGCTCTGCTCGTTGTGCCGGAAGGGCTTTCCCCAGCACTGGCTCAGAGCTGCCTCTCCGGCGTGGCCGAAGGGCGTATGTCCCAGATCGTGACCCATGGCGATGGCCTCCGCCAGATCTTCGTTCAGCCCCAGAGCCCGGGTTATGGTTCCGGCGATTCGGGAAACCTCCAGGGTATGGGTCAGCCGGGTGCGGTAGTGGTCTCCCTCCGGCTGGAGAAACACCTGGGTTTTATGCATCAGGCGGCGGAAGGATTTGCTGTGGATGATGCGATCCGTATCCCGTTGATAGCAGGTGCGGACATCCTCCGTCCGCTCCGGTTCCGGATGCAGACGACCGGCACTCCGGTCGGCAAAGGCCGCCAGCGGATTCAGACGCTTATGCTCCTCGCGTTCCAATTCTTCCCGAACGGTCATGGTGTTTCCCCCCAACTATGTAGATTTATGGATTGTCAACGGGAAAGGCACGGTATTCCTGCCCGGTTTCCATGCCCTCCACCGTGCCGGAGGTCATGTCCGTCAGGCGATCCAGAAAGGGCTGCGCCTGCTGCTCCGGGAAGAGCAGCTCCAGCTCCACCTCCGCCCCGAAATCGCACTGGCGGATAATCCCCCCGAAGGAGGCAACCTCCAGCTTCACACGCTCGTAAAATGGGTAGGGGCAGGGCACATACAGCACCGTCCACACCCGTTTCATGGATTTGCCTGCGGCATCCACCGCAATTTTCGCACCCTTTGTATAGGCACGCACCAGTCCCCCGGCTCCCAGAAGGATACCGCCGAAATACCGGGTGACCACGCAGACGATGTTATACAGCCCCTCCCGCTGCAGCACCTGCAGCATGGGCATTCCGGCAGTGCCGCCGGGTTCTCCGTCGTCGGAGAACCGCACCGCACCGTCCCGGATAATGTACGCCCAGCAGTTGTGTGTAGCATCGTAATGCTGCTTCTTCATCTGCTGGATCTTTTCCAGAGCCTCTTCCTCACTTTCCACCGGCCAGACCCGGCCGATGAAGTGGGACTTCTTTTCGTAAAATTCATCCTCCCCAAACCGGGTGGGAACCAGATATTCGTCCAAAGGCTACAGCTCCTTCACGATATACTCCCGGAGCCTTCCGTAGAGAATGTCATCCAGCACAGCCACTATCTGAATTCCCTCCCCGGTATACTCCGTGGAATTCACCTGGGCGTTGTTGTGGAGGGTCTCCAGCAGGCCGCCCATGGAATAGGGCAAAAGCAGCTCCACCCGATGTCGGGCGTGCCCCAGGGCCTTCTCGATGCTTTTCAGGAGGTTCTCCATGCCCATGCCCTGCCGGGCGGAAATGGCCACCACATCCTCCCCCACCGGGATATCCTCCGGGGAAACCAGATCTGCCTTGTTATAGCAGCTGAGGACAGGAGTTCCCGGCTTACTGAGCTTGTGAATCAGGCGCTCCACCACGGCGATGTGCTCCTCCCGGTTGGGGTCGGAAGCATCGATGACATGAAGCAGCAGGTCGGCGTACTCCAGCTCCTCCAGAGTAGCGTGGAAGGCGTTCACCAGATGATGGGGCAGCTTGGCGATGAAGCCTACGGTATCCGACAGAATCACATCCAGATTGTCGGAAACTGTCAGCTGCCGGGAGGTGGTATCCAGGGTGTCGAAAAGCCGGTTGTTGGCAGGAATGCCCGCCCCGGTGAGCTGATTCAGCAGGGTGGATTTTCCGGCATTGGTATAGCCCACAATGGCCACCACCGGCACGGAATTTTTCATTCTCCGCTCACGCTGGACACCCCGGACCTTGCGAACCTGTTCCAGCTCCCCTTCCAGACGGTTGATCCGCTCCCGGATGTGGCGGCGGTCAGATTCCAGCTTGGTTTCGCCGGGTCCCCGGGTGCCGATGCCGCCGCCCTGCCGGGACAGGCTGGCGCCCATTCCGGACAGCCGGGGCAGCAGATATTTATACTGCGCCAGCTCCACCTGAAGCCGGCCTTCCCGGGTCTTGGCTCGCTGGGCGAAAATGTCCAGAATCAGGGCGCTGCGATCCAGCACCGTGACACCGATGATCTCCTCCAGCGCCCGGATATTTCCCGGGGACAGCTCATTGTCAAATATCACCATGGTGGACGCCGTAGCCTCCACCAGCATTTTTACTTCCAGCGCCTTCCCTTCACCGATAAAGCTGTGGGAATCGGGGGTATGGCGGTTTTGCAGCACCTTGCCGGTGCAGAAGCCCCCGGCAGTTTCCAGAAGGGCATCCAGCTCCTCCAGGGTTTCCTCTGTGGCGGTCTGCTCTTTGGTAAAGCAGTCTGCATTCAGACCCACCAGTACGGCGCGCTCCTGAATGTGTTTCTCCATTGTTGCTTCCATGGTTCCTCCTGTGCCCCCTTGGGGCAGATACATTTACCCGTATTGTATAGTATACCACACAAGCACCCCGGCGGACAACTGTTTTCTTGTGGAAAAACAAAAAATCCGCATCACAGAGCCGTGATGCGGATTTTGTCGTTTCTTACTTCAGGCCGAAGCGCTTGTTGAAGCGGTCAACGCGTCCACCGGTGTCAACCAGCTTCTGCTTGCCGGTATAGAAAGGGTGGCACTTGGAGCAGATTTCCACACGGATGTCGCTCTTGGTGGAGCCGGTGGTAAAGGTGTTGCCACAGGCGCAACGGATCGTAGTCTGCTCGTACTTGGGATGGATACCTTCCTTCATTTGTTTCACCTCTTTCGTATCAGGTAAAGGGCATACTTGCCCCAGCAATCTTTAATCGCCCGGATATCATACCACAGGGCAGGCGAAAATGCAAGTGTTTTTTCTGGAAAAATGAAAAATTATCAGAAAGCCCAGTTGCCGTTCCGGAACACCGGCACCACCTTGCCGTCGGCGCAGACGGCATCGATATTCATGGTATCGCAGCCGATCATAAAGTCCTCATGGATCATGGAGTCGTTGATGCCCAGATCGCGGCACTCCTCCAGCGTCTTGCTGTGATAATCCCGGATGGTATCCGGGAAGCCCATGCCCATGGCCAGATGGCAGGAGGCATTCTCGTCAAACAAAGTGTTATAGAACAGAATTCCGCTCTCTGCAATGGGGCTGTGCTGGGGAACCAGTGCACACTCACCCAGATAGGCAGCGCCCTCATCCATATGCAGCATGGTGTTCAGCAGCTCCGCACCCTTCTCGGCGCCGGACTCCACCGCCTTTCCGCCTTCAAAGCGAATCCAGAAATTCTCAATCAGCTGTCCCTCATAGCTCAGGGGCTTGGTGGAATAGACGATGCCCTCAGCCTCACCCCGTTTGGGAGAGATGAAGCACTCCTCAGAGGGAATGTTGGGGTTAAAGGAGATACCCTGAAGGCTGATCTCTTCTCCACCGCAGAACTGAGCCTCGGGAATCATGCCTACGGTCAGATCCGTGCCATTGGCAGCGGTGTAGTGCAGAGAACGGATGTTCAGGCCGTTCAGATAATTGCAGCGCTGCTTCAGCTCGGCATTGTGTGCCTGCCAGGCGGCGATGGGATCGGAGTCCACCCGGGAGGTGAACAGAATGGCCTCCCACAGCTTCTCCATAGCCTTGCCCTTGGGCAGGCCGGGGAACACCTTCTTTGCCCATGCGACACCGGGGACGGCGGCGATGCACCACTGGTCTTTTCCCTCCCGGCGATCCCGGTAGGGCTTGAGGATGGGGAAGGACAGCTGTCTGGCCTTTGCCAGCTTTTCTGTGTTCATACCTTTCAGACCGTCGGGATCTTCGGAAATCAGATGAATCCGGGCAGGCAGCTCCTGACAGAAATGCTCCTGGCGGGCCTTCTGCCACTCCTCCACGGTGCCCAGGGTCTTGACGGACTGCCCCCGGACATGGAGCTTCTCCAGAGGCTGGTAGCTCCACTGAACCACCACCTTTTTGGCCTTGGCCTTATAGGCCTCCTCCACCAGCAGCTTCACAAATTCAGGCTGATCCAGCTCGGCATAGATCATGACCTCCTGCCCCTTCTGGACATTGACACCCCGGCGAATAATCAGGCGGGCATATTCACGCAGTATGGTTTTTTTCACAATAACAGGCTCCTTTGCTTTTTGGGATTTCCCCTATGGTAACAGATTATACCCAAAAGGTCAATGTCTGCTGCCGCGGCAGGAGGCTTTTCTGAAAAAATTGTTGCACAGGGGTTCTGCCTTTGGTATACTGGCAGAAAAAAGCCGGAGATGATTGCACCGTGAAAGAAAAGATTCTTGCCTGCCTGCCCCCGGACTATCCCTGGGCAGAGTATCTTCACTGGTATGACAGCGTGGGCTCCACCAACGATGTGTTAAAGCAGCTGGCACTGAACGGTGCCCCGGAGGGCACCGCTGTTCTTGCCGCCCGGCAGACCAACGGCCATGGCCGCATGGGACGCAGCTTTCATTCCCCTGCCGGAAAAGGCGTTTACCTCAGCCTGCTGCTCCGGCCGGACTGCGACCCCAACCAGCTTCTGCACCTGACCTGCGCTGTCGGTGTCGCCATGTGCCGCGCTCTGGAAGAAAGCACCGGCCTGCGGCCCGGAATCAAATGGACCAACGATCTGGTGTATGGAAAACGGAAGCTGGGGGGCATTCTCACCACCCTGGGATTGACTTCTGACCATCGGGTGGACTATGCCATCACCGGAATCGGCATCAACTGTTTCCAGCAGCTGCCTGACTTTCCCCCGGAGCTGCAAGGTACTGCCACTTCCCTGTCCATGCTTACGGACGAACCTGTTGCCGCCGAAGCTGTGGCAGCCTCCATGCTGGTGCAGCTTCACGCCATGTCCGACGGTCTGTTTTCCCAAAAGCAGCAGCTGATGGACAGCTATCGAAGCCGCTGCATCACTCTGGGGCAGCAGATCTCTCTGGTTCGGGGGAATGAGCTCCGTCACGGAACCGCGGTAGATGTGGATGCAGACGGCGCTCTTGTGGTGGATTTCGGCGGTCATCTGGAAACCGTCAGCTCCGGAGAGGTCAGCGTCCGGGGTATGTATGGATATGTATGACGCAATCCGATCCAGCCCGATGAAAATCCGGATAAACTTCTGGTAGGATTTTCCCAAATGGGATTGCTTTTTCCCGGGGAATTGGTTATAATGTAAGCAGCTAGAAAAAAACTGGAGGTAGTTCTCATGAAAACATTCAATCTGATCGCGAAAATCGTAACCGCTCTTGCCGCTGCTGCCGGCGCTGTTTATGTCATTGCTACCTACGGCGACCAGATCGTCGCATGGGCAAAGAAGACTCTGGCCTCCATGCCCAAGTGCCCCTGCTGCGAAAAGGACTTCGCCGAGGAGACTCCTGAGGAAGCCCCTGCCGCCGAGGAAGCTCCTGCCGCAGAAGAAGCTCCTGTTGCAGAGCAGGTTGTTACTGCTGAGGCCGCTGTTGCCGAGGAAGCTCCTGCCGAAGAGGCTGCCGAGGAAGCTCCCGCCGCAGGCGAGACCGATCCCGTGGCAGAAGAAGCCGATTTCGAGGCCTAATATCAATTTTCAAGCCCCATCGCTTTTTTCGGCGATGGGGCTTCTCTTTTATTCTGCCTGCGTCAAAATCTGAATCAGCATTTTGACACACTGCTCCATATCCTCCACAGGGATATACTCAAAGCGGCCGTGGTAGTTCTCGCCGCCGGTACACAGATTGGGACAGGGCAGACCCATATAGCTGAGCCGGGCGCCGTCGGTGCCGCCCCGGATGGGAACCTCCCGGGCAGTCATTCCCACAGCCTCCATGGCCTGCTTAGCCCGCTCCACCACATACATCACCGGCTCAATGCACTGCTTCATGTTGAAGTAGCTGTCCCGGATGGTCAGCTCTACGGTGCCTTCGCCGTATTTTTTGTTGATGAAGTCCGCCACAGAAACCATCAATTCCTTCTTCCGGTTGAACATCTCCATATCGTGATCCCGGATGATCCAGCTCAGCTGGCTTTCCTCCACCTCGCCCTTCATCTCCGTCAGGTGGAAAAAGCCCTCATAGCCGCAGGTGTGCTCCGGCCGCTGGCTTGCCGGGAGCATACTCTGAAATTCCATGGCAATGAGCTGGGAATTCACCATCTTATTCTTGGCAGAGCCGGGGTGGATGTTCAGACCGTGGAACACTGCCCTGGCACCGGCAGCATTGAAGTTCTCATACTCAATTTCCCCCACTGTGCCGCCGTCCACGGTGTAGGCGTAATCCGCGCCGAAGGCGGCCACATCGAAGTGGTCCGCGCCGCTGCCCACCTCCTCATCCGGGGTAAAGCCGATTTTCAGTGTGGCGTGCCGGGTGCCGCTGGTCAGCAGATACTCCGCAGCGGTAAGGATTTCGGCAACGCCTGCCTTGTCGTCCGCCCCCAGCAGAGTGGTTCCGTCGGTGACAATCAAATGCTTGCCGTGGTGGTTTGCCAGGCTCTCATAGTCAGTCTCCCGAAGGAAAATGCCCTTTTCCCCATTCAGGCAGATATCCTCTCCGGTGTACTCCACAATCCGGGCTTTGATGTCGTTGCCAGGAGCATCGGGGGAGGTGTCCATATGGGCAATAAGGCCGATCACCGGCAGACTGGGGTCGCCGGGAACCGTACCGTAGACATAGCCAAAGTCATCCATAAAGGCATCAGAGATTCCCATGGCCTTCATTTCTGCCACCAGTGCCGCACCCAGCAGCTTCTGCTTGGACGTGGTGGGACAGGTAGTGGAGGTTTCATCCGACTGGGTATCGAAGCCAACATAGCGCAAAAAGCGCTGAGAAACAGATTCCATTTTTCATTCCTCCTGAACAGGCAAAGAAAAAGGGCGAAGATTTCTCTCCGCCCTTTTGCAAATGATCTTACTTGGCAGCGTTGACCAGCTCAGCGGTATCCTGAGCGATCATCAGCTCTTCGTTGGTGGGGATGACCCAAACGGTGACCTTGGAGTCATCGGCGGAGATGATAGCCTCCTTGCCACGGGTGTTGTTCTTCTCGGGATCCAGCTTGACACCCAGATACTCCAGGCCCTGGCAGATACGGGCGCGCATGGAAGCGGAGTTCTCACCCACACCGGCGGTGAACACCAGGCAGTCCAGACCGCCCAGAGCAGCGGAGTAAGCGCCGATGTACTTGCGGATCTCGTAGGCGAACTTGTCCAGAGCCAGAGCGCAGTTCTCGTTGCCTGCATCGGCCTCCTGCTCGATGTCGCGGAAGTCGGAGGAAACGCCGGACAGAGCCAGCACACCGGACTTCTTGTTCAGCATATTCAGGCACTCGTCAGCGGTCATGTTGTACTTGTTCATGATGAACTGAACCACGGCGGCGTCCAGATCACCGGAACGGGTGCCCATGGGAACACCGGCCAACGGGGTCAGACCCATGGAGGTATCCTGGCACTTGCCGTCCTTCACGGCGGACATGGAGGAGCCGTTGCCCAGATGGCAGTTCACCAGCTTGATGTCCTTGGTGCCCATCAGCTCGATGGCGCGCTTGGTGACATACTTGTGGGAAGTGCCATGGAAGCCATAGCGGCGGATGGAGTCATTCTCATAGTACTCGGTGGGAATGGCGTAGCGGTAAGCAACAGGAGGCATGGTCATGTGGAAAGCGGTGTCGAACACGGCAACCTGGGGAGTCTTGGGCATGACAGCCTGGCAGGCGCGGATGCCCATCAGGTTGGCAGGGTTGTGCAGGGGGCCCAGGGGGATGCACTTCTCGATGGCAGCGATGACATCATCGTTGATGATGCAGGAGTCGAAGAACTCCATGCCGCCGTGCAGGACGCGGTGACCGACAGCATCGATCTCATCGGTGGACTTGATGACGCCATCCACGGGGTCAACCAGAATATCCAGAACAGCCTCGATAGCCTCGGAGTGAGTGGGCATGGGGATGTCCTTAACCACCTTCTTGCCGTTGGCATTGTGGTTCAGGCGGCCATCAATGTAGATGCGCTCGCACAGGCCCTTGGCGGATACTTCGCCGGTCTCGGGGTTCATCAGCTGATACTTCAGGCTGGAGGAGCCGGCGTTGATAATCAGAACATTCATTGGGGGAAGCCTCCTAAATAAATATTTTCTTTTTTGTTATTTTATGGTATGATTGCCATAGCTATTGCCATTATATATCATATTTCTCAATTTCACAACCCCTATATTAAAAATTTTTATGCAAAGGAGGCAGAGCAGGTTTGAAAACCGTAGGAATCGTCTGCGAATACAATCCCCTCCACAAAGGGCATTGCCGGCAGCTTCGGCTGGTTCGGAAAGCTTTTGGGTCGGACTGCACCATCGTCTGCACCATGAGCGGCAATTTTGTTCAGCGGGGCGCCCCGGCGATCCTTGACAAATCCATCCGGGCTGAGGCCGCCCTGATGTGCGGTGCCGATCTGGTGCTGGAGCTGCCGGTAACCTGCGCTCTGTCCTCCGCCGAGGGATTTGCCGCCGGGGCTGTCAGGCAGCTGCAGGGGCTATGCGATGTGCTGTGCTTCGGCGCGGAAACACCGGAACCTGAGCTTTTTGTGAATACCGCCCGGTGCCTTCTCGACCCGGCGTTTCCGCCCCTGCTCCGGCAGGCGCTGGATACGGGTCTGTCCTTCCCTGCCGCTCGGCAGCAGGCGCTGGAGGCTATGGGGCTTCCAGCCCTCGTCAACCCCAACGATATTCTGGGTGTGGAATACTGCAAAGCCATTTTTCAGCAGCCCTCCCCCATGGATATTTTCCCCATCCACCGTCCCGGCAGCTATCACGCCACCGAACCGGACAGGGAGAATCCCTCCGCCACCGCCCTTCGGCAGCGGATGCTTGCGGGGAACGGCTGGCTGGACTATGTACCGCCGGAGATTGGGGAGCTGTTCGCCTCCGCACCGCTCCACAGCCTTCACGCAGGGCAGCGGGCAATCCTGACCCGGCTGCGCACCATGACGGAGGGGGAATTTGAAGCCCTTCCCTACGGCAGCGAGGGGCTCTGGCGGAAGCTGATGCACGCCAGCCGGGAAAAGGCCAATCTGGAGGAGATTCTCACCGCCGTTAAATCCAAGCGCTACACCAGAAGCCGTCTGGATCGGATGGTGATGTGCGCCTTTCTGGGCATTACCCGGGAAACCCTGTCCGTGGAGATTCCCTACAGCCGGATTCTGGGTTTTTCCGACAGAGGGCGGCAGCTGTTAAACACGGCAAAAAAGAGCCGGGTTTTCCGGAATCCCGGGCAGGCAGATTCCCACCCCTATTGGGAGCTGGAAAAACGCTGCGGCGATCTTTATGGTCTGTTCTGCACGGAAGCTCCCGAGGCCCCGGGGGCGGAGGAACGGCGCAGAATCTGCTACCGGCATGGCACGCCTTGACGAATTCTCCTTTCCATGATATACTTTTCAAAAATGTGAAAAACAAGGAGAAAACCAGCAAATGCCCCGTTTCTTTTCCAATCTCAATCCGATTTCCTGTATCTTTGCCTTTCTGGCCTCCGGGCTGCAGGCCTTTGGAATGTACAACATTCACGCCCTGTCCGGGGTGACGGAGGGCGGCATTTTCGGTCTGATTCTGCTGCTGGATCACTGGTTCGGCCTCTCCCCTGCCATCACCAGCTTTGTGCTGAACAGCAGCTGCTACCTGCTGGGCTGGAAAACTCTGGGCAAGTCCTTTGTCGGCTACTCCCTTGTGGCTGCTTTTGGATATTCCGTCACCTACGCCCTGTGCCAGCAGTTCCCACCCCTGTGGCCCGGCATCGCCGAATGGCCCCTTCTGGCCTCCATTCTGGGGGCGCTGTTCATCGGTATCGGCGCCGGGATCTGCGTCCGGGTGGGGGGCGCCACCAGCGGCGACGATGCGCTGGCCATGAGCCTTTCCCAAATTCTTCACCTTCCCATCCAGCGGATTTATCTTGCCAGTGACCTGATTGTCCTGGCTCTCTCTCTGAGCTATATCCCCCTGCGCAGAATCGGCTATTCCCTGCTCACCGTCATCCTCTCCGGGCAGATCATCGGCTGGATTCAAAAACTTCCCGACCCAAGACAGGAGGAACTGCCATGAACCCCATTCTGGAACTGTTTTTGACCTTCGCAAAAATCGGGCTGTTTACCTTCGGCGGAGGCTATGCCATGATTCCCGTAATCGAGGACAGCTGTGTTCAGAACAAAAAGTGGATCACCCATGAGCAGATGCTCCAGATCACCGTGATTGCCGAATCCACCCCCGGCCCCATCGCCATTAACGCCGCTACCTATGTGGGCTATCACACCGCAGGGATGCTGGGCGCCATCGCCGCCACCTTCGGCGTGGTTCTTCCCTCCTTTGTGATCATCTACTCCATCTCCCTGTTTCTGGACAACTTTCTGGAGCTGACCCTCATCGCCAACGCCTTTAAGGGCATCAAAATTGCAGTGGGGCTGCTGATTCTGGATGCAGGAATCCGGATGTCCGGAAAGCTTCCCAAAACCGCAAAGGTTAAGGTGCTGATGCTGGGAAGCATGGCCATCATGCTGCTGACCGACCTGTTCAGCATCGACTTCTCCTCCATCACTCTGATTCTCTTTGTGGGTATCGCATCCCTGGCAGCTGTGCTTGTGAAGGGAGGGAAAGCGGAATGATCTATCTTGACCTGTTTCTCGGCTTTCTGAAGGTGGGCTGCTTCGCCTTTGGCGGCGCCTATGCCGCCATTCCCCTGATTCGGGAGGTGGTACTGGACTACGGCTGGCTCACAGACGACAGCCTGACCTACATGATCGCAGTGTCCGAGTCCACCCCGGGTCCCATCATGATCAATCTGGCCACCTATGTAGGCAGCACCCAGGGCGGTGTTCTGGGCAGCTTTCTGGCCACCTTCGCCGTTGCCCTGCCTGCCTTTCTGCTGATTCTGCTGATCACCGCCATTCTGAAAAACGCCTGTGGCAACAGGTATGTGAAGGCAGTTCTTGCCGGACTGAACCCGGCCATCATCGGTATTATCCTTGCCACCGGTGCCTACATGATTCTGGATCACTGCATCGCCCCCGGCGGCATCCAGCTTCGTCCCGTGATTCTGACAATTGTCCTGGGAGCCATCCTGTATGGCTCTAAAAAGTGGTTCGGCAAAAAGCTGTCCCCCATTCAGCTGATTCTGATTGCCGCCGTTGCCGGTGTGATTGCATACAGCATATAAAAAACGAGGTCATCTTCCTTTTGGGAAAATGACCTCGTTTTAGCTTGTCGAAAAACCCCTTCGGGCTTTTCCGCCAGTTTTTTGCAGTCTGCTGCGCGCTAAATTATTGAGCAATTGCCACTGGCAATTGTTAATTTTGATTCGCTGCGCGACGCACCGCACTTGCAGCCTGAGATGTATTTTCTGTCAGGCGCATGTCCTGACAGAAAATGATTCAGGCTCTATTCGCTGCTGGCGCAGCGAACTCTGCGAGGCTTTTTTTGACAGTCTGAAATGAGGTCATCTTCCCTTTGGGAAAATGACCTCATTTCTCATTTTACAGATGCAGCACTCTGTCCTTGATTTCCTGGGTTCTGCCCTGGTTCCAGTACTGGGTGCCGATGTAGCCGCAGGTACGGCGGGCCACATTCATCTTGTTCTGGTCGGTGTTGCCGCACTGGGGGCACTTCCACACCAGCTTGCCGTCGTCCTCCTGAATCTGAATCTCACCGTCATAGCCGCAGCACTGGCAGTAGTCAGACTTGGTGTTCAGCTCGGCGTACATGATGTTTTCGTAGATAAACTGCATCAGCTCCAGCACCGCGTCCAGATTCTGCTGCATATTGGGCACCTCCACATAGCTGATGGCGCCGCCGGGAGACAGCTGCTGGAACTCTGCCTCGAAGCTGAGCTTGGTGAAGGCATCGATGGGCTCCGACACATGGACATGGTAGGAATTGGTAATGTAGTTCTTATCGGTGATGCCGGGGATGATGCCGAAGCGCTTCTGCAGGCACTTGGCAAACTTATAGGTGGTGGATTCCAAGGGCGTTCCGTAGAGGGAGAAGTCAATGTTGTGCTTTGCCTTCCAGGTCTTGCAGGCATCGTTCATGTGCTGCATAACCCCCAGAGCAAAGGGCTTGGCTTCGTCATCGGTGTGGGACTTGCCGGTCATGTACTTCACGCACTCATAGAGGCCGGCGTAGCCCAGAGAAATGGTGGAATAGCCGCCGTAGAGGAGCTTGTCAATCGGCTCTCCCTTGGGCAGTCTGGCCAGTGCGCCGTACTGCCACAGAATGGGGGCAGCATCGGACAGGGTGCCCTTCAGCCGCTCATGGCGGCACAGCAGAGCCCGGTAGCACAGGTCCAGACGCTCGTCGAAGATCTGCCAGAACTTGTCCATATCTCTGCCGGAGGACAGCGCCACATCCACCAGATTGATGGTGACCACGCCCTGATTGAACCGGCCGTAGTACTTGGGCTGATTCGTTTCGGGATCCACATAGGGGGTCAGGAAGGAGCGGCAGCCCATGCAGGTATAGCAATGGCCTTCGCCGTTCTTGTCCACCTTCAGCTCCAGCATCTTCTTCTCGCTGATATAGTCAGGCACCATCCGCTTGGCGGTGCACTGGGCAGCCAGTCTGGTGAGATACCAGTAGGGGGTTCCCTCCCGGACATTGTCCTCCTCCAGCACATAGATCAGCTTGGGGAAGGCCGGGGTAATCCACACGCCCTTCTCATTCTTCACGCCCTCATAGCGCTGGCGCAGAGTCTCCTCAATGATCATGGCCAGATCTTTTTTCTCCTGCTCACTCCGAGCTTCATTCAGATACATGAACACGGTAATGAAAGGAGCCTGTCCGTTGGTGGTCATCAGGGTCACTACCTGATACTGGATGGTCTGAACGCCCCGGCGGACTTCCTCCCGCAGGCGGGCTTCCACCACCTCGTTGATGGATTCCTCCGTGGCCTGAATGCCGAAGACCTCCATCTCCCGCTCCACGGTCTTGCGGATCTTCTCCCTGCTGATCTGAACGAAGGGAGCCAGGTGGGTCAGGCTGATGGACTGACCGCCGTACTGGTTGGAGGCCACCTGTGCAATGATCTGAGTGGCGATGTTGCAGGCGGTGGAGAAGGAATGGGGCTTTTCAATGAGGGTACCGGAAATGACGGTGCCGTTCTGGAGCATATCCTCCAGATTCACCAGGTCACAGTTGTGCATATGCTGGGCATAGTAGTCGGAATCGTGGAAGTGGATAATGCCGGCCTCGTGGGCATCCACAATATCCTTGGGCAGCAGAATCCGGCGGGTGATATCCTTGGAGACCTCACCTGCCATGTAGTCACGCTGGACTGCATTGATGGTGGGGTTCTTGTTGGCGTTCTCCTGCTTGACCTCCTCGTTGTTGCACTCGATCAGGCTGAGAATGCGATCATCGGTGGTGTTGGACTGCCGCAGCAGGCTGCGGACATAGCGGTAGGTGATGTAAACCTTGGCCACCTCAAAGGCGCCATGTGCCATGATGGCCTTCTCCACCAGATCCTGGATCTCTTCCACAGAAGGGCTGCGCCCCATCTCCTCACAGGAAATCTGGACGCTCTGGGAGATACGCTGGATCTGCAGGGGTGTCATGCGAACCTTTTCATCTACGGCCTCATTGGCCTTGGTCACGGCGTTGACAATCTTCTGAATGTCAAAAACAGCCTCTGCACCATTGCGCTTGATAATCTTCATATTGGGGATTCCTCCTTATGCGCGGGCTACGGGTCTGCTGCCCGTGCAAGACACATTATATACTATATATTGTGGTTTTGTCAAGCGTAAAGCACAAAATATAGTTTTTTCATTTTTCAACCGCAAAAAATGCCATTTTTCGGGAGCCTCCCGTCTCTCTCATTTCCCGGCAAAAGTTATCCCTTTCCGGAGCCGCGGGAAAGAAAGAATTGAAATTCTGACGGGAATATAGTATAATCAGCCCGCGCTGTATTAACATAATTTCCGTCTTTCCCCCGAGAAAAATAGAAGGAGTTCTGACCATGATACAATCTTTCGGCATTCTTCCCAATGGCGAAGAAGCATCTCTGTACACAATATCCTGTGGCTCAATCACCGCTGCCATCACAAATTACGGTGCCGCTCTGGTGCGGCTGCTGGTTCCCGACCGTGCCGGTAAGCTGGCGGATGTGGTTCTGGGCTATGAAAGCTGCGATGGCTACCGAACCGGCAATGCCTGTCTGGGTGCCACCGTGGGTCGCAACGCCAACCGGATTCAGGGCGCATCCTTTTCCCTGGGGGGCAGGGTCTATCCCATGACTCCCAACGAGGGTGGAAACAACCTGCATTCCGGCCCTGATTTCTACCATCAGCGGCTGTGGACACTGGTCAGCCATCAGGAAAATGCCGTCACATTGTCCCTTGACAGCCCCCATCTGGATCAGGGCTTTCCGGGCAATGCCCAGATTCAGGTGACATATTCTCTGGACAATTCCGGTGGGCTGCACATCGTGTATGATGCCGTTTCGGATGCCGACACGGTTTTCAATTTCACCAACCACAGCTACTTTAACCTCTCCGGCCATCAGAACACCGAAAAAGCCATCCGTCAGGTGCTGACCCTTCCCGGCCGGTTCTTCAACCCGGACGATGCCGCCAACATCCCCACGGGAGAGCTCCGAAGCGTGGAGGGCACCCCCATGGACTTCCGCCGCCCCAAGGCCATCTGTCAGGATATCGATGCCGATTATGAGCCGCTGCACCTTCAGGGCGGATACGACCATAACTGGGAGGTCTTCTGCAATCCCTGCGCCACCCTGCTGGACCCCGACTCCGGCAGATCCATGTCCGTATACACCGATTGTCCCGGTATTCAGTTCTATTCCGGCAACTTTCTGCAGGAAATCGGCAAGGGCGGCACAGTCTACGGCAAGCGCAGCGGCATTGCGCTGGAAACCCAGTTCTACCCCGATGCCCTGCACCACAGCGACTGGCCTCAGCCCATCACCAGGACAGGAGAAAAATACCACAGCGAAACGGTATATCGTTTCAACTGGTAATCTGAATCCAGACGATACCTGTTTGCAAAGGAATCCTCCCCTCTCAAAATTTGAGGAGGAAGGATCATTGAAAAGGAGACATCCGGATGAGAAATTACAGAGGAATAGATGTTGGCAGAGTTTTCTTTGCCTGCCTGATCCCAATGTTGCATATTGGGCTTTCCGGGACTGTTGTGGATTTCATAAGGCAGTACCTGTCACGGCTGGGTGTGCCATTTTTCTTTGCGGTGTCGGGAATGTTTCTGGCCGAGTCCATAAACAAAAGAGGGCACAGGGAAGCATTCAGGCGGTATGTATGGAATACAGGCAGGCTGCTGCTTGTATGGCTCATCATTTATATGCCGTTATTTGTTTTTCAATCGGGTGGGATTCCCTTACGAGAGTTTCTGTTTCAAACACCAGCTTACCTCTGGTTCCTCACTTCGTTGCTTATTGCTGCCATTCCTTTCTGTCTTGTCCGAAATCGGAAGGCACTGCAATACGCTGCTGTCCTGCTGTACATTTGGGGAACCATTTTTGGGGGGGCATATCAATGGCTGATTGGTGGCTGTCCGTTGTATGAATCCATATTCCTTACAACCCGTAATGGCATCTTTTTTGCCCTGCCTCTCATGTGCATTGGGGAAGCAACCCGAAAGCAGGAAACAGCTTCCATGCCGCTTTTGTTCCTATTCGGGGGGATATTATGGGCAGAAATCAGTTTCGTTGGTGCCCATGTGTCACCTAGTGATGATCGTAGTATGTATCTTTTTCTTCCATTGTTCACCTATTATCTGGTTCTTGCATTCCGCAGCTGGAACCCAAATATCGATACCAGATATTTCAGGGGAATCAGTTCCGCAATATATCTGATGCAATACGGAATTATCGCGGTTGTAATGAAGATTGCCTGGATCCTTCACATTCAGGGGATGTGGATAAACTGGGTTACCCTACTTTGCGTATGGACCTTTCCGGCGATTTTTTACCTTTCCTTTAAAAACACAAAACTGGTCAAACTCCTGTTTTAATCCGGCATTCTCCTCCACCGGGATAGCAGTTCTGTATTTTGACAGTTCTGATGATCGCAGTCATTCATAGGTTGCCGGTGTCAGCAAGAATGTTGCGCCCATAAGAAATGGTGTAAACTATTTCTTATGGGCGCTGTTTGCTTTGTTCATCTGTGAAGGGCAGAGGAAGGTTTGGGCAGTTGCTTTTTATAGTCCTGCACCTCCTCCGGGTCGGTGCATAAACTGTCCTATAGGCGAAAAAACGCTTATACTTTCCTATAGGAGGTAGTTTCATGTCCGAACAGACCACGCCTGCCATGCGGTGCAATCCCAGCGACCTGCGGCAGGCCATGTCCATCGACACCCGAAAAATCACAGATTCCTGCCGGGATAAGGACTGTGTGGAGGATCTGCGGGTATACTTAACCACCGGATCTCAGGCACTGCTGGATAATGCGGCCAACGCCCGGGTTCGCTGCGCTGAGCTGATCTACACCAATATTGAAGTGGAGCCTGTGGCTTTCGACCGGAATCACTACTGCATCGATGTAACCTTCTACTACCGGATTCTGGCGGATGCGGTTGTGGGAAGCGTCCGCCCTGCCACACTCTATGGACTGGCCGTTTTCTCCAAGCGGGCCGTCCTGTGCGGCGAGGAGAGCAAGGCGCATATCTTCCGCAGCGACACCCGGCTTGGCCAGAGCGACGGGATGACCACCCTCCACGCTAACCTGCCCACGGCAGTGGTGGAGGCTGATCGCACCAAATAGATATGTTCTGTTGCCGGAAACGCTCGCCAGCCGTGTCATGATCGCCCTCCCGGGCCATAAACTGGCAAGTGAAAGGAGGTTTGACCTGTGTCAAAACCCGTTACCTATACCTTTGAAAACCCCAATCTCCCTCAGGCTGTTGAGGCGGCGCTGAAGGCTATTCTGCTGGAGAAGCTGCTGAGGGCAGATACATGAAAATTGCCGCCTACTGCCGGGTAAGTACCAGCAAAGAAGAACAGCTGGACAGTCTGGAAAACCAGAAGGCTTTTTTTACTGCCTACGCCAGCCGCAACGGCTATGACCTGGTTCGGCTGTACGCCGATGAGGGCATTTCCGGAACATCCCTGAAAAATCGGGATGCATTCAACCGCATGATGCACGATGCCCAGAAAAATCTGTTCTCCATGGTAGTCGTCAAGGATATCAGCCGTCTGGCCCGGAACACCGTGGATTTTCTGGTGAGCATCCGTCAGCTCAAAGCCCTGGGCATAACCGTTCTCTTCCTCAATGCCAACATGGATTCCCTGGGGGACAGCGAATTTGTGCTGACCATCTTTGGTGCCATGGCGCAGGAAGAATCCGCCAATATTTCCAAGCGAACCAAGTTCGGAAAACGGATCAATGCGGAAAAGGGGCGGGTTCCCCAGAGGATCTTCGGCTATGACCGGATTGACAATTTTACCCTGTCCATCAATCCGGAGGAGGCCCGGATTGTTCGCAGGATCTTTTACCTGTATACAGAACAGGGGCTGGGGTGCCGCAGCATCAGCCTGACTCTGAATCGGGAGCAGGCCAAGACCAAACTGGGAAGCGACTGGAATGCCCGGGCTGTCCGGCGGGTTCTCACAAACCCCATCTACAGCGGCGTTCTGATTAACCATAAGTATGAAATCCAGGATTATCTCACCGGAAAACAGGTCAGCCTGCCGGAAGATGAGCATTTTTTTCATGAGCGTCCCTCCTGGGCCATTGTAAGTGCGGCAGTTTTTCGGCGGACTCAGGAAATCCTGGAATCCCGGCGTGTCCAATACGACTCCGGGGAGCCCTTCCGTCAGGGAAGATACAGCGGCAAGCACCTGTTTTCCACCCTCATCAAGTGTGAGCACTGCGGCAGATCCTTTTGCCGGAAAACCTATACTTACGCCAACACCCGGGTCTACTGGCACTGCGCCACCAACGACCACTATACCGCCCAACGGTGCGATAACACCGTTTCTCTGGATGAGCCGGAGCTGCTGGAACAGCTGAGAACCTATCTTTTCTCCCAGATACGGGATCCGGATGCCTTTGTCGCCGGGATTCTGTCCTATCTGGAAGCCTCCCTTCCTCAGGGGGATGCCTCTGCGTCAGGCCGGCAGATGCTGGAACAGCAGCGCACCCATCTGATCCGCCGGCGAGACAGATTTCGGGAGATGTATGCCAATGACCTGATTTCTCTGGACGCACTGAAGGAAAAGGTTCAGGCAATCGAAAAGCAGCTTGCCGGACTGGATATCGAATTGGCACGCCGGAAACAGCCCCATCGGCTGAAATGCAATGGACAGTTCATTTCTGATGCATACACCCAGGAGATCCGGCGGTTTCTGGATCTGGAGACTGTGACCAACACCGAGCTTCGCCGGATTGTGGATCATATCCGCGTGAACAAAAACGGGGTGGTTGGGATTGTTCTAAAAAAGCTGCAGAATCCTGCAAAGTAATACTGTCGATTAAAATCTTATCTGCTTATCGGCTTTGCGCAGCCGGTTGATAAACTGGAATTTGGCGGCGAGTCGCCGCTGACAATTCGTTACGAACTGCAGGTAGACAATCCACATCCTTTGGGCCCCTCGACCGGAACTGCGTAGGTTATATAGAATAGACCACCACCGCAAAAACGAACCGGGCGTGCCCAAAGGATGGAAAGATCATCACCCGGGCGAAGGCTCGCATTGCCCGTGGGGGCATCCCCACAAATGACAATTTATCTCTTTCAGAACTGCGCGGATGGCTGTCTCAAAAAGGCTTTGGGAGATTCTTTTGTTTACATAATTTCATAAAAAGTTTCAGTTATGTCTGAAAAACGAATAAAATTTGACTTTTTTGCTGTAATATGTTATTCTATTTCCCGAAGAGGAAGTTTTTCTTTTCCTCACAGATTTCGACTCGTTATTCACCGGAATCATATTATTATGAAACCCGGAGGAACTCGCCGATATTTAGAATCTCACGGCGAAAACAGAAGGAGATGATATTATGGATCCGACACTGAACGAAGAATCCAGAACCGAACCCCAGGCACAGTCTCAGGCAGAGCCTCAGACACAGCCCCAAGCAGAACTTGAGGCAGAACCGAAGACGGAGCCCAGACCGGAACCCAGAATTGAGCGCAGAAGAAGAAAGCCGCAAAAGCAAAACCCCATTTTTGCCTTCCTGCGCAGCCTTGGAAAAGATGTGCGCTGGTATTATGACATCCGGCTATGGTCGCCGCTGCTCATCCTGCTTTTCATTCTGGCGCTTCTTCCCGGAAAGCAGAAGACAGAACCCCCTGTGGAAACCACGCCGGAGGTTATCGCCGCAGAAACTCTGCCGGAGGAGGAAACCACTCCCATACCGGAAGCACTGATCCCGGAGGCTGTGGCCCTTGCCAAGCTGGCTGACAGCGTAGGTGCAGGACGGTCCGACAATGTAAAAACCGTCATTATGTGGGTAGCCATCAACCGCTCTGAGGATCAGGCCAACGGCTATGGCCAGAGCCTGCTGGACGAAATTGCCCGGCCGAACCAGTGGCAGGGCTACGATGAGAATACCCCCTATTTCGACAGCACCTATGCCATTGCAAAGCAGGTACTGGAGATCCAGGCCAACGGTGATCTGCGTCCTGTGGACAACGATATGCTCTGGTTTGTCCTCAATGACGACGGCTCTATTACCCTGCGCAACCAGTTTACCGCCACCGCCAAGCAGAAATGGCACGAAAAGACCGTTAAGTAGTCCATACCCAAACCGCCGAAAGGGCTTACCGTCGTATGACAGTAAGCCCTTTTTCTGCAAATCCATGAAGGCAGCAGGGTTCACAGGGATGCCTTCCCCGTTCCCTGTTTTTCGGATGCTTATTCCACTTCCACCAGCTCATACTCTCTGGTTCCATAGCCCAGAGCGGCGGCAGCCTCAATGGTATGGACACCGTTTCGGCTTTCAATCCGTTCCAGCAGATGGGGCTTGCCGGGATCGGTGCAGGCATATACCAGATCGATGCAGGCCTGATCGATGGCAATGGGATCGGTGGAAGCCAGAATGCCGATATCTGCAATGCAGGGATCTTCCGCAACGGCGCAGCAGTCGCAGTCCACACTCATGTTCTTCATAACATTGATGTACACCAGATTGCCGTGGAAAAAGTCCACCACAGAGCCTGCCGCATCCGCCATGGCTTCCAGAAAGGAATCATGATCCGCCGTCCAGATCTGTTTTGGGTCGCCTGCACCGTGGATGTAGGCCTTTCCGTAGGAAGAACCTACGCCGATGGACAGCTGCTTCAGGGCTCCGCCGTAGCCGCCCATGGGATGTCCCTTGAAGTGAGACAGCACCAGCATGGAGTCGTAATGGACAATATCCTTGCCCACATAGTTTTTCCGGATCACCTTGCCGTTGGGGATCGGAAGCTCCAGATCCGGGCCTTCCGCATCCAGAAGGTCAACCGGGAAATACCGGTTCCAGCCGTGCTCGTCGAGAAGTTTCAAATGCTTCGATGTGGTATTCCGGGCGCCGTCATAGGCGGTGTTGCACTCCACCACCGTGCCGCCCACAGACTCGATGATATTTTTCCAGAAGTCCGGCCGGAGGAAATTCTGGTTTCCCTTTTCTCCGGAATGTACCTTCACTGCCACTTTTCCGGGCAGCTCCTTCCCCACCAGCCTGTACAGCTCCAGAACCTTTTCCGGGGTAATGGTGCGGGAAAAATAAACCTTTGCTTTCATATGGTTCCTCCTTAACGCGTTTTCTGGATTATCCAAAAGAGCTATTCCTATTTTATAACGCATTTTCCAAATTGGCAAGGAATTTCTCATACGGATTTCCTGATAAGACGGGAATATGCGATTTTCTATCCCGAAACTCACAGATTCGGCAATGCTGCTTCACGGCCATCTGCCGCCACAAACAAAGCCCCTTCCCTGCCCGGATTCAGGCAGGGAAGGGGCTTTGCTATTTAGTCAGGAATACCGCCGCCGCGAACCACCTGTCCGTACCATTGCAGGGAGTCCTTGGGGATGCGCTTTCCGGTGGGATAGTCGATAAACACCAAAAAATGTTTCATAACAGGATTCACCAAAGCAACCACATTTTGCGTAAAATATCCCCCTTCCGAAAACTTCGGAAGGGGGATATTTGCACTTTCTGTCGGATCTGCAGCCCCGAATGGAAAACACCGGAGCTTTACTCCACCGTCACACTCTTGGCCAGATTCCGGGGCTTATCCACATCCAGTCCCTTTGCCACGCTCACATAGTAGCCCAGCAGCTGCAGCGGGATCACCGCAAGGCTGCCCACAAAGTGCTCATCCACCTTAGGCACATACACCGTGAAATCCGCGTGGTCTTCCGTCTCGTATTTGCCAAAGGTGGTCAGACCCATGAGATACGCACCGCGGCTCTTGCATTCCACCATGTTGCTGATGGTTTTCTCATACAGCTCGCTCTGGGTCAGAATGCCAATCACCAGCGTTCCATCCTCGATGAGGCTGATGGTGCCGTGCTTCAGCTCCCCTGCGGCATAGGCCTCGCTGTGGATGTAGCTGATTTCCTTCAGCTTCAGGCTTCCCTCCAGACCCACCGCATAGTCGATGCCCCGGTATTCCAGCTTGGAAAGGCTCTCCAGCAGAATCGGTGCTGCCTGCTGAGCGCCTGTAAAGCCTACAATTCCACACATAGTTTCTCCCCCTCTCGGCTAAAAATGATTCCGAAGGGGTTATGCCAGATGACCCTTGGCCGCGATGACAGAAATCACCTGATCCACATATTTTTCGCAGATTTCCTCGGTGTCCGCCTCCACCATGACCCGGATCACAGGCTCGGTGCCGGATTCCCGGACAAGAATCCGACCGGTGTCTCCCAGAACCTCGGCAACATCTGCCACGGCCTTCTGCACATCGGGATCCTGCTGTGCCTCGGGCTTGGACTTGACCCGGACATTTTTCAGCACCTGGGGATAGAACACCACGGGAGCCGCCAGCTCGCTCATGGGCTTCTCCTTGGCCAGCATCACCTCCATCAGCTTCAGGGAGGTGAGGATACCGTCGCCGGTGGTGGCGTACTTGGTGAAGATGATATGGCCGGACTGCTCGCCGCCGATGCGGTGGCCGTTGGTGACCATGTTCTCATAGACATACTTGTCGCCCACCTTGGTCTTTTCGTACTCGATGCCCACCTTGTCCAGAGCCTTGTAGAGGCCGAAGTTACTCATCACCGTGGTGACCACCTTGTTGTTCATCAGCTTGCCACGCTCCTTCATGTACAGGCCGTAGATGTACAGGATGTGGTCGCCGGTGATGACATTGCCCTTTTCATCCACGCAGAAGCAGCGGTCGGCATCGCCGTCATAGGCAAAGCCGATGTCCAGGCCGTTGTCCACCACGAACTTCTGCAGATGCTCCACATGGGTGCTGCCGCAGTCGGTGTTGATGTTGTAGCCGTTGGGGGCATCGTTGATGACATAGGTCTTGGCGCCCAGGGCATCGAACACGCCCTTGGCGATCTGCCATGCGGCGCCGTTGGCCACATCCAGACCCACCTTCACATTCTTGAAGCTGTACTTGCTCATGGAGATCAGGTAGCCGATATAGCGGTTCCGTCCGGCCACATAGTCCACGGTTCTGCCGATGCCGTCCCGATGGGCAATGGGAATCTCCACCAGACCGTCGATATACTCCTCCACCTTCAGGATGGTCTCCTCATCCATCTTCTCGCCGTTGCCGTTGAGCAGCTTGATGCCGTTGTCGTAGAAGGGGTTGTGGGAGGCGGAGATCATAATACCGCAGTCAAAGTCATCCACCCGGGTGATGTAGGCCACGGAGGGGGTGGTGGTGACATGCATGATGTAGGCATCTGCACCGCTGGCCATCAGGCCGGTACACAGGGCGTACTCAAACATATAGGAGGATCTTCTGGTATCCTTGCCGATGACCACCTTTGCCTTTTTATCCAGTCTCGCGCCGTAGTACCAGCCCAGAAAACGGCCGATTTTCACAGCGTGCTCAAAAGTCAGATTCTTGTTGGCCTCTCCCCGGAAGCCGTCGGTTCCAAAATACTTGCCCATATGCATTACTCCTTTTCTGCCTTGCAGACGATCGTGCCATTGTTCTTCCAGATGCTGTTGGCCGGGACGACGCCCCGGACGCAGGAGGTGGGATAGACATTGCTGTGTCTGCCGATCACCGTTCCGGGATTGCAGACGGCATTGCAGCCCACTTCCACGAAGTCCCCCAGCATGGCGCCGAATTTCTTGATGCCGGTTTCCATGTGCTCGTCTCCGTTATGTACCACCACCAGCTGCTTGTCGCTCTTGACATTGGAGGTGATGGAACCGGCGCCCATGTGGCTGTAGTAGCCCAGAATAGAGTCGCCCACATAGTTGTAATGGGGGGTCTGAACATGGTCAAAGAGAATGACATTTTTCAGCTCCACGGAGTTGCCCACCACGCAGTCGGCACCCACCAGAGCACTGCCCCGGATGAAGGCGCAGTGGCGAACCTCGGTGTTAGGGCCGATGATGCAGGGGGCGCCCAGATAGGCGGAGGGGAAAATCTTGGCGGTTTTGTGAACCCAGACATTGGGCTCCCGCTCCTCATACTCCTCCGGATTCAGGTTGGGGCCAAGGGTCAGGATCAGCTCCTTGATACCCTTCAGCGCCTCCCAGGGATAGGTGAACTGGCGCAGATAATCTGCGGCAATGGTGTGGTCAAGATCATAAAGATCGGTAATTGTATACATAAATACTCCTAGATTTTTAGATTTGGATGGTGAGAGAACCTCTGTTACAGTGTTGATTCCGCTTTTTCCTTTCTCTCTGACGGCTCACCCAACCGTGGCAGCATCCGCCGAGTCTTTCGACAACTGCCAATCCTCGTCACCCGATTACGGGCCCGGCGCTAATAACCTCAGGGTTCCTCCCTCCCCTGCTGTGGTCATTTTAACAATCTTTCAGAGGGAAGACAAGCTCCCCTCTGTTCAGAACGGTTAACTTTTATTCGTGAAGCTCCAGCGGCAGACCATCAGGGTCTGAAAAAAAGGTCATCCGCGTCTTTGTATAGGGATCCATGCGGATAGGTTCACATACAATCCCCTTTTCCGCCAGCTCTGCCACGGCAGCCTCAATATCTGCCACCCGGAAGGCCAGATGCCGCAGGCCGCAGGCCTCGGGATAGCTGGGGCGCTTGGGGGGATTGGACTGGGAGAAAAGCTCCAGCTCCAGTCCATCCAGAGCCAGATCCGTCTTCCAGTCGCTGCGCTCCTGCCGGAAGCAGTCCCGAATCACGGAAAAGCCCAGCTTGTTCACATAGAAGTCCAACGCCCTGTCATGGTCAGAAACAATGATGGCAATGTGATGGACGCTTTTCAGATTCATACCCTCACCTCTTTGTGTTCAAATTTCAATTTTTATTGTACCACTTTCTCCTGAATTTGGCAACTGTTTTTTTCAGGCCGCGGCTTTTCTGATCCGGCATGGCACTTTGGTGCCGGCAGTGGAGGTGCTGGATCCCATGGTGCTTTCCTCCCGGGTGCGGGAGGTGTGCGAGTGCTCCTGCTCCGACACCGTCTGCCAGATTCCCGGAGCCATCCGGGGACAGTTCGACGAGGAGCTGGTGCTCTCCGGCGACAAACACCGGCTGTTTGTCACCCTGGGACAGTTCTCCATCATCCGGCTGGAACGGGATGCCCAGCTGGTGGTTCCCGTGCTGGAATACAGCATCCCCTGCAAGGAGTGCTGCGACAGCCCCGGCTGTTCCGAAGATCCCTGCGAGCTGTTCAGCCGGATCCCCTTCCCCGAGGAACAGTTCTCCCCCAGAAACTGCGACCGGGAAGGCCCCTGCGAGGGCTATCAGACCTCCGGTAATGCCTGAAAAACGCCCCCGGAAATCCGGGGGCATTTCTTTTAACCGCGCATCATGCGTTTTCTGGCAATATTGATGGGGCCTTCCTGCATATGATTGATCCAGGCAAGGCTCTTGCCGCAGCCGTAGGCGGTACAGGAATCGGGATCGTCCGCCAGCACCGTGGGGATGCCGGTACGCTCCAGAATCAGCTCCACCATGCCCCACAGCTGGGCGCATCCGCCGGTGAGGGTGATGCCTGTTTCCGAGATATCGGACACCAGCTCCGGGCTAGTCTGCTCCAGCACCGCCACAATCTCGTCCACGATCATTCTGGCCGGACGGCGCAGAACCTCGTAAATCTCCGTGGAGGTCAGGGTCACCTCTCTGGGCATACCGGTTTTGGCATCTCTGCCCTTGACATTCATGGTCAGCTCCTCCTCCCGGGGGAATACCTGACCGATGCGGATCTTGACGGACTCTGCGGTGACCTGGCCGATGATCACGCCGTGCTGGCGGCGGACATACCGGGCAATGCACTCGTCAAAATAATCTCCGGCAATTTTCAGGGAAGAGGAAACCGCCACGCCGTTCATACTCAGCACGGCAATATCCGTGGTGCCGCCGCCGATATCCACCACCAGATGACCGGTGGCGCCCTTGATATCCAGTCCGGCTCCCAATCCGGCAGCCAGAGGCTCCTCAATCAGGAACACACGGCGGGCGCCGGCTTCGATGGCGGCGTTGATAACGCTGCGCTCCTCCACCTCCGTCACGCCGCTGGGGACACTGATGACCACACGGGGCTTGGGGGTGAGCCAGGATGCCTTGGTGGCAGTTTTGAACATCTCCTGAAGCATCCGCACCGTCATCTCATGGTCGGAGATAATTCCATCCCGCAGGGGCTTCATAGCCACCACATTGCCGGGGGTTCTGCCCAGCATATTCCGGGCGGCAGCGCCCACCTGAAGGATCTTGCCGGTGTTCTTATCCACCGCCACCACGGAGGGCTCCCGAACCACCAGACCCTTGCCGTCCGCATAAATCAAAACATTGGAGTTGCCCAGGTCAACGCCCAGGTCGTTGGAAAACAAAAACATAATTACACCTATTCTTCCTTTCGCGCCGCGGCAACCACGGCGCAGTGCACTTCCTTTGCCCCTGCTGTCAGCAGCATCCGGGCACACTCACCGGCAGTGGCGCCGGTAGTGAGAATATCGTCCAGCAGAAGGATCCGCTTCCCGGCGATGGCCTCACTGTTCTGAATCTGATAGACACCCAGAACATTGGCCCGGCGCTGCGCTGCGCCCTTGATCCGGGACTGCCGGGGGTTGTTCCGGGTCTTTTTCAGGGTGCGAACCGGGGTCATTCCCAGCTCCCGTCCCACAGCCTGCGCAATCAGCCGGCTCTGGTCATAGCCCCGGGAGAATTCCCGCAGGGAGCTGATGGGAACCCAGGTCAGCACATCGAAGCCGTCCGGATATTCCTGAAGGAGCTTTCCGGCCAGCAATCTGCCGTAGCCGTGGGCATAGGAGCGAGCATAACCGAACTTATACCGCAAAAGACTGCTCCTTACATTCCCTCTATAGTACCAGATTGCGCAGAAGCTGTCAAGAAACTGAAGTTTCCTTTTTCCGCCGCAGTAGTCCGGAGTATCGCTGCGGCAGCTCCGGCACAGATCCAGCTCCTCTTTTTTCAGCACCCTTCTGCACAGAATGCATCTGGGCGGAAACAGGAGACCCATAAGCCAATGGTAGATTTTCATTCCACTTTCCCCTGCAGCCTCAGCTTCAGGCCGGAGTACCGGCGGCTGCGTTTGGCATTTTCCGTCATGGCGGCCACAATATCCTCCCGTCCCACCAGAATCAGCAGCTCTCTGGCCCGGGTGATGGCGGTGTAGAGAATACTGCGGCTGAGCAGATAGGCAGAGGCGTTCCAGGCTGTGAGAATCACCGCCCGGTATTCGCTGCCCTGGCTCTTATGTACCGTCACCGCATAGCTGGGCTCCAGCTCATTCAGCTGGGTAAAGTCGTACTGCGCCTGACGGTCGTCAAAGACAATGGTCATCGTCTCCTGATTACTGTCGATGGATGTGATGACACCCATATCTCCATTGAAAATCCCGGTGCCTACCGCGGAGCCGTCCAGCTTTTTCCATAGAATATCGTAGTTATTTCGGATCTGCATCACCCGATCTCCCTCCCGGAAGAGGAACTGACCACTCTGATGCTCCTTTTTCTCCGGGGAGGCCGGATTCAAGGCCTGCTGCAAAAGCTGATTCAAAGCGATGGTTCCCACGCCGCCCTTTCGGGTGGGGCAGAGCACCTGAATCTGCTCCGGTGGAATGCCCATATTCTTGGGCAGACGGGTGGTACACAGATCCCGGATGGTGGATGCCAGCTGTTCCTCCGTCTGCCGACGCAGGAAGAAGAAATCACTGCTGGTGACCTTCAGCTCCGGCATCTGCCCCTGATTCACCCGGTGGGCATTCATAACAATCAGGCTCTTCTGCGCCTGACGGAAAATCTCCACCAGCCTGACCCCGGGCAAGACCCCTGCCCGGAGCATATCGCTGAAGGGAAAGCCAGGCCCCACCGGGGGCAGCTGGTCGGGATCCCCCACCAGAATCAGCCGCTTCCCCTGGGGAATGGCCTGCAAAAGACTGTACAAAAGCTGCACATCCACCATGGACATCTCGTCCACAATCACAGCATCCGCCTGGATGGGATTTCCTGCATCCCGGACAAATACCATTTTCCCCGTATGCGGATCCACCGAGGCCTCCAGAAGCCTGTGAATGGTGGATGCCTCTTCGCCGGTGACCTCCGTCAGCCGTTTCGCCGCACGACCGGTGGGAGCAGCCAGAACGCAGCGAAGCTGCATCTGCCCCAGCAGGGAGAGAATACCATTTAATATAGTAGTCTTACCGGTGCCGGGGCCGCCGGTGATCATCAGAAGGCCGGAGGTGGCCGCCCGGCGGATGGCCTGCTCCTGTTCCGCAGAGTAGTCAATTCCGCTTTCCTGTGCCACCTGACCCACTTTTTTATCCAATCCCCGCGGTTCCGGAAATTCCAGGGAAGCAAATTCCAGCAGGCGACGGGTGCAATAGGTTTCCGCTTCATAAAGCTGGGGCAGGTACACCACCACGATTCCCGCCAGCGTACACCGCACCAGCCGCTCAGCCTGCAAAAGTCTCTCCACCGCCTGCTGCACAAGCTCAGCCTCCACGAACAGCAGCTGAGCCGTGGCAGCAATCAGCTTGTCCTGGGGCAGGAAGCTGTGACCGGCGGAAAGGTTATAGTTCAGCTCAAACAGGACGCCGGCTTCCAGTCGTCTGGGATCATCTCCCGCAACACCCAGCTCTATGGCAAACCGATCCACTGCCCCGAATGGGGCATCCAGTCCCTCATCCATCAGCAGGTAAGGGTCATCGTAGAGCAGCTCCACAGCGGCATCCCCGTAAATTTTATAGGTTCGCACTGCCAGCTCCGCGGGAAGCTGATGGAGGGCAAAAAACTCCATCAGCTGGCGCACACCCATCTGAAGCCGGAAGGCTTCTCCGATCTCCGCCGCCTTCTGCGGACTGATGCCGGTGACCTCCGCCAGACGGACAGGCTCCCGCTCCATCACCTGCAGGGTCTGCTCTCCAAAGTGATCCACAATCCGGGCGGCCATTTTGGGGCCGATGCCCCGGATGGTGCGGCTGCTGAGGAAGCTGAGGATTCCCGAGGTGGTCTGGGGCATCATTCGTTCCAGAAATTCCGCTTCAAACTGTTTGCCATAGCTGGGGTGATTGCCCCATTTGCCGGTGACCATCAGCTGCTCCCCCACCACCGGCAGAGGGATGGTACCCACCACTGTGACGGTCTGGCCGCCTCCAAGACTCAGCCGCAGCACGGTATAGCCGTTGTCGTAGTTCTCAAACACCACAGAGCTGATGACACCCTGCAGGATTTCCATGTCCTGTTCCATAGTTTTTCTCCATCGTATTGTTTTCTTTTCCTTATTATACAATAGGCGTACCTGTTTTTAAAGGGCTTCTTTTCTGTTTATTTTGGATTTATATTCGATTTTTCAACAAATTTTTTGTAGAAAATTAATAAATTCCGAAAGCATAATTAGGGCAATTGTCATAATTGCAAGTTGAGATGGAATCAGTTATAATTATACCGAATAATTTGCGCACTTCAATAGATCCACGCTCGGAGGGCTGTATGAAAATATTGAGTTTGCTGCTTTGGGTTGGGCAGTTCGGCTTTTCCATTCTGTTTCCGCTCTGCTTCTTCCTGATACTGGCCAGTTGGCTGCAGGCAAAATTCAGCCTCGGGATGTGGATTTTTGCCGTTTGCGGCATCCTCGGACTGCTGACCAGTATCAGCACCGTCCGCTCCTGCCTGCACGCCCTGCGCAAGGCCGCTGAGGAGGCCTCCCCCACCAAAGAAGCCCCTCTGGCCTTCAACGACCACAAATAGCAAAGGACTTGACTCTATGAAACTGCAAAGCGCATCCCGTAAGGAAATCGCACGCATCGCCAAGGGAACCCTTGTCTGCGATGTCCTGCTGGTGGCAGGCCTCTTCCTGCTGAGCCAGTTTGGCATCGGCACCTTCAGCTACCGCATTTTTGTGGGCGCTCTTGGCGGCTCCATCATCACCATTCTGAATTTTACCATCATGTGCCTGACAGTTCAGAAGGCGGTGGATTTTGAGGATCAAAAGCAGATGAAGGCCTTCTTTCAGGCCAGCTACAACGGCCGCCTGATGCTTCAGGCAGTTTGGGTGATTGTCTGTTTCCTGGTTCCTCAGATTCATCTGGTGGCCGGTGCGGTTCCTCTGCTGTATCCGCCCATCATCATCTATTATTTACAGGCCAAGGGCAAGCTGCTGCCCCCGGATCCCCCCAGAACCGAAGCTCCTGCCGAAGCCGCCGAAGAAGCTGCCGAGGAAGAGGAGGATCATCTGGGTCCCTTTGAAATTTAAAGTTTTTTATATAATCTGCGAGGTGAAGTAAACTTATGGATGTATCTATCAACGGTGCGAGAATTCTGGCTACGATTGAGAATGTTCCCCTGTTCGGATCTGTGCAGATCACCCAGACGCTGACGGCCAGCTGGCTGGTCATGCTGATCATTTCGGGTCTGCTGATCTGGCTGGGCTCCGGGCTGAAGGTCTCCGGAATTTCCCGCAAGCAGGCTGTTGCCGAAATGGCCTACACATCTCTGGTCAACTTCGTCCGTGGCAACATGGGCACCGGATTTGACCACTACATCCCCCTGGTGGGAACCATTTTCATCACCAGCGTCATCTCCAATCTCATCAGTTTGCTGGGCATCTGGAGCCCCACGGCTGATCTGATGACGGAGCTGGCCTGGGCTCTTGTGGTTTTCGTGCTGATTACCTACCACAAGATCAAATCCTCCGGCATTGTGGCATACATGAAGAGCTTCCTGGATCCCATCGCCGTGCTGCTGCCCATCAACATCATGTCCGAGTGCTTTACCCCCGTGTCCATGGCCTGCCGTCACTTCGGCAACATCCTCTCCGGCACGGTTATCAGCGCCCTGATCTATGCCGCTCTGGCTGCCGCCAACAACGCTCTGTTCGGTCTGCTGGGCTCCAGCCTGGTGGCTGCCGTCTGCGTTGCCGCACTGGGCGCTTTGCTGATTCTCTTCGGCAAAAAGGCCAATAAAAAGCTGTTCTTCATTCTGGGCATCATCGTTGCCGTTCTGGGTGTTCTGGCCGTGATCACCAATCTGGGTGTGCATTACCCCTGGCTGACCGTGGGTATCCCCGCCATCCCCAGCCTGTACTTCGACTGGTTCGGCGGCTGCATTCAGGCATTTATCTTCTGCACCCTCACCACTCTCTTCATCAAACAGGCTGCCGGCGACTAAGCCCAGCCATTTGAATAAACAAACTTGTATTATATTTTTAGGAGGCATATTTTTATGGAAAATCAGATTTTGGCAAAAGGTATCGCCCTGGCTGGCTGCGGCATCGGTGCAGGTCTGGCTGTTATCGCAGGTATCGGCCCTGGTATCGGTGAAGGTAACTGTGCCGCCCGCGCCTGTGAAGTCATCGGCAAGCAGCCCGAGTGCAAGAGCGATGTCACCAGCACCATGATTCTGGGTATTGCACTGTCCGAGACCACCGGTATTTACGGCTTCGTCACCGGCCTGCTGCTGATCTTCGTTGCTCCCGGTATGTTCATGAACTACCTGAACTAAGTTCCGGCCGAAAGTAATCCAAAAGTAAAATTTTAGCCGGAAGGAGGCAACGCAATGGAGACCCTTTACCAGTCCTTAGTGACGGTAAACCCTGTTACGCTGATTGCCCAGATTTGCAACCTGTTTATCCAGCTGCTCATCGCAAAGATCTTCTTCCTGGACAAGGTGAAAGCCATCCTCGACCAGCGGCGCACCGCTGCCGATAAGGAAATCACCGATGCCCAGGCTGCCCGTGCCGAGGCCATGACCATTAAGGAGACCTACGAGCAGAACATGAAGGAAGCCCGTGCCAAGGCTGATGATCTGCTGCTGACTGCCCAGCGCACCGCCAACAGCCGCAGTGAAGAGATCATCAATCAGGCTCAGCAGACTGCTGCCCAGATCAAGCTGAAGGCGTCTTCCGACATCGAGATGGAGAAGAAGAAGGCTATCAACGACGCAAAGAACGAAATTTCCGGTCTGGCTATGGCCATCGCCGGTAAGGTCGTGGAGCGTGAACTCAGCGCCGCCGATCAGGAACAGCTGATCGACCGCTTCATCAACGAATTGGGTGATTCGGTATGACCCAGATTGGAAATGTTTACGGCGAATCCCTGTACACACTGGCCAAGGATGAGAACCTGAGTCAGGAGATCGGAGCACAGCTGAAGGTTCTGCAGCAGTGCTTCCGGCAGGATCCGGATTTCATCCGCCTGCTCTCCTCCCCCAGCCTGTCCAAAGCGGAACGCTGCCAGATTCTGGACGACAGCTTCCGGGGCAGCATCCACCCCTATTTGCTGAACTTCCTGAAGATCCTGACAGAGAAAAACTATGTCCGGCACTTCAGCGACTGCTGTGATGCCTACGCCATCCTCTTCAACGAGGATAACGGCATCCTGCCCGTGACTGCCGTTACGGCAGTTGCCTTGTCTGCCCAGCAGGCAGAAAAGCTTACCGAAAAGCTGGCCAGAATCACCGGTAAGCACATTGAACTGGTCAATCGTATTGACCCTTCTTGTTTGGGCGGCGTTCGCCTGGACTACGACGGACAGCGCCTGGATGATACGGTTTCTCACCGCATGGATACCATCCGGGATCTGCTGAAAAACACCGTACTCTGATGAGAAAGCAGGGACTGTATGGAACTTAGACCCGAAGAAATAACGAAAATTATTCGTAGTCAGATCAAGAACTACGAAAACAAGATCGAGGTAAGCGAAACCGGTG